>NZ_VJYK02000002.1 GCF_007097205.2 Streptomyces alkaliterrae
CGCCGCCCGGCGTCCGCAGCGACCTTCAGGTGCTGAACTCGCTTGCGTCGCGCCTCGGTTGGGAGAAGGGCTTCCCGGTGGACGCCGAGGAGGCGTTCGCCGAGCTGCGCCGCGCCTCGGCCGGCGGCAAGGCCGACTACTCGGGCATCACCTACCGGCGGATCGCCGAGGAGGACGGCGTCTTCTGGCCGTGCCCCGACTCCGCCGACGGGCCGCGCCACCCCGGCACGCCACGCCTCTTCCTCGACCGCTTCGCCACCCCGGACGGGCGCGCGCGGTTCGCGGACGTCACCCACCGGGCGTCGGCGGAGGAGCCCGACGAGGAGTACCCGCTGCTGCTGACCACCGGACGGGTGCTCGCCCAGTACCAGTCGGGCGCGCAGACCCGCCGGGTGCCGACGCTCAACTCGGCTGCCCCGGAGGCCTTCGTCCAACTGCATCCGCTGCTCGCCGAGCGCGTCGGCGTCGCCGACGGCGAGCCGGTGGCGGTGACGTCCCGGCGCGGCCGGGCCGTCGCCCCGGCGAAGGTGAGCCGCGACATCCGCCCCGACACGGTGTTCATGCCGTTCCACTGGGCCGGGGAGGGCCGTGCGAACACGCTCACCAACCCCGCTCTCGACCCGACCTCCCGCATGCCGGAGTTCAAGGTCTGCGCCGTCCGCGTGGAACGCGCGGAACGCGCGGCCGGCTGAACCGCCGCCACGGGCGCAGCCCTCAGCGGATGGCGCCAGTCCACTTCGGCGGCTCCGCGAAGACGTTCACGTCGCCGTCGAACCGCGACGCCTGGACGACGACCTCGCGGCCGTCGCTCCTGTCGATGGAGAACTCCTCGGTGAAGTCGGCGCTGCGACCAGGCGCCAACCGGCCGGCCATCTCCTTGGAGCCTTCGGTCACGTAGAGGAAACGAGTGTCGCCGCCGGTTGTGGCGCCCACGGCGGAGAAGTGGAAGCCGTCGAGGTCAACTGGCGTGTCGCCGTCGTTGGCAACCCGAAGGTGGACCCGGAAGGCGAGTCGGTCGGCCTCGGGGCGGGTGTCGAACTCGCCGAAGGACGTGATCTCGGTGAGTCGCGTGACAGTGAGCTTGAGCCCGTCGACGTAGCGGAACGTGTCACCGACCCGGAGTTCGGTGTCCGGCGCCTCCTCGGCCTCCTTCTGACCTTCCTCCGACGCCGGCGACTCTGTCGACTCGTCCGTCACCTCCTCCTCGGAGGTGGAACGCTCGGCGGTGCCCTGCTCGGGCGAGGTACAGGCGCTGCCACCGAGGACCAGCGCGAGTGAGGCCACGGCCGCCACCACGGCGGCGCGAATGCGGGACATGGCTTCAGCCCCTGTCGAAGAGAACGCCCAGTCTGCGGGCGGCGGTTTTCCGGTGGGAGCGAGATCTGATTCCGATCCGGCCACGGAGTGGCGTAGATCACATCGGCGGGCAACAGCCGCGCGAGAAAGGGCCGGTGATGGGGGATGGCGACACTGCGTGAGCTCGCGACTCCACCGATGGGCTTGGCGGGGGCGCTCGGCGGCGCTTAACCTACGGTTTCGTAACCTACGACCCCGTAGGTATGTCGTCGTGTTTTTCTGGAGCCCCCGTGACGCTGACCTCTCCCTACCTCGCCGGCTCGAAGGAGTGGACGGACGCCCAGCTGCTGTACGCGCTGGAGGAGGTCGTGGAGAAGGAACTCAACCGGCATCTGAAGGTCGCCAAGGACTGGATGCCGCACGAGTACGTGCCCTGGTCGGATGGGCGCAACTTCCCCGGACAGTTCGAGGACGGCGAGCCCTGGGACCCGCGCGAGTCGAAGGTCACCGACATCGGCCGCATCGCGCTTGTGGTCAACCTGCTCACCGAGGACAACCTGCCCAGCTACCACCACGAGATCGCCTCGCTCTTCGGGCGTGACGGCGCCTGGGGCACCTGGGTGCACCGCTGGACGGCCGAGGAGGGCCGCCACGGCATCGTCATGCGCGACTACCTGCTCGCGTCCCGGGCAGTCGACCCGGACGAGCTGGAGCGCTTCCGGATGGCGCACATGTCGGAGGGCTTCGAGTCAGACAACCGGCACTCGATGCTGCACTCCGTCGCCTACGTGGCGTTCCAGGAGCTGGCCACGCGTATCTCGCACCGCAACACCGGACACCAGTCCGGTGACCCGGTCTGCGACCGGATGCTCGCGCGGATCGCCACCGACGAGAACCTGCACATGGTCTTCTACCGCAACCTCCTGCGCGCCGCCTTCGAGCTGGCACCGGACCTGACGATGCAGGCCGTGCGCGACGTGGTGGTCGACTTCCGGATGCCCGGCCACGGCATGCCCGGCTTCGAGCGGTCCGCCGCGCGCATGGCCATCGGCGGTATCTACAACCTGCGCATCCACCACGACGACGTGCTCCAGCCGGTGCTGCGCTTCCTGAAGATCATGGAGATCGACGGGCTCGGCCCCGAGGGCGCCCGGGCTCAGGAGGAGCTGGGTCTCTACCTGGCCGGGCTGGAGAGCGAGGCCGTGAAGCTCGACGAGAAGCTCGCCGCCCGCCAGGCGCGGATCAACGCACGCAAGGGCTGAGCCCGCACGGGGTGGTGCCGCCGGTTCGGGGCGGCACCACCCCGGCGGGGCGGCTCAGGGGCGGGGGCGCCGGGCCTTCCGGCGTGCGACGTCCTGCTGGTAGAGCTCGATCAGCCGGCGGGCCTGCTCCTCGACCCGAGCCCGCTCGGGGTCGGGGGCGGCGCCGCCGCCCTCGGGGTACTCGTCGGCGTTCTCGGCGTTCTCGGCGTTCTCGGCGTTCTCGGCGTTCTCGGTGTCCTCGTCGTCCTCGTCGTCGAGCTCTCCGGCCTCGCGCAGCTGCTGCTCCTGGAGCTTGACCGGCGGTTGCGGGTCGTGGTCGGAGGGCCGGGAGGGCTCGGGGCCGTCCGGGCCGACGCGGACGAGCCGTTCGACCCGGACGATCCGGTAGCGGCGCCCGCACACCTGAAGCTCGTCGGCGCGGGCGTCCTCCATCTCGTCCGCCGCCGTGACGTACGGCGCGCTCTCCTCCGGGCTCAGGCGCAGTTCCCAGGGCACCATCACCCGCAGCCGGGTGGCGAGGCCGCTTCTGGCCTCCCGCGGGGTCGGGCTGTCGTGGGCCGTGTCCGGGCGCCAGCGCCCGCCCTCGCACGTGGCGACCAGGAAGGCCGGCGGCAGCAGCACGCCGCCCGGATACTCCCGGGAGGCCCGTACCGAGTCCCGGCGCACGTCCTCGGGGACCGTGCCCGCCCTCGCCACCAGGGCGAGCAGTTCCAGTCGCAGGATGCTCTCGGACATGCCGGTCGGCAGCGCCGGGTCGATGACAAATCCGTCCAGCGGGTCGGAGGCGGTACCGCCCGGCTCCGGGCCGCGCGGATCGGCGTCGGTGGGCCGGGGCGGCTCCGGACCGTCGGGTCCGTGCCGGACGAACCGCTCGGCGCGCGCCACCCGGTAGCGCACGCCGCGCACGGTCTGCTCGTCGACGGCCTCCCAGTCCATGCGCTCGGCCGCCCGCTGGAACTCCGCGCGGGCCGCCTCGTCACCGGACTCCTCGGCCTCCTTCGCCCGGACGCGGAAGTGGTGGCCCATGCTGTCGCGCGCGTCCTGCGGTGCGAGCCCGGAGAACGACGAGACGACGTCCCAGCCGCCCGCCTCCCGCTCCCGGACGACGCCGAAGGCGGGCACGCCGGCCGACAGCAGATCCGGGTAGCCGTCCCTGGCCTGCCAGGCCGCGACGTCCGTGACGGCCGCCACGGGTCCGTCCGGGCCCGACACCCGGATCGTTCGGTAGGAGGGCACGTTGTCAGTGGGGTCGGTCATGCTGGGCAGCATGACCGTCGACCACGCCCGCTCGGGGGCGAACCGGTGGAGATTCACGCCCACAGGTGGTTCACGCGCCACCGGCGACGCCGGCGGGCCGCGTTGAGCGCCCGCCCGCGCGTGAGCGACGCGCAGCGACGCGCGCTGCTGGGCGTCAGGCACCGGCTGGCAGGTCCCGGCGCCCGTACGGTCGCCGAGGCCGCCGGGGCGGTCGTCGGCCTGCACGCCACGGACCCGGCCACGGTGTTCCTGTCGGCCGCCGCGCGGCTCGCCGAGCCGACGGTGGCCGAGGTGGAGCGGTCGCTGTACGAGGAGCACACGGTCACCAGACTGCTGTGCATGCGGCGCACGATGTTCGTCGTGCCGACCCCGCTCGTGCCCGTCGTCGACGTCTCCACGGCGCGGGCGGTCGCCGCGCGGGAGCGGCGCGGCTTTGTCGCCGAGGTCCACAAGGCGGGCTGGTCGGACGCGCGGCTGGCGGCCGCCGAGCGGCTGTTGCTGGCCGCGCTCGCGGAGCGGGGCGAGGCGACGGCGGTGCGGCTGACGGCCGACGTGCCCGAGCTGCGGGAGCAGTTGGTCCTGGCGCCCGGCAAGTCCTACGAGTCGCGGATCAGCGTCGGCTCACGGCTGCTGCGGGTGCTGGCCGCCGAGGGCGCCGTCCGCCGGGCCCGGCCGAGCGGGGCCTGGACGAGCGCCCGTTTCCGCTGGACGCTCGCCGAGCCGCACGCCACGGACCTGGCACCGGCGGAGGCCAGGAGCCGGCTGGCCCGGGAGTACCTGGCCGCGTTCGGTCCGGTGACGGTCGAGGACGTGAAGTGGTGGACGGGCTGGACGCTGACCGACACCCGGCGGGCGCTGGCGGCGGTGGAGACCGTGGAGGTCGACCTGGACGACGGGTCGGTGGGGCTGCTGCTGCCCGAGGACCACGCGCGGGCGCCCTCCCCGGAGCCGTGGGTGGCGCTGCTGCCGTCCCTCGACCCGAGCTCGATGGGCTGGCGGCGGCGGGGCTTCTACCTCGATCCGGAGCTGGTCCCGGCGCTGTTCGACCGCAACGGGAACATCGGCCCCACGGTGTGGGCGGACGGACGGGTGATCGGCGGCTGGGCGCAGCGGGCGGACGGTCGGGTGGCCCACCGGCTGCTCGTCGACCCGGGCGCCGAGGCCCGCGCGCGGGTGGCCGCGACCGTCGGGGAACTCACCGCCTGGCTCGGCCCCGCCCGCGTCACGCCCACCTTCCGCACCCCGCTGGAGCGGGAGTTGGCGGCGGACTGAGAGTTGTCAGCCGCTCGGCGGGACAGGCGGCAGGTCGGCCTGTGCCGTCGCCTTGTCGACGTCCAGTGCGCGGAAATCGGCCACCACGCGGACGGCGTCTGTCAGGAAACTGTCACCGCCCAGCAGTTCGCTCGTGACGGCCACCGCGTCCGCGACACCGAGCTGTGCCGCCGTCAGCGCGCGTTGGACGGCCGCCATGCCCTCGCGCGCGAGGACACCGCGGTACCGGGGGAGGTCGTGGTGGGAGAACCACGTCACCCGCATGCGGTGGCGGTCGGCGGAGAAGGTGGGGGCGAGCGCGGTGCGCAGCCGCTCGGCGTGGGCGTCGGCGGTGTCCGGGAGGTTCGGGGCGTCCTTGCGGAACTCGTCCCACTCGGTGGCATGGGCGAGGTCCGACAGCAACTCGGGGAGCGGTGGGCGCCGCCACTCGTCCCCCATGCCGTGCAGTACCTCGCACAGCAGCTCGTACCGCAGCGGCACCGCTTCGGCCAGCAGCACCGCGTCGTAGAGGTCCTTGCCCTCGGGATAGCTGTGGGTCAGCAGCCACTGGACCTTCCAGGCGAGGGACAGTTCGGGCCCGGCGGAGGTGAGTGTCAGCGGCGGGCCGCCGCCGGGGCGGGGCACCCGGGTCCGCTCGGGCTCGAGGGGGAGCCGTTCGCCGAAGACGAAGTCGAGCTGTACGGTGCCGCCCGGCTCGTCGGGGTCCGCCTGCCGCCAGGGCAGGACCAGGCGGCGGCCCGGTACGCGGTCGTAGGTCCAGATCTCGTCGCTGACGGCGCCGGCCGCCTCCAGCCGTGCCGGACCGTCCGCCGACAGTTCTTCGGCGGCCCGGGCGAGGCCGGTGAGCATCCGGTCGGTGCGCGGGTCGTCCAGGTTCCAGGAGCGGGGCACCACGACGAAGTCGAGGTCGCCGGGTTCGCGTGCCTCGTCGCCGAACCACGCGGTCATCAGGACGCTCCCCCGCAGCACGAGGTGTTCTGCCCAGGGCGAGTCGGCGACGGCCGCGAGTGCCGCGTCCAGCGCGTACCGCCGGGCGACGCGCCAGCGTTCGCCCCTTTCGGCGTCCCCGAAGCGTGGCTCGCCCAGTCGCATGGCGTTCGCGTAGTGCAGGCTCGCCGGGTCGAACACCATCGGCTGGTCGACCCCGTCGAAGTCGATCGGCCGCAGTGTGGCGGGCAGTGAGCACGCCACGCGTTCCGCCTCGTCGGGCGCCTTGCGTGGCGCCGGGGTGTCGGGCCACGGCCCGTACCGCACCTGGGACCAGTTTGTGCTCATCGCGCCGCCTCCGCTTCCCTGATCCAGCCGGCGTCCAACGCCTGCGCACTGTCGTACACCACGAACTCCCGCTCGGACGAGATGATTTCCCAGCCCGCGGCGGTCAGTTCGGCGGTGAGGTCGGAAAGGCGGCAGCTTGCTGTCGTGTCACCGACGCCGCGGCAGCGCTGCGTGACAAAGCGTTCGGCCGGGCCGTCGTCGCGCCTGCGGCGAGCGTTCCGGGACACGTGAGCCCCGTGTCTCTCGGCCAGCCGGGCCAACGCGGCCAGCTCGGCGTCGGCCGGCAGGAGCAGTTTGACGTGGTGCTCGAAGTACTGGTCGCCGGGCAGGGAGCGGGCGGCGCTGTCGTCCCGGGGCACCCCGTCCGACCACGGCGTCGCCTCCACCTTCGTCCGTACGACCCGGAATCCGGCCGCCGACAGACCGGCCGCGGTGGCCTCGGCGCTGTCGGCGGCCTCGGCGAGGGTGCCCTGGGCGCGCTGCGTGATCATCGGCTGCCATGGCGTGCGTCCTCGATCGAGGACGATGAACGCGCACTTCAGGCCGTGGGCGCGGGCGAAGTCCTCCAGCCCGGACAGTTCGTCCCCGGTGCCGTCCACGGTCAGGTGGATCTCGAAGTCTCCGGCGAACAGCCGGCCTTGCACGGCGAGTCGTACGGATGTGCGCATCAGGCCATCCTCTCGTACCGCCCGTGCCGTCCCGGTCGGGGCACGTCCGATTCGTTCAAGACCGGCGGGCGGCGGTGGCCGTAGCGTGCCTGGCATGGAACAGCACAGCAAGGACCGTCCCGCTCCCCGCTTCGACATGATCGGCATGGTGACAGCCGACATGGCCGCCACGCTCGCGTTCTACCGACGGCTCGGGTTGGACATCCCGGCCGAGGCCGACGGGGAGCAGCATGTCGAGGTGGCCGGTCCCGGCGGGGTCCGGCTCGGTTGGGACACCGTGGAGGTCATCCGCACGATGTATCCGGACTACCGGATGCCGACCGGCGAGGGCCGTGTCTCGCTGGCGTTCCGCTGTGCGGACGCGGCCGATGTGGACCGGGTGTACCGGGAGCTGACGGAGGCCGGTCACCACGGCGAGAAGGCACCGTGGGACGCGTTCTGGGGGCAGCGGTACGCGGTGGTGCTCGATCCGGAGGGGAACGGGATCGACCTCTTCGCCCCGCTGGGCTGACCTCCGGCCCGGGCCCTGGAGGCTCATGCCGCAGTGCCGGCGGGGTGGCTTCGCAGCCGGCCGGGTGGCAGTCCGGTGAGGGCTCGCACCTCCCTGGTGAGGTGGGCCTGGTCGGCGTAGCCGGTGGCGGCGGCTACCTCGGCGAGCGGTCGGCCCGACGTGATGAGCGGCAGCGCCGCGCGGAGCCGTAGGACCCGGGCGAGCGTCTTGGGCCCGTAGCCGAACGCCGCGAGCGCGCGGCGGTGCAACTGGCGTGGGCTCAGGGCGACTTCGTCGGCGAGTTCGGCCACGGGACGGCCGCGGCGGAGTCCGGCCGCCACGGCTTGGCACAGCGGGTCGGGAGGCTCACCTGCCAGTTCGAGGGCGATCCGCTCAAGCATCGCGCCCCGGTCCGTCGCGCGGTCCACGCGTGCGGTGAGGCGACGGGCCCGGGTGAGCGGCAGGACTTCCGCCAACGGCACCCGGCGATCGCGGAGTTCGTGCGCGGGCACGCCGAGCAGGGCGGGCGCGACGCCCGGCGGGAGCCGCAGTCCGGCCCATCCGGCGTCCGGCGTCGACCTGCTGGTGTGCGCCCGGGTGTCGGGGCCGGCCACCAGCAGGCCGTCGGCGGCCTCGTGCCAGATGAGATCCATGCAGCCGTCGGGCAGGACACGGGTGTCCTCCTCCGGGCCGCCGCCTGCCGGGCGGGTCCAGATCTGCGCGCCGGGCAGCCGCGACGCGGGCCGCTCCCGGTAGCCGGCCGGGGCGCCTTCGCCGGACGCGCTCCGGTCAGACATCCCGGGTCGCCGCCGGGGCGGGTTCGGGGGACGACTGGTCGGTCGGGGTGGTCAGGGCGGCCCGGTACTCGCGGGGGCTGACGCCGCGCAGGCGTTTGAACGCGGAGCTGAGCGCGAACGCGTTGGCGTAGCCGACCCGGCGCGCCACCGACGCCACGGTGTGACCGGGGGTGCGCAGCAGGTCCGCCGCGATGTCCATCCGCCAGTCGGCGAGGTAGGCCATCGGCGTCTCCCCGACCAGTTCGGCGAACCGGCGGGCCAGGGCGGCTCGGGAGACACCGACGGCGGAGGCGAGCGAGGCCACCGTCCAGGGCCGGGCCGGGTCTGCGTGCAGGAGTCGCAGCGCGGGGCCGACGACGGGGTCGCCCTGGGCCCGGTACCAGGCGGGGGCCGCCGCCTCCGGCCGGTCGAACCAGGCACGCAGCGTCGCGATCAGCACCAGGTCGAGCAGCCGGTCGAGCACGGCCTGCTGGCCGGGGGCGTCCCGGCCGATCTCCTCGGCGAGCAGCGGAAGCAGCGTGCGGCAGTTGGGGTCGTCACGGACGACCACCACCGGCGGCAGGGCGGCCAGCAGTCGTGCGCTGACGTCGCCCTCCGGCCGGTAGGTGCCGTTGACCACGACCACCGAGCCGTCGCCGTCCGCGCCCCAGGTCCGTACGCCCAGGGCCAGTTCGTCGCAGACGCTGACGCCGTCGGCGGTGGTGCAGACGTCGCCCGGTTCGGCCACCAGGCTCGGCGGGGTGGCCGGGTCGTCGGCCACCAGGTAGCCGGTCGGGCCGCGGACGACGGCCACGTCTCCGGGTTCGACGCGGACGGGGTCGACCTCCGGGTGCACGATCCAGGCGGGCGCGTCCAACACGGTGTAGAGCGACAGCGGGGCCTCGTCGCGTACGAGCAGACCCCAGGGCGGTTCGACCACCAGCCGGTGGAAGCAGCCGCCCCGCGCCCGGGCGCCGTCGAGCAGTTCGGCGAGCACGTCCATGCCACCAAGCGTAGACGGACACGTATGTCTCCGCGCCTGTCGGCCATGTTCCGTCTCACCGGCGGCGGCTTGACTGGACCGCATGACACACACGGAGACACCCACCAACACCGCCGCGCCCACGCTTGTCCTGGGTTCCAGCGGCAAGATCGGCAGCCGGGTGGCGCGGGCGCTCGACGAGCGCGGCGTGCCCGTCCGGCTCGGCGGGCGGCGCGGCGAGCCGCCCTTCGACTGGCAGGACCGCGCCACCTGGCCGGCAGCGCTCGACGGCGTCCGCTCGGTCTTCCTGCTCTACGCCCCGGACCTGGGCACCACCGACTCGGTGGCGGACATCGCCGCCTTCACCGAGCGGGCAGCGGCGGCGGGCGTGGAGCGGATCGTGCAGTTGTCCGCGCGCCTCCCCGACGAGGGCCGCACCGCGACCGAGGGGCTGATGGCCGACGCCGAGGCGGCCGTCCGGAAGGCGGGCCCGGACTGGACCATCCTGCGTGCCGGCTGGTTCTTCCAGAACTTCGACGAGGGCTTCCTCTCCGCGTACGTGCGCGCGGGCACGCTCGCCCTTCCCACGGCCGAGGGCCGGGAGTTCTTCGTGGACGCCGGCGACATCGCCGAGGTCGCCGCCGTCGCCCTCACCGAGGGCGGGCACGCGGGCCGGACCTACGAGTTGACCGGTGCGCGCGGGTTGACCTTCGGGGAGGCGGTGGCGGAGATCGCCTCGGCCGCGGACCGCAGGATGGACTACCTCCCTTTGGCGGAGGAGGAGTTCGGCGCCGCGCTGACCGCCGAGGGCTTCCCCGCCGAGACCGTCGCCCTGGTCGGCGACCTGCTCCGGCGGATCCGGCTGGGCGGCCTCGACCACGGGACGGACGACGTGCGGACGGTACTCGGCCGCGCCCCGCGCGACTTCGCGGACTTCGTCAAGGACGCCTCCGCTAACGGGAGTTGGCGGGCCTGAACGGACGACCGCGTGGTCAGTCCGCGGACAGTGCGCGGGCGATGCCCGGCTCCTGCGGTCCGAGGAACCGCGGGTCGGGGGTGAAGGTGGCCTCCAGGCCCGCCTTCACCCCCGCCGCCAGTTCGCGCAGGTGTCCTGCGTACCAGACGGCGTTGCGCGCTTCGGCGACGGCGACGCCGTGCGCCCGGACGCCCGCCGCGTCGCAGAGCGCGACCGCGCGCGGCACGTGGAATGCCTGGCTGACCAGCAGCGCCTCGTCCACGCCGAAGACCCGCTTGGCGCGGGAGCAGGACGCCCAGGTGTCAAAGCCGGCGTAGTCGAGGACGACCCTGTCGGCGGGCACACCGCGCCGGAGCAGATGGTCGCGCATGGCGGTCGGCTCGTCGTAGTCGGCGCGGCTGTTGTCGCCGGTGAGCAGCAGGGCGCGCACCTTGCCGCCGTGGTAGAGGTCCGCCGCGGTGTCCAGTCGGCTCGCCAGATAGCGGGAGGGCTCGCCGTCCCGCAGGCCGGCGCCGAACACCATCGCGACCGGGGCGTGCGGCGCCGCGGCCGCCGGGCCGACCCGGCCGTCCGTGCTGAGCCTGATCCAGGTCGTCGGCAGCAGCGCCAGGACGCACAGCAGCATCAGCACCTGGGCGAACCGCCGTCTGCCCACGGTACGTCGCGCCGCGCCCGGGCCCCCGTCCGGCTTCTCGGGTCCTGCTGCCTCGGTCGTCGTCACGGTGCTGCCTCGGTCGTCGTCACGATGATCATGACGCGAGAGGGAGCGGACCGGTTTCGTCCGGTTACCGTGACGGCATGAGCGAGTCCGCTGAGAGGTTGCCGTTCTTCGTCTACGGCACACTGCGCCCGGGCGGGCGGCACCACGCCTGGGCGCTGCGCGGCCGGACGGTCCGCGAGGACCCGGCCCGGATGGCCGGTCTGCTGCTCTACCGGGGCCCCGGCTACCCGTACGCGGTCGCCGGGGAGGGCGAGGTGCGCGGCGAGCTGGTCATGCCCCGCTCGACCGAGTACGACGAGGTGCTGCGGGTGCTGGACGAGTTGGAGGAGTACCGGCCCGGCGATCCGGCGAACGTCTACGAGCGCATCGCGGCGGAGGCGTTTTTGCTGGTCGGCGGGGTGGAGCGGGCCTGGGTGTATCTGGCGGCGGCGCCGCTCACCGCGCGGCTGCGGGCAGAGGGCGTGCTGATACCCGGCGGCGACTGGGCGAAGGCCGACCGCTGAGGCCCGCTACTCGACTGTCCGTCCGGCGACCGTCCGCCGGACCGGCCTCCGGCTACCGGCGGCGGAGTTCGACCAGGGGGATCCGTCGGCCGGCGCGGCGCTGGTGGTCCTCGAGGAACGGCCACCAGGACAGCGCCTCGGCGTACAGCCGCGGGTGCTCCTCGGCGGCGGCCTCCGACGCCAGTGCCGGGAAGTGCTCGCCGCCCAGCTCCACCTCGACCTCGGGATGGGCGAGGACGTTGTGGTACCAGTCCGGGTGCCGGGGCGCACCCATGAAGGAGGCGACGACGAAGAGTCGCCCGCCGTCCAGTTCCAGGTGGCCCAGCGGGTTGGTGCGGCGGGTGCCGGTGCGCGCGCCCGTGTGTGTGAGCAGCAGCAGGCCGTCCGCGTTGAAGGGCAGATCGTCGCCGAGCGGACCGCTGCCGCGTCGGGCACGGAAGCGCTCGACCACCTTGCTGTTGAATGCGATTGCCGCCTGCCGGTTCATGGGCGGGAGCCTAGACGCCGGTCGCCGGACGGGGAACGCGCACACCGGACGCTTGACGGGTCAGGCGGGGGCGCGGGGGCGCTGGCCACGGCGTTCGGGGCGCCCGGCGGGATGGACGCGCCTCGCCCGCCCGGCGTGTCGCGCCGCGCCCGGTGCGGTGAGCGGAGTGGCTTCGCCGCTCACAGTGGGGCACGGGCGGTGCTGAGGTCACCGTTGCTCCCGGGAAACAACGGTGATGCCGCCGGGTAACAGCCGGCCCGCACGCTGAACGGCATGACCTTGAAGCGACGTGTGGTGGTGATCGGCGGCGGGATGGCCGGTGCCCGGCTGGTCCGACGCCTGGGCGCGGTGCCCCACCTGTCCGTCACGTTGCTCGGCGAGGAGCCGCATCCGGCGTACAACCGGGTTCTGCTCGCCGAGGTGCTGGCCGGCCGGTACCGGCCGGAGGTGGTCGCGCTGCCCGGCCCGGGCGACGGCGTCGAGGCCCGCCGAGGCGTGCGTGCGGTGCGGATCGACCGCGCCGAGCACGGCGGGCTTGTGGTGTGCGACGACGGCTCCGAGGTGCCGTACGACACCCTGGTGCTGGCGACCGGTTCCAATCCGGTGCTGCCGCCGGTGCGCGGGCTGTTCGAGGAGCGGCGCTCGGAGGGGCGCGAGCTTCCGGAGGGCGTGTACGCGTTCCGCACGATGGACGACTGCCTGGCGCTGGCCGCCGCCGCCGAGGACGTGGCGACTCCGCGTGCGGTGGTGATCGGCGGCGGTCTGCTGGGCGTCTCGGCGGCCCGGGCGCTCGCGGCGAGGGGTGTGCGGACGGTGCTGGCGCACCAGGGCGAGCACCTCATGGAACGCCAGCTCGACCAGGCCGCCGGCAAGCTGCTGCGCCGGCATCTGGCGGGCCTGGGTGTCGAGGTGCACACCAAGTGCCGGGTGCGGGGCCTGACCACCGAGACCGGGGCCGACGGGCGCCGCGCGGTGCGGGCCGTCACCATGGCCGACGGCTACCGCCTCGACTGCGACCTGGTCGTGCTGGCCTGCGGGGTGCGTCCCCGGGTGGGGCTGGCGCGCGCGGCCGGGCTGACGGTCGCCGGCGGTGTGGTCGTCGACGACCGGCTGCGCACCAGCGACCCGAACATCCACGCCGTCGGCGACTGCGCCGAGCACGCCGGTGTGCTCTACGGGCTGGCCGGTCCCGCACAGGACCAGGCGGACGTACTCGCCGGCGTGCTCTCCGCCGAGAGCGCCGAGAGCGCCGAAGGCTCCGAGAGCGCCGAGAGCGCTGTGCCGCGCTACACGGGCACCAGGGCGCTGACGCGGTTGACCCTCGCCGGCCCCGGCCCCTTCGACCTCGCCGCGTTCGGCGAGACCGAGCCCGGCCCCGCCGACGAGGTCGTGCAGCTCGCGGACCACACCGTGGGCGCCTACCGGAAGGTCGTCGTCCGGGGCGACCGGCTTGTCGGCGGAATCCTGGTGGGCGATCTCAGTGCCGTCGGCGCGGTCGCCCGCAGCTGGGCGGACGACGAGTCGCTGCCCGTTCCCGAGGCGGCGGCCGACGCCCCGCTGCTCCACCTGCTCACCCACGATGGAGGCTCCTGATGTCCACCACGGCACCCCACCCGTCCACCGAACCGTCCGCGGACGTGCCGACGATCGTGCTGGTCGGGCACGGCATGGTGGGCCACCGCTTCCTTCAGGCGCTGGCCGACCGCGGACTGACCGAACGGACGCGGATCGTCGTGCTCTGCGAGGAGCCGCGCCCCGCCTACGACCGGGTGCAGCTGACCTCCTACTTCTCCGGGAGGACGCCCGACGAGCTGTCGATGGTCGAGGACGGCTTCCTGGAGAGGCACGGCATCGAGCTGCACCTGGGCGATCCGGCGGAGTCGATCGACCGGCAGGCCCGTACGGTGACCGCCCGGTCGGGTCGGGTCGTCCGCTACGACACGCTGGTGCTGGCGACGGGCTCGTACCCGTTTGTCCCGCCGGTGCCCGGCAGTGACAGCACGGGCTGCTTCGTCTACCGGACCATCGAGGACCTGCTGGCCATCGAGGAGTACGCGAAGGGCGCCACGAGCGGTGTGGTGGTCGGCGGCGGGCTGCTCGGCCTGGAGGCGGCGGGCGCGCTGAACGGTCTGGGCGTGCGGACGCACGTCGTGGAGTTCAACGACCGGCTGATGGCGATCCAGGTCGACTCGGGCGGTGGCGCCGCATTGCGCCGCACGATCGAGGACATGGGCCTGCTGGTGCACACCGGTGTCGCCGGTCAGGAGATCACCACCGGTGAGGCGGGCGCGGTCGACGGCATGGTGCTGTCGGACGGCGGGCGGCTGGACACCGACATGGTGGTGTTCTCCGCCGGAGTCCGTCCGCGCGACCAGCTGGCCCGGGACTGCGGTCTCGACGTGGGCGAGCGCGGCGGCGTGGTGGTCGACGAGCTGTGCCGGACGACGGACCCGGCGATCTACGCGATCGGCGAGTGCGCGAAGGCCGTGGACGGCATGGTCTACGGCCTGGTCGCGCCGGGCTACGAGATGGCCGAGGTCGCCGCCGACGCGATCGGCGGCGCGGGCGCGCTGTCCTTCACCGGCTCCGACACCTCGACGAAGCTGAAGCTGCTCGGCGTGGACGTGGCGTCCTTCGGCGACGCGCACGGCCGGGCCGAGGACAGCCTGGACGTCGTGTACTCCGACTCCCGGGCGGGCGTCTACAAGAAGCTGGTGGTCGGCGAGGACGGCACCCTGCTGGGCGGCGTGCTGGTCGGCGACGCGGAGGCGTACGGGACGCTGCGTCCGCTGGTGGGCACGGTGCCGCCGGTCGCGCCGGAGTCGCTGGTGCTGCCCGCCGGCAGCGGCGGCGCCCCGGCGCTGGGCCCCTCGGCGCTGCCGGACGAGGCGGTGGTGTGCAGCTGCCACAACGTCACCAAGGGCACGATCCGGTCGGCGGTCACCGAGCACAGCTGCACCACCGTGCCGGAGGTCAAGAAGTGCACCAAGGCCGGTACGGGCTGCGGCAGTTGTGTGAAGGTGCTCGGCCGGCTGGTCGAGGACGAGCTGGAGTCGCAGGGCGTCACGGTCGACAAGGGACTGTGCGGCTGCTTCGGGCAGACCCGGCAGGAGCTGTACGAGATCGTGCACACCCTGCGCATCACCTCCTACCAGCGGCTGCTGGACGAGTACGGCCGTCCTGAGGCGCGGGGCGGGGAGGGCTGCGAGGTCTGCAAACCGACCGTGGCCTCGGTGATCGCCTCGCTGGCGCCCGCGATCGGCGCCGACGGATACGTGCTCGCGGACGGGCAGGCGGCGCTCCAGGACACCAACGACCACTTCCTGGCCAACCTCCAGCGCAACGGCTCGTACTCGGTGGTGCCGCGCATCCCCGGCGGCGAGATCACCCCGGAGAAGCTGATCGTGATCGGCGAGGTGGCCAGGGACTTCGGTCTCTACACGAAGATCACCGGCGGGCAGCGGATCGACCTGTTCGGGGCCCGGGTGGACCAGCTGCCGATGATCTGGGCCCGGCTGGTGGAGGCGGGCTTCGAGTCGGGGCACGCCTACGGCAAGTCGCTGCGGACGGTGAAGTCCTGCGTCGGGCAGACCTGGTGCCGCTACGGCGTGCAGGACTCGGTGCGGATGGCGATCGACCTCGAGCTGCGCTACCGGGGGCTGCGGGCGCCGCACAAGCTGAAGTCGGCGGTGTCCGGCTGCCAGCGGGAGTGCGCGGAGGCGCAGAGCAAGGACTTCGGCGTGATCGCCACGGCCGGCGGCTGGAACCTCTACGTCGGCGGCAACGGCGGCGCCACTCCCCGCCACGCGGACCTGCTCGCGCAGGATCTCAGCGACGCCGAACTGATCAGGCTCATCGACCGGTTCCTGATGTTCTACATCCGCACCGCCGACCGGCTGGAGCGCACGGCGGCGTGGTTGGACCGCATCGAGGGCGGCCTCGACCACGTCCGGGACGTGGTCGTGCACGACTCGCTCGGCCTGTGCGCGGAGCTGGAGGCGCTGATGGCCGAGCACGTGGCGCACTACCGCGACGAGTGGGCCGCGACGCTGGAGGACCCGGAGAAGCTGGGCCGCTTCGTGTCCTTCGTCAACGCGCCCGGAGTGCCCGACCCGACCGTCGCCTTCGTTCCGGAGCGCGAGCAGATCAAGCCGGACCTCACGCTGCTCTCCGGCCCCGACATCCCCGTCCGCACGCTTGAAGGGACCACCGCGCGATGACCGCTCTCACCGCAGCCACCCTGCCGACGTCGTCCGAGACGACGGACACCGTGATCGAGGTCCGCTTCGAGGACGCCTGGACGCCGGTCTGCGAGCTGGCCGCACTGCTGCCGGGCCGCGGCGTTGCGGCCCTGCTGCCGGACGGCACCCAGATCGCCGTCTTCCTCGACCGCGAGGGCCGTCCGTACGCGATCGGCAACCGGGACCCGTTCACCGGCGCCTACGTGCTCTCCCGGGGGCTTCTGGGTTCGACGGGCGGGGTGCCGTTCGTGGCGTCGCCGCTGCTCAAGCAGCGGTTCGAGCTGACCACCGGCCGCTGTCTGGACGACGCGGACGGCGAGGAGAACCGGGTTCCGGTCTTCCCCGCCCGGACCGGCCCCGCGGCCGACTGAGGCCCGCGCCGACCGAAGCCCTGGCCGACCGAAGCCCTGGCGGACCGAGGCCCGTCCGAGCGCACGTCCCACGACTCACACCCGGCATGCCGCGTCCCATTGCCCTGTCCGGCGCGGCCTGCCGGGTGTGTTCCACGTCGCCCCGCCGGAACGCTCAGCCGGCGGGGCGGTCGCAGTCGTCCGCCGACACCGGTACGTCGCTCCGCGGTGGTTCGCCCTCCACGGCCCGCGCGGGGCCGACCAGCGCCAGTCCGGTGATCGCCGCCGCGGCGGCGATCACACCGGCCACAAACCTCCTCATTCGTCCCCCCAAAGGTGTTCGCACGGTTCGGGCTGGTCCGGCCCGAACGGGATCCGATACGGACGTTAGCGACGCCGGGGGCGCCTCGTCCGAGGAACGGATGATCCGGCACAAGTGGAATCCCACGCTCGACCTCGGGGCCGACGCCGGGCCCGACGTGACAAAAGGGGCATAAGTGCATCAAACCCAAGGCGGAAACCGGGCAACCCGCTGACACCCCGTCAGCGGGGACGTGACGGGAATCGGGTGATGTAAAGACCCGCGGAAGCCCTTCGGTGACCGGAGTCACAGAATTTTCGAGGACGTGCAATTGCACCGCCGACCGGCATTCCCCACATTCCGTCAATTCGGCTGCTCAGCGCATTTCTTCACAGGGCGGACATGATCGCCCATCTCACCCAGGGAGAGGGCGCCGGTGCGGACAGTCGCCAAATCGCGCCGGTCCTGCCCGATTTGTCTCCTCCCGGGCGACCCGCTGCTTGTCTGCGCCAAATCGTTGTGTTTACCGTTCCTCCGCTGTCGCATCACGTGCGCCGGCCCCAGAGTCGGGACGCCGAGTCCTGCCGCCCGACGACGGGAAACAGATCACCGCACGGCAGGAGCGGGGGAACCAGGTAAGTGCCGAGTCGTGGCGCACACGACCGGCTTGGGGTGAAGCCACCGCCCGGGGCGCACAGCGCGAACCGGAGAGGTGGCCGGGCATCTCCAGCCCGAATCCGACAGCTCACCTCGTAGGCGTAGGAGAGGACAACACCCCTATGTCTCGTGGCCGCCATCGCCGCTCGAAATACTCCCAGATCGCCCGTAGTGTCTCCCGGGTCTCCCTCGCCCTCACCGCCGGCGGTGCCGGCATAGCCCTCCCGCTCGTCGGCGCCGGCACCGCCAACGCCGCCCCGGTCTCCGTCTGGGACAAGGTCGCCCAGTGCGAGAGCAACGGCAACTGGTCCATCAACACCGGCAACGGCTTCTACGGCGGACTCCAGTTCCAGCAGTCCAGCTGGGCCGCCGCCGGGGGCACGCAGTACGCCCCGCGCGCCGACCTGGCCACCAAGGACCAGCAGATCGCCGCCGCCGAGAAGCTGCTCGCCATGCAGGGCCCCGGCGCCTGGCCTGTGTGCGGCGCGCGTGCCGGACTGAGCCAGAACAGCGGCTCGCCCGACATCAACCCGGCCGGCACGACCGCCGAGTCCAAGCCCGCCGCCCAGCAGGCCCCGAAGGCGCCCGCGCCCAAGGCCGAGGCTCCGAAGGCCGCCGCGCCGAAGGCCGAGGCCCCCAAGGCCGCGCCGAAGCCCGCCGCGCCCAAGCAGGCCGCGCCGAAGCAGGCCCCCAAGGCCGGTGCCGCCTCGCACACCGTCGTCTCCGGCGACACCCTGCACGGCATCGCCGTCGCGGAGGACGTCGAGGGCGGCTGGCAGGCGCTGTACGCCAAGAACAAGAGCACGGTCGGCGGCAACCCCGACCTGATCTTCCCGGGCCAGCGGCTCACGCTGGACGGTACGGCCGCCGCCGCGCAGGACGCCCCGAAGCAGGCGCCCAAGCAGCAGGCCCCGAAGCCGGCGCCCAAGCAGCAGGCCCCCAAGCAGGAAGCGCCCAAGCAGGAGAGCAAGCCGGCCCCCAAGGCCGAGGCACCCAAGCAGGAGAGCAAGCCGGCTCCGAAGGCGCAGGCCCCCAAGGCCGAGCAGCCGAAGCCGGCCGCCAAGGCCCCGCAGCAGGTCAGCGCCCCGGCCTCCGGCTACGCCGCCCCGGTCGCCGCCGCCCCGTCGACCGCGTACCGCGCCTCCGGCGCCATGTGGTCCAGCGGCTACCACACCGGTGTGGACTTCTCCGTGCCGACCGGTACGCGTATCAACAGCGTCTCCAACGGCACCGTCGTCTCCGCCGGTTGGGCCGGCGCGTACGGCAACCAGGTCGTCATCCGGCACAACGACGGCCGGTACAGCCAGTACGCCCACCTGTCCTCCCTCTCGGTGAGCGCCGGCCAGTCGGTGACCGCCGGGCAGCAGATCGGCCTGGCCGGCTCCACCGGCAACAGCACCGGCCCGCACCTCCACTTCGAGGTCCGCACCGGCGCCGGCTACGGCACCGACATCGACCCGCTGGCCTACCTCCGGTCCAACGGCGTCACCATCTGATCGGTCGGCCCCTCCGCCAACCGATGCCGTGAACCGGCCGTGCCCGCTTATGGGCACGGCCGGTTCACGTGCTGTTGCGGACAGGTCCACCACGGGCTCCTATCCTCCGAGCGTTTGGCTCCGCGGCCCGCCGGGTCGTGGAGCGTCCACGACGACATCCGGTGAGGTAACCGTGGAACGTCGCACCTTCCTGCGTGGCGCCGCCATAGGCGGCTCGGCGATCGCCTTCGGCGGCACGTTGACGCACGGCGCGGCCTACGCCGCCCCCGCGCAGAACGGCCCCAGCCCCTACGGTCCGCTCGGCTCCCCCGACAGCAACGGCATCCGGCTCCCCAGCGGCTTCACCAGCCGCGTCGTCGCCCGCTCCAACCAGCAGGTGCCGGGCACGTCCCACACCTGGCACCGCGCACCCGACGGCGGCGCCTGCTTCGCGAACGGGTCCGGCTGGATCTACGTCTCCAACTCCGAGATCAACCCCGGCGGCGGGGCGAGCGCCCTGCGCTTCAACTCCTCGGGCAACGTCACCGGCGCCTACCCCATCCTCAGCGGCACCCGGCAGAACTGCGCCGGCGGCGCCACCCCCTGGAACACCTGGCTCTCCTGCGAGGAGGTCGACCGCGGGTACGTGTACGAGACCGACCCGTTCGGCGTCAACTCCGCCGTGCGGCGCGACGCGATGGGCCGCTTCAAGCACGAGGCCGCCGCGGCCGACCCGGTGCGCCAGGTCGTCTACATGACCGAGGACGTCGGCAACGGCTGCTTCTACCGGTTCATCCCCGGCACCTGGGGCAATCTCGCGTCCGGCACGCTCCAGGTCCTGGTCGCCGGCTCCGGCACCTCCGGCTCCTACACCTGGGCCACCGTGCCCAACCCGTCCGGCTCCGGCACGGCCACCCGGGACCAGGTCTCCGGCGCCAAGCGCTTCAACGGCGGCGAGGGCTGCCACTGGGCCGGCGACCACGTCTGGTTCACCACCAAGGGCGACAACCGCGTCTGGCGGCTGAACCTGACGAGCAGCACCTACGAGCTGACCTACGACGACAACCTCGTCGTCGGCGGCAACGCGCCGCTGACCGGCGTCGACAACATCACCGGCAGTTCCTCCGGCGACCTGTACGTGGCGGAGGACGGCGGCAACATGGAGATCTGCCTCATCACGCCGGACGAGATCGTCGCGCCGTTCCTGCGCATCGACGGCCAGTCGTCGTCGGAGATCTGCGGCCCGGCGTTCTCGCCGAACGGCAGCCGGCTGTACTTCTCCAGCCAGCGCGGCACCAGCGGCAGTTCGAGCGGCGGCATCACCTACGAGGTGACGGGCCCCTTCCGCTCCTGACGCGCCGCCCCCGACGGGCTGCCCCCGACGGGCTGCCTCTGACGGGCTGCCCCTCCCCCGTCGGAAGAAGGAAGAAGGGGGCGGTGGGTCACTCCGCACAGGACCCACCGCCCCCTTCCCGATCCCGGGCCGCCGCCGACGATGAGGGTCGTTGTCGCGGCGGCCCGGGAGACCCGGGTCAGCGGCTGTCGCTGCCGGAGCTCTCCGCGGCGGCCCGGCCCGCCTCGAGACGGGCGACCGGGATGCGGAAGGGCGAGCAGGACACGTAGTCCAGTCCGACCTCGTGGAAGAAGTGCACCGACTCCGGGTCGCCGCCGTGCTCGCCGCAGACGCCGAGCTTGAGGTCCGGGCGGGTGGCCCGGCCGTCGCGTACGGCGTCCTTCACCAGCTTGCCGACGCCGTCCTTGTCGATCGTCTCGAACGGCGAGACACCGAAGATGCCCTTCTCCAGGTACGCGGTGAAGAAGCTCGCCTCGACGTCGTCGCGACTGAAGCCCCAGACCGTCTGGGTCAGGTCGTTGGTGCCGAAGGAGAAGAAGTCGGCGGACTCGGCGATCTGGCCGGCGGTCAGGGCCGCCCTGGGCAGCTCGATCATCGTGCCGAGGGTCAGCCCGAGGTCGACGCCGTAGGTCTCCTCGACCTCCCGGATGACCTTCTCCGCGTCCTCCCGGACGATCTCCAGCTCCTGGACCGTGCCGACCAGCGGGATCATGATCTCCGCGCGCGGGTCGCCGTTCGCGGCCAGCCGCTCGGCCGCCGCCTCGGCGATCGCCCGCACCTGCATGGTGAACAGTCCGGGGATCACCAGGCCGAGCCGGACGCCGCGCAGACCCAGCATCGGGTTCTGCTCGTGCAGCCGGTGGACGGCCTGGAGAAGCCGCAGGTCGTTCTCGTTGTGGTCCTTGCGGGCCTCGGCGAGCGCGACCCGCACGGACAACTCGGTGATGTCCGGCAGGAACTCGTGCAGCGGCGGGTCCAGCAGCCGGACGGTGACCGGCAGCCCGTCCATCGCCTCGAAGAGCTCCTTGAAGTCGCCCTTCTGGAGCGGCAGCAGGGCCGCGAGCGACTGCTCGCGCTCGTCCTCGGCGTCCGCCAGGATCAGCCGCTCGACCAGCTCGCGCCGCTCACCGAGGAACATGTGCTCGGTACGGCACAGGCCGATGCCCTGCGCGCCGAACCGGCGGGCCCGCGCCGCGTCCTCGGCGTTGTCCGCGTTGGCCCGCACCCGCAGCCGGCGCACCCGGTCGGCGTACGCCATCACCCGGTGCACGGCCTTGACCAGCTCGTCGGCGTCCTCGGCGCCGGCGTGCATCCGGCCCTCGAAGTACTCCACGACCGGCGAGGGCACCACCGGGACCTCGCCCCGGTAGACCTTGCCTGTGGAGCCGTCGATGGAGATGACGTCGCCCTCGTCGATGACGATGCTGCCCTTGCCGTCCGGGCTGGGCGCGGTCAGCTGGCGCCGCTTGGTGTCGACCTCCAGCTCCTCGGCGCCGCAGACGCAGGTCTTGCCCATGCCGCGGGCGACGACGGCCGCGTGGGAGGTCTTGCCGCCGCGCGAGGTGAGGATGCCCTCGGCGGCGATCATGCCGTCCAGGTCGTCGGGATTGGTCTCCCGGCGGATCAGGATGACCTTCTCACCCGAGCGCGACCACTTGATGGCCGTGTACGAGTCGAAGACCGCCTTGCCGACCGCGGCGCCCGGCGAGGCCGCGATGCCCCGACCCAGCTGCTCTATGGCGGCGTCGGAGTCGAAGCGCGGGAACATCAGCTGCGCGAGCTGCGCGCCGTTGACCCGCTGCAGCGCCTCGGCCTCGTCGATCAGACCCTGGTCGACGAGCTGGGTGGCGATGCGGAACGCGGCGGCCGCGGTGCGCTTGCCGACGCGGGTCTGCAGCATCCACAGCTTGCCGCGCTCGATGGTGAACTCGATGTCGCACAGGTCCTTGTAGTGCGTCTCGAGCGTCTCCATGATCTGCATCAGCTGGTCGTAGGACGCCTTGTCCAGCTGCTCCAGGTCCGCCAGCGGCACCGTGTTGCGGATACCGGCGACGACGTCCTCGCCCTGGGCGTTCTGGAGGTAGTCGCCGTACACGCCCTGCTGGCCGCTGGCCGGGTCGCGGGTGAAGGCGACGCCGGTGCCGGAGTCCGGGCCGAGGTTGCCGAACACCATCGAGCAGACGTTGACCGCCGTGCCCAGGTCGTGCGGGATGCGCTCCTGGCGCCGGTACAGCTTGGCCCGGTCGCCGTTCCACGAGTCGAAGACCGCGCGGATCGCCAGGTCCATCTGCTCGCGCGGGTCCTGCGGGAAGTCCCGCCCGGTCTCCTTGCCGACGATGTCCTTGAACTGCTCGACCAGCGTCCGCAGGTCGGCGGCGTCCAGCTCGACGTCGGTGGAGACGCCCTTGGCCTTCTTGGCCTCCTCCAGCGCCTCCTCGAACAGCTCGCCGTCGACGCCGAGCACGGTCCTGCCGAACATCTGGATCAGTCGGCGGTAGGAGTCCCAGGCGAACCGCTCGTCACCGGCCTGCTCGGCGAGCCCGTCCACGGACTCGTCGGAGAGCCCGATGTTGAGCACCGTGTCCATCATGCCGGGCATGGAGAACTTGGCGCCGGAGCGGACGGACACCAACAGCGGGTCGTCGGCCTGGCCGAGCTTCTTGCCCATCTGGCGCTCGAGGGCGTCCAGGTGGGCGCTGACCTCCTCGCGCAGCGCGGAAGGCTCGGTGCCGGAGTCCAGGTAGACCTTGCAGGCCTCGGTGGTGATGGTGAACCCGGGGGGCACGGGAAGACCAAGGTTGGTCATCTCGGCGAGGTTGGCTCCCTTGCCACCGAGAAGATCCTTGAGCTCCTTGTTGCCCTCCGTGAAGGCGTACACGAACTTGGGAGAGTTCGCTGATACGTGTGGATCTTTGTTTTCCGACACGGGACTCGACTCCTCGTGGACGGCTGCCCTGACGGCGGGGAGCGTACCCAGATCGAAGGCCGATCAGCACGGGTAGCAGCACGTCACACGGCTGTAACCACCCATCCGCCAGTACATCGAAAGTAAAGCGCCGCCCAAGTGCCGGAACGAGAACCATTGGAAGAGTGAACGCATAGTGACGGCTGGCATCCACCTCAACACACACCGTCGAAAAGACGAGCATTTTGAGTTCGGGTGACGAACACAAACCGACTGGCACTCAGTGCCGCTCGTTGGAGAACTGCATTACACAGGTGAGCGCTCATATGAGCGCAACCCCTATCACTCGTGGCGAGAATCACGCGCTTGCCCGGCTCGAATCCCACGATCCGGACCGCACTTCCCGTGGGGTTCACCGGAACGCAATCCTCCGGTGATGGCACTGAGTGCAGGTGACCCACGCCACTACCGCCACGCAGAGTCACCGGAAACGTCAACGGCGGGACGTGACGTCACCTTTTCAGGTGGTGTCGCGTCCCGCCGGACGGGGAATCGGGGTGCTGTCGCGTCGGACGGGGTCAGCCGCCGGAGGTCTCCAGCTCCGCGTCGGCGGTCACCGACGCGCAGTCGTAGGGGTCTTTCAGCCAACCGTCGGGAAGCACGACCCGGTTGCGGCCGTGCGTGCGCCCGCGCGGTCCGTCGGCGCCCGCCGGCCACGGCTGCTCCAGGTCCAACTGGTCCAGCAGCTCCCGCAGCTCGGCGAGCGACGCGGCCACGGACAGTCGCTGCCGGAGCTGCGAACCGACCGAGAAGCCCTTGGTGTACCAGGCCACGTGCTTGCGGAAGTCGATCACGCCGCGCGCCTCGTCGCCCAGCCACTCACCGAGCAGCCCGGCGTGCCGCACCATGACGTCGGCCACCTCGCGCAGCGTCGGCCGGGCGTAGCCGCTCTCCCCCCGGCCGTCGAACGCCGCCACCAGGTCCCCGAACAGCCAAGGCCGTCCCAGGCAGCCGCGCCCGACGACCACGCCGTCGCAGCCCGTCCGCCGCATCATCCGCACGGCGTCCTCCGCCGACCAGATGTCGCCGTTGCCGAGCACGGGTATCTCCGGCACCGCGTCCTTCAGCCGCGCGATCGCGTCCCAGTCGGCGGTGCCCGCGTAGTGCTGCGCGGCGGTGCGGCCGTGCAGCGCGACGGCCGTGACGCCCTCCTCGACGGCGATGCGGCCGGCGTCGAGATAGGTCAGGTGGTCGTCGTCGATGCCCTTGCGCATCTTCATCGTCACCGGCAGGTCGCCGGCGCCGGCGACCGCCTCACGCAGGATCGAGCGCAGCAGGTTCCGCTTGTAGGGCAGCGCGGAGCCGCCGCCCTTGCGGGTCACCTTCGGCACCGGGCAGCCGAAGTTCAGGTCGATGTGGTCGGCCAGGTCCTCCTCGGCGATCATCCGCACCGCCTTGCCGACGGTCGCCGGGTCGACTCCGTAGAGCTGGATCGAGCGCGGCTTCTCACTGGCGTCGAAGTGCACCAGCTGCATGGTCTTCTCGTTGCGTTCGACCAGCGCCCTGGTGGTGATCATCTCGCTGACGAACAGGCCGCGGCCGCCGCTGAACTCCCGGCACAGGGTTCGGAAGGGCGCGTTGGTGATCCCCGCCATGGGGGCCAGCACGACAGGCGGCTGGACGGTGTGCGGTCCGATAGCGAGCTGCGACATGGGTTCCTGCGTCCTCGGGGGCTACGACCGTCCATTGTCCCCCATCGCGCGACGACCGGGTGGCGGGACCGTCGCCGGCCCGCCACCCGGTCGTCTCTCGCGCGTGCTCAGGCCCGCTTGGCCGCGCAGTCGCCGCAGGTGCCGAAGATCTCGACGGTGTGCGCGACGTCCACGTAACCGTGCTCGGTGGCGATCTGGTCGGCCCACTTCTCCACCGCCGGACCCTCCACCTCCACGGCCCGCCCGCAGTGCCGGCAGACCAGGTGGTGGTGATGGTCGTCGCTGCTGCACCGGCGGTAGACGGCCTCGCCCTCGTCGGTGCGCAGCACGTCGACCTCGCCGGCGTCGGCCAGCGACTGGAGCGTGCGGTAGACGGTCGTCAGCCCGACCGAGTCGCCCCGGTGCTTGAGCATGTCGTGCAGCTCCTGCGCGCTGCGGAACTCGTCCACCTCGCTGAGCGCCGCCGCCACCGCGGCCCGCTGCTTGGTCGCCCGTCCTCGGACGGGGGGACCTGCGGTCGCCACCATTGCCTCCTTCGGACATGTGTCCTGTGCGCTGCTCCGCCTGGGCGGCCATTGTGCCAGGTATGGACCGCCGGGCGACGAGTCGCCGTCAGGACGGGACCGAGGCGTTCTCCTGGCGCGCCCGCGCGCCCGGATCGTCGCCGGTACGCCGCTCGGCGCGCGCGGCACGGCGTCTGGCCAGCGGCAGGGACAGCGCGGTCACCACGCCGAAGACGCCGATGGCCAGCAGCACGATGGTCGCGCCGGGCGGCACGTCGGCGTGGTAGGAGACGGTCGTACCGGCCAGTCCGACCCCGACGCCGATGCCGACGGCCAGCGCCAGAGTCGTCGCGAAGCCCTTGGCGACCTGCTGTGCCGCCGCGACGGGGATCACCATCAGCGCGCTGATCAGCAGCAGGCCCACGACGCGCATGGCGACGGTGACGGTGACCGCGGCCGTGACGGCGAGCAGCAGGTTCAGCAGCCGCACCGGCAGCCCGGTGACGCGTGCGAACTCCTCGTCCTGGCAGACGGCGAACAACTGCCGCCGCAGACCCAGGCAGACCGCGAGCACGAAGGCCGAGAGCAGCACGATCGCGGTGACGTCGGAGGGGCTGACAGTGGTCAGCGAGCCGAACAGGAAGGGCAGCAGCTTGGCCGTCGACCCGCCGGGCGCAAGGTTGATCAGCATGACGCCGCCGGCCATGCCTCCGTAGAAGAGCAGGGCGAGCGCGATGTCGCCCCTGGTCTTGCCGTACCAGCGGACGAGTTCCATCGCGACGGCGCCGGCGGCGGCGACCAGGACGGCGGACCACACGGGGTTGCCGTTCATCAGGAAGCCGACGGCGACACCCGTCATGGCGACGTGGCCGATTCCGTCGCCCATGATCGCCTGCCGGCGCTGCACCAGGTAGATGCCCACGGCCGGGGCCGCGATGCCCACCAGCAGCGCCGCCAGCAGCGCTCGCTGCATGAACGCGTAGTCCAGCATCTCGATCATGTCAGCAGCCCTGTCTCGATCTTGGGGGCCTGCGGCGCGGCGGGCTCCTGCCCGCCGACGTCCTGCGGGTGGCAGGCCAGGTCGTGCAGCCGCTCGGGGTCGTCCACGGTCTCCACTCGACCGCCGCGCAGGACGACCGTGCGGTTGATCACGGGGGCGAGCGGACCGAGTTCGTGCAGGACGAGCAGCGCGGAGCCGCCGGCGGCGGTGTGCGCGCGCAGCACGTCGGCGAGGACGCGCTGGCTGCCGACGTCCACACCGGCCAACGGCTCGTCCATGATCAGCAGATCCGGTTCGCCGGCGAGCGCGCGGGCGATCAGCACCCGCTGGTGCTGGCCGCCGGACAGCTCGTCGACGGAGTCGCCGGTCCGGTCGGCGAGGCCGACCTGCTCCAGCGCGCGCGCCACGGCGGCACGGTCGGCGCGGCCCAGCGGGCGCAGTCCGCGGCGGGCCAGTCGGCCCGAGGAGACGACCTCGGCCACCGTCGCCGGCACTCCGCCGGTGGCGGTGGAGCGCTGCGGCACGTACCCGACGCGCCGCCAGTGGCGGAACCGGCGCAGCGGGCTGCCGAACAGTTCGAGCGAGCCGGCGGTCAACGCGACCTGGCCGATCACCGCACGTACCGTGGTCGACTTGCCGGAGCCGTTCTCGCCGAGCAGCGCCACCGTCTCGCCGGGCCCGACGGTGAGGTCGACGCCGCGCAGCACGGGCCGGGCACCGAGCGAGGCGGTGGCCCCGCGCAGGGCTATGACGGGGTCCTGGACCTTCACGCCTGCCTCCTGACCGGACCGCTGTGCCGCGATCCCGTTGCCGCGCCGACTCACTTCGCGCCGAGCGCCTTCTTCAGTGCCTCGAGGTTGGAGCGCATGACCTCCAGGTAGTCCTCACCCTTGGTCTTGTCCGTGATGCCCTCGACCGGGTCGAGCACGTCCGTCCGCAGCTTCAGGTCGCCGGCGAGCGCCTTGGCGGTGCGGTCGCTGGCCAGGGTCTCGAAGAAGACCGTGTTCACCTTCTCCTTCTTAACCACCGCGGTGAGCTGGCGCATCCTGGCCGGGGTCGGCTCGGACTCGGGGTCCAGCGCGATGGCCTCCTCGTCCAGGTCGTAGCGGGCGGCGAGATAGCCGAAGGCGGCGTGGGTGGTGATGAAGGTGCGGGTCTCGGTGTTCTTCAGGCCGTCCTCGAACTCGCCGTCGAGCTGCTTGAGTTCCTTGACGAGGTCGGCGGCGTTCTTGCGGTAGTCGGCGGCGTTGTCCGGGTCGGCCTTGGCCATCGCGCCGGCGACGCCCTCGGTGATCTCGGCGTACTTGACCGGGTCGAGCCACACGTGCGGGTCAGGCCCGTCGTGGTCGTGGTCGTGGCCGTCGTCCTTGCCGCCGTCGTCGTGCTTGTCCTTGCCGCCGTCCTCGTCGTGGCCGTGGTCGTCGTCGTGGCCGTGGTCGTCGTCGGCGTGGTCGTCGTGCTTCTCGTCGGCGTGGTCGTCGTGCTTCTCGTCGGCGTGGTCGTCGTGCTTCTCGTCGGCGTGGTCGTCGTGCTTCTCGTCGCCGTGGTCGTGGGTCTCGTGGCCGCCGTGGCTGTTCGCGGCGCTCAGCTTGGTGAAGGAGGCGGCGTCGGCGACGTGCTCGACGCCCGACTGCTCGACGGCCTCGTCCACGGCCGGCTGGAAGCCCTTGAGGTAGACGACCAGGCCGGCCTCGCCGAGCCGGGCGGTCTGCTTGGCACCCAGTTCCAGGTCGTGGGGCTCCGCTCCGGGCGCGGTCAGCGTCTCGACGGCGACGTGGTCCCCGCCGACGCGCTCGGCGACGAACTGCATGGGGTAGAAGGAGGCGACGACCTTGAGCTTGCCGTCGCTGTTCGTACCGGCGCCGTTGTCACCGCAGGCGGAGAGGGAGAGGACACAGGCCGCGGTGGCGGCGGCCGCTGCGGGTATGAGAGGGCGGCGTCGAGCGTTCATGACACTCATTTTCGGCCTAGTTGGAAACGATTGTCAATCTTACCGACTGTCTACCCCGTCACGCTCCCGATCGGCCGGAAAGAGGGCGCCCACCGATTTGGTCAAGGGCCCTCGGACGCCGCTAACCTGAGGTATTCCGTCGTCGTACTGAAGAGAGCACCGTGGCCGCCGACAAGATCGACACCATCGTCAGCCTCAGCAAGCGCCGTGGCTTCGTCTACCCGTGCAGCGAGATCTACGGCGGCCAGCGCGCCGCCTGGGACTACGGCCCGCTGGGCGTGGAGCTCAAGGAGAACATCAAGCGTCAGTGGTGGCGCTCGATGGTCACCTCGCGTGAGGACGTGGTCGGTATCGACTCGTCGGTGATCCTGGCGTCCGAGGTCTGGCAGGCATCCGGCCACGTCGCCACGTTCACCGACCCGCTCACCGAGTGCACCTCCTGCCACAAGCGCTACCGCGCGGACCACCTGGAGGAGGCGTACGAGGCCAAGCACGGCCGGCTGCCGGCCGCCGGGCTGGCGGACGTCAACTGCCCGCACTGCGGCAACAAGGGCGGCTTCACCGAGCCCAAGCAGTTCTCCGGCCTGCTGTCCACGCACCTCGGCCCGACCCAGGACTCCGGTTCGGTCGCCTACCTGCGCCCCGAGACGGCCCAGGGCATCTTCACCAACTTCGCCGCCGTGCAGCAGACTTCGCGCAAGAAGCCGCCGTTCGGCATCGCGCAGATGGGCAAGTCCTTCCGGAACGAGATCACTCCGGGCAACTTCATCTTCCGGACCCGTGAGTTCGAGCAGATGGAGATGGAGTTCTTCGTCAAGCCCGGCGAGGACGAGCAGTGGCACGAGTACTGGATGGAGCAGCGCTGGAACTGGTACCGCGACCTCGGCATCCAGGAGTCGAACATCCGCTGGTACGAGCACCCCAAGGAGAAGCTCTCCCACTACTCCAAGCGCACCGCCGACATCGAGTACCGCTTCTCCTTCGGCGGCAGCGAGTGGGGTGAGCTGGAGGGCGTCGCGAACCGGACGGACTACGACCTCTCCTCGCACTCCAAGGCCTCGGGCCACGACCTGTCGTACTTCGACCAGGAGGCCGGCGAGCGCTGGACGCCGTACGTCATCGAGCCGGCGGCGGGTGTCGGCCGCGCGATGCTCGCCTTCCTGCTGGACGCCTACGTCGAGGACGAGGCGCCCAACGCCAAGGGCAAGATGGAGAAGCGCACCGTGATGCGGCTCGACCCGCGTCTGTCGCCGGTCAAGGTCGCGGTGCTCCCGCTGTCCCGCAACGAGAAGCTGTCGCCGAAGGCCCGGGGCCTGGCCCAGGCGCTGCGCCAGCACTGGAACATCGAGTTCGACGACGCCGGCGCGATCGGCCGCCGATACCGGCGCCAGGACGAGATCGGCACGCCGTTCTGCGTCACCGTCGACTTCGACACCCTCGACGACAACGCGGTGACCGTGCGTGAGCGCGACACCATGAAGCAGGAGCGCGTCTCGCTCGACCAGATCGAGTCCTACCTGGCCGGCCGCCTGATCGGCTGCTGAGCCGGGGCACCCGCGCAAAAGGGCCGGTTTCCGCTTCCTCCGAAGCGGAAACCGGCCCGCTTTTTCCCGTGTTTCCCGTGTTTCCCGTGTTTCCCGTGTCTCCGCGTGCGTCAGCCGCGCGCGGTGGGCATGGAGACCTCGTTGGGGATCGCGCCACCGAAGCGGCGGTCCCGGGAGGCGTACTCGACGCAGGCCCGCCACAGGTCGCGGCGGTCGAAGTCCGGCCACAGCACCTCCTGGAAGACCATCTCCGCGTAGGCGCTCTGCCACAGCAGGTAGTTGGAGGTGCGCTGCTCGCCGGAGGGCCGGACGAAGAGGTCGACGTCCGGCATGTCCCGGTAGTAGAGGTAGCGGGCGAAGGTCTTCTCGTTGACCTTGCCCGGGTCCAGCCGTCCGGCGCGGACGTCCTCGGCGAGCGCGGCCGCCGCGTCCGCGATCTCCGCGCGGCCGCCGTAGTTGACGCAGAAGTACAGCGTCATGGCCGTGTTGTCCTTGGTGAGTTCCTGCGCGACCTGGAGTTCCTTCACCACCGACTTCCACAGCCGGGGCATCCGGCCCACCCAGCGGATGCGGATGCCCATCGCGTGCATCTGGTCGCGGCGGCGCCGGATGACGTCCCGGTTGAAGTTCATCAGGAAGCGGACCTCGTCCGGGGAGCGCTTCCAGTTCTCCGTGGAGAAAGCGTAGAGGCTGAGGTTTCTCACCCCCAGCTCGAGGCAGCCCTGGAGCACGTCGAGAACCACGGCCTCGCCCATCTTGTGGCCTTCGGTGCGCGGCAGACCGCGTTCCTTCGCCCAGCGCCCGTTGCCGTCCATCACGATCGCCACGTGGTCCGGCACCAGCTCGGCGGGGAGCTGCGGCGGACGGGCGCCCGAGGGGTGCGGTTCGGGGGCGCGGTAACCGGCGGACGCACCGTGCCGCTGCTGCGGCGTTCCGCGACGGGCCATGCGGTTCATCAACTCCAGGCGTAACGAGGGGGAACGAGGGACCCCCACGGAGGAACGGGTGAGGCCAGAGAGCCGAGACTAACCGGTCAGTCCTTCTCGACGTACCGCAGGGAGCGCAGGCCCCGCTCCAGGTGCCAGTGCAGATAGGCCGACACCAGTCCGCTGCCCTCCCGGGTGTGCCGTGGTTCGGCGGCGTCGGCCGTCGTCCAGTCGCCGGTCAGCAGCGCGGCGAGCAGCCGCAATGCCTCAGGGGAGGGCACCACGCTGCCCGGCACCCGGCAGTCGCCGCAGACGCAGCCGCCGGCGGCGACGGAGAAGAACCGGTTGGGGCCGGGCAGGCCGCAGCGGGCGCAGTCGTCGAAGCTGGGGGCGTAACCGCCGACCGAGAGCGACCGCAGCAGGAAGGCGTCCAGGACGAGCCCCGGCGCGTGCGCCCCGGAGGCCAGCGTCCGCAGCGCGCCCACCAGCAGCAGGTACTGCTGCACGTTGGGTTCGCCCTCGTGGTCGGTGAAGCGTTCCGCGGTCTCCAGCATGGCGGTGCCGGCGGTGTACCGCGCGTAGTCGCCGACGATGCCCCGGCCGTAGGGGTTGATCGTCTCGGTCTGCGTGCACAGCGGCAGACTCCGTCCCACCAGCTCGCTGCCCCGGGCGAAGAACTGCACGTCGACGTGGGAGAACGGTTCCAGCCTGGCGCCGAACTTGGACTTCGTGCGTCGCACGCCCCGCGCCACCGCGCGCACCCGGCCGTGCCCGCGGGTGAGGAGGGTGATGATGCGGTCCGCCTCACCCAGCTTCTGGGTGCGCAGCACGATGCCGTCGTCGCGGAACAGGCTCATGGAGCCATTCTCGCAGCGGAGGATGCGGGGCCGGCACTCCGGGCTTCGCCGTCCTCCCGGGTCCGGCCCCGACGTCCGTGGCGCCGCGAAAGCGGGTCAGGCCTCCTCCCGGCCCTCCTTGAGCACCCGGGTGATGACCGTGCTCTGCGCGTCGGTCAGGCGGGGGTCAGCGCAGTACACGGCCTTCCCGTCGACGGTGATCTCGTAGTTGAACCCGTCGGGGACACCGACGGGAGGCACCTCCCTGCCCTCGTCGACCGCCTCACGGACGAGCGCGATCAGCTTGTCGTCGTCTGTCTCCAGCGTGGCCCGCTTGGGAGCCCCGCCGAAGCCACCGGTACGGATGACTGAAATGCGCATAATGTAGGTGTTCCCCCATCTCGGATGTCCATCCCCCGGACGCCCGAACAGCGGGGAGGAAAACGCCGGGAAGAACCGTCGGATGGTCGTACCGTTTCTCGCATACTGATACGGGGCGTTCATCCCTCGGCCGGCTCGGCTAGGCTGCCGGCATCATGCGTTACGGGCTGCTTCTTCTTAGCTGCCGCGGCGAGGGCCTGTAGTCGAGGCCGACCCCCTCCCCGCGGAGTTCGGTGCTGCCACCGTCGGCCGTCCGTCACAGCCTCCGCGACAGGAGCCACAGCGCCCATGACCGCCGCACCTTCCCACGGCCCCGTCGGCCGCCGCACCCCCATCACGGCCGCCACCGTCACGCAGCGCCCGTCCGGGATGCCGATCCACCGCTACGGCCGCTACGAGACCGTCGACATCCCGGACCGGACCTGGCCCGAGAAGCGCATCACCAAGGCCCCCCGTTGGCTCTCCACCGACCTGCGGGACGGCAACCAGGCCCTGATCGACCCCATGTCGCCCGCGCGCAAGCGCAGGATGTTCGACCTGCTGGTCGGCATGGGCTACAAGGAGATCGAGGTCGGCTTCCCCTCCTCCGGCCAGACCGACTTCGACTTCGTACGGTCGATCATCGAAGAGGACGCCATCCCCGAGGACGTGACGATCTCGGTGCTGACGCAGGCCCGCGAGGAGCTGATCGCCCGCACCGTGGAGTCGCTGGTCGGCGCCCACCGCGCGACCGTCCACCTGTACAACGCGACCGCGCCCACCTTCCGCCGGGTGGTCTTCCGGGGCAGCCGGGACGAGGTCCGCCAGATCGCCGTGGACGGCACCCGCATGGTCGTCGACTACGCCGAGAAGCTGCTCGACGACCGCACCACCTTCGGCTACCAGTACAGCCCGGAGATCTTCACCGACACCGAGCTGGACTTCGCGCTGGAGGTCTGCGAGAGCGTCATGGACGTCTGGCAGCCGGAGGACGGCCGCGAGATCATCCTGAACCTGCCGGCCACCGTGGAGCGGTCCACACCCTCCACCCACGCCGACCGCTTCGAGTGGATGTCCCGCAACCTGAGCCGCCGCGAGCACATCTGCCTCTCCGCCCACCCGCACAACGACCGGGGTACCGCCGTCGCCGCCGCCGAACTGGCCGTGATGGCCGGCGCGGACCGCGTCGAGGGCTGCCTGTTCGGCCAGGGCGAGCGCACCGGCAACGTCGACCTGGTGACGCTGGGCATGAACCTGTTCTCCCAGGGCGTCGACCCGCAGATCGACTTCTCGCGGATCGACGAAGTGCGCCGCACCGCCGAGTACTGCAACCAGATGGAGATCCACCCCCGGCACCCCTACGCCGGCGACCTGGTCTACACCGCCTTCTCAGGCTCCCACCAGGACGCCATCAAGAAGGGCTTCGAGGCGCTGGAGGCCGAGGCCGCCGCCCAGGGCCGCCCGGTGGAGGACGTCACCTGGGCCGTGCCGTACCTGCCCATCGACCCCAAGGACGTCGGCCGCTCCTACGAGGCCGTCATCCGCGTCAACTCGCAGTCCGGCAAGGGCGGAGTCGCCTACGTGCTCAAGAGCGAGCACAAGCTGGACCTGCCGCGCCGGATGCAGATCGAGTTCTCCCGGATCATCCAGGAGAAGACCGACAGCGAGGGCGGCGAGGTCACCCCGGCGCAGATCTGGTCGGTCTTCCGGGACGAGTACCTGCCCAACCCGGAGAACCCCTGGGGCCGTATCGCCCTGCGCTCCGCCCAGGCGGAGACCACCAGCGAGGGCCACGACAACCTGACCGTCGAGGCCGTCGTGGACGGCGAGGAGACCGTGCTCAGCGGCAGCGGCAACGGTCCGATCTCCGCCTTCTTCGACGCCCTGGCCGGCAACGGCATCGACGTACGGCTGCTGGACTACGTCGAGCACACGCTGAGCGAGGGCGCCAGCGCCCAGGCCGCCTCCTACATCGAGTGCGCCATCGACGGCAAGGTGCTGTGGGGCGTGGGCATCGACGCGAACACCACCCGCGCCTCCATCAAGGCCGTGGTCTCCGCCGTCAACCGCGCGACCAGGTAGCACCCCGCCGACCGCGCGTACGGGTCCGGCGCGCAGTCGGCGTACACCGGTTCGACAGCACCGGTCAAGGGGCCGGTCCCGGCCATCCGCCGGGACCGGCCCGGTATTTGTCCGGTACGAGGTGCTGACGAGGACTCACACATGTGGCTAACATCACGTGGGCAGCGTTGCCGGGGTTTCGGAGGTGTGGCGTGGGCTGGGTGCGCTTGGCGGGTGTCCGTACGGCGTGGACCACGGTCGAGGACGGCGACTTCTTCTGCCCCGGATGCGGTGGCGACCGCAACTACGAACGCCGCGTCGGACGCCGTCGGCTGACCGTACTCGGCCTGCCGGTGGCGACCCGCGGCGAGGTCGAAGCGGTGGTGGTGTGCAGCTCGTGCGACCGCCACCACGGCCCGGAGGTGCTGGACCAACCGACGACCACCCGGCTCGCCTCGATGCTCAGGGACGCCGTGCACACCGTCGCGCTCGCCGTGCTCGCCGCGGGCGGCGCACGCTCCCGCACCGCCCGGCTGGCCGCCGTCGGCAGCATGCGCGCCGCCGGCTTCACCGCCTGCGACGAGGAGCAGCTGCTGACCCTGCTGGTCGCGCTCAGCGCCGACCAGGCCACCACCGGCGCCGACCTCACCGACGAACCGGAGCTGCGCCAGGCCCTGGAACCGCTCAGCGCCCACCTCGCCCCCGCCGGGCGGGAGGCCCTGCTCCTCCAGGGCGCGCGGATCGCGCTCGCCGACGGGCCCTACGAGGAGGAGGAGCTGGCGGCACTCAGCACGCTCGGCCGGGCCCTGCGCATCCCCGTGGCGGACGTCGACCAACTGCTGGCCGCCGCCCCCGAACGCAGCTGAGCGCGCGGCCTGACCGAGCGCGGGAGCGGCTGAAGCGCCGGGCTGCCTGAGCGCGCGGCCTGGCGCTCCCTCAGAAGCCGAGCTTGCGGAGCTGCTTCGGGTCGCGCTGCCAGTCCTTGGCCACCTTCACGTGCAGGTCGAGGAAGACCGGCGTGCCCAGCAGCGCCTCGATGTGCTTGCGCGAGCGGGTACCGACCTCCTTCAGCCGCCGGCCCTTGGGGCCGATGATGATGCCCTTCTGGCTGGGCCGCTCGATGTAGAGGTTGGCGTGCACGTCCAACAGCGGACGGTCCGCCGGCCGCCCCTCGCGCGGCAGCATCTCCTCGACCACCACGGCGATCGAGTGCGGCAGCTCGTCCCGCACGCCCTCCAGCGCCGCCTCCCTGATCAGCTCCGCGACCATGACCTGCTCGGGCTCGTCGGTCAGGTCACCGTCCGGGTACAGCGGCGGCGACTCCGGCAGGTACGGCACCAGCAGGTCGGCGAGCAGGCCCACCTGCTGCCCGCTGACCGCCGACACCGGCACGATCTCGGCCCACTCGATGCCCGCCTCACGGCCGAGCCGGTCGACGGCGAGCAGCTGCTCGGCGAGCGTCTTGGAGTCCACCAGGTCCGTCTTGGTGACCACGGCCACCTTCGGCGTCCGCTTCTTCACCTTGGCCAGCTCGGTGGCGATGAAGCGGTCGCCGGGGCCGGTCTTCTGGTCGGCGGGCAGACAGAAGCCGATGACGTCGACCTCCGCCCAGGTGGTGCGGACCACGTCGTTCAGCCGCTCCCCCAGCAGGGTGCGCGGCTTGTGGAGGCCCGGGGTGTCCACCAGGACCAACTGCGCGTCCGGCCGGTGCACGATGCCGCGCACCGTGTGCCGGGTGGTCTGCGGCCGGTTCGAGGTGATGGCGACCTTCGTGCCCACGAGTGCGTTGGTGAGGGTGGACTTTCCGGCGTTCGGCCGGCCGACGAAGCAGGCGAAGCCGGCGCGATGCGGGGCGGCGGGGGAAGGAGCGCTCATGCGCTCATTCTCTCCGATGTTCGGGGCCGCTTTCCCTCCGGTGTTCCGGACCGCTCCGACTGCCGGCCCGCGACCAGGCCCGCGGCGGCGAGCGCGGCCGCCGCCGCGAACACCACACCGGCGGTCAGCAGCAGCCAGTCGGTGCCCCGCCCCTGGACCCAGTCCAGAACCAGCCGGGACCACACCACGACGCCCGCCAGCAGCATGCCGACCCGGGTGGCCGTGCCCAGGCGGTCCGCCGTGCGGGGCCGCCGCCGGCCCTCCGCGAGCTTCCGCAGGCCCTCCGGCAGCACGATGAGGGCAAACGCGGCGGAGGCCGTGGCGAACCCCTCCCCCCGCAGCAGGTCGACCACCACGGTGAACAGCAGGAACACACCGGCGGCGGTCATCGCCCAGCCCAGCCGCTCCGGCGTGAGCAGGTCCTTGGACCTCGACACGGGAATCTCCCCCTCTTCCGCTCTTTCCGGTCTTCCGGTCTTCCGGTCTTCCGGTTCAGCCCGCGGTGACGGTCTCGCGCAGTCGGCCGTCCGGGCCGGCCAGCAGCACGGGCGTCGCGGGGCCGCCGAGGTCGCGCACCGCGGACAGGTCCTCCGCCGGTACCGCCACCACATCGGAGACCACCGCGGCGGCCTCCAGCGACGTCGCCCCGGACGCGACGGCCATGGCCACCGCCGTCTGGAGCGCGCTGAGCCGCAGGGACGGCAGCGCCACCGTGCCCGCCACGTACGTCCGACCCGTCTCGTCGCGGACGGCCGCGCCCTCGGGCACCGCGTTGCGGGCCCGGGCGCTGCGCGCCAGCGTGACGATCTTCTGGTCTTCCGGATCCATGACCTGCGCTTCACTCATGGGTGCGAGCATACGGGTCGATCTTCAGCTGGGTGACGTCCGGGAAGCTGCCGGTGGGCCGGGGCGTACGGTTGTCCACGACCGCCCGCAGCTTCTCCACCGCGCGGTGCGCCAGCGGCAGCAGGGCGCTGCGCTCCGCGGCGCCGTCCCCGTCCCGCACCTCCTCCTCGTCGGGGCCCACGCCGCCGTCCTCGGGGCCCTCGCGCTCGTCCCGCTCCTCTCCGTCTCGCTCCTCCTGGTCCGCGGTGCCGTCGACGCCGGCCTGGGCCAGGTGCACCGCGGCGCCACCGACGCGGACGAAGACCACGTCGGCGAGGACGGTGACCTGGTCGTCCCCCGGTCCGCCGCGTACGAAGCGCAGCGCGACGCTGCCGTCGCCGAGTTTCGGCAGCGGCAGGTCCTCGGCGGTGTAGGAGACGTCGGCGCGGTCCTCCTCCGGGCCCTCGACGATCTTGAAGACCCCGCAGCCGGCGGCGGCCTTCCGGAAGTTCTCCAGCGCCCGCCTGGCCTCGCCGGCCGACCGGTAGCCGACGGTGCGGGTGGTGACAAACGGGCCGGCCTCCGTGCGGGCGAAGCGGCCGTCGGCCCGCACCTTGGCGGGTGGGTCGAACAGCGCGCGGCACGGCTGCTCGTCGGGGTTCGGCACGCCGATGCCGCGTTCCTCGGCCGCGCGCTTGCTGTCCGCCGCCCAGCCCGTGGGCAGGTCGTTCAGGTCGAGCAGCGCGAGCTTGAGCCGATCCTCGGCGAGCCGGCCGGTGTGGGTCGGCGAGTCGACGACGTGGCGCGGCTCCGTCCCGGCGGTCGGCGGGCCGACCCGGGTGCCGCACGCCGAGGCCGTCAGGCCGAGAACGCCGAGAACGAGTCCGGTGGCGAGGAGCGCGGACCTCGGGGTGGTGTCCATGCGTCCATGGCGCCACCGGGGCGGCCCGACGGCGACCGCCGCTCGGCCGCTCGGGTGAACGCACCGGCCGATACCACCGGTGGCGTCACCGGACACTGACCGACCGTGACCGACCGCCGGTCGCAGCCACGGCCGACTACTCCACGGGCCTGCTCGGCCGCTACTCGACGGGCTCGGCGGGCGGGCCGACGCGCTCGACGAGCACCCGGTCGATGCGCCGTCGGCGGCCGGCGGTGCTCTCCGCGGTGAGGCGTAGCTCGACGGTGAGCCGGTCGTCGCGGGAGCCGTCCTGCCGCTCGGTCAGCGGGACGACCACCGACGTGCCGGCGATGGGCACCCGGCCCAGGTGCTTGGCGAGCAGCCCGCCGACGGTCTCCACGTCCTCGTCGTCGTAGTCGTCGAGGCCGTAGAGCTGGCCGAGGTCGCCGAGGTCGAGCCGGGCGGTGACGCGGTAGCGGTCCTCGTCGAGCTGTTCGACGGGAGGCAGTTCGCGGTCGTACTCGTCGGTGATCTCGCCGACGATCTCCTCCAGGATGTCCTCGATGGTGACGATGCCGGCCGTGCCGCCGTACTCGTCGACCGCGACCGCCACGTGGATGTGGTCGCGCTGCATCTCCCGCAGCAGGTCTCCGGCGTTCTTGGTGTCGGGGACGAAGGTGGCCGGGCGCATCGCGGACGTCACCGGCTCGTTCTCCGCCTCCCGGTTGACGTGGACCTTGCGGGCCAGGTCCTTGAGGTAGACGACGCCCACCACGTCGTCCTCGTTCTCGCCGGTCACCGGGATGCGGGAGAAGCCGGAGCGCAGTGCGAGGGTGAGCGCGTGGCGGACCGTGCGGTAGCGCTCGATGGTGACGACGTCCGTGCGCGGCACCATGACCTCCCGCACGAGCGTGTCACCCAGCTCGAAGACGGAGTGCACCATGCGGCGCTCCTCGTCCTCGATGAGGGACTGCGACTCGGCCATGTCCACCATCGCGCGCAGGTCCCGTTCGGAGGCGAACGGCCCCCTGGCGAAGCCACGCCCGGGGGTGAGGGCGTTGCCCAGCAGGATGAGCAGCTGGGGCAGCGGACCGAGCACCCGGGCGAGCGGTACCAGTACGGCTGCGGCCGCCCTGGCCGTGCCCTCCGAGTGCTGGATGCCGATCGTGCGCGGGGAGACGCCGACCGCGACGAAGGACACCAGGACCATCACGGCCACCGCGACCGCCAACGCCTGCCAGGGCTCGTCGAACGCCCGCAGACAGGCGTAGGTGACCAGCACCCCGGCCGCCATCTCGGCGGCGATGCGCAGCAGCAGCGCCAGGTTGAGGTAGCGGACCGGGTCGGCGGCCACCACGGCGAACCTGTCGGCGCGGTGGCCGACGGCCGCCTCCTCGGTGCGGAAGCTGGTGGCCCGGGCGAGCCCGGCCTCCGCGCACGCCGCCAGCCAGGCCACCACGGTCAGCAGCAGCGCGAAGGCCAGCAGCTGTGCCGTCATGTCGTGGTGGGGGCCGGGGAGGGGCCGGTCAGCCCGCGCTCGGCGCGCCAGCCGTCCACGATCTCCTTCTGGAGACCGAACATCTCCTTGCGCTCGGCCACCTCCTCGTGGTCGTAGCCGAGGAGGTGGAGGACGCCGTGCACGGTGAGCAGCTGCAGTTCCTCGTCCATGCTGTGCGCGGTGGGCGCCTGCTCGCCCTGCCGCCTGGCCACCTCCGGGCACAGCACGATGTCACCGAGCAGGCCCGGGGGCGGTTCCTCGTCGTCCTTCGCGGGCGGCCGCAGCTCGTCCATCGGGAACGACATGACGTCGGTCGGGCCCGGCAGGTCCATCCACTGGAGGTGCAGCTGTTCCATGGCGGCGGCGTCGACGACGATCACCGAGAGTTCGGAGAGCGGGTGGATGCGCATCCTGGTCAGGGCGTAGCGCGCGACGTCCAGGATGGCCTGCTCGTCCACTTCCTGGCCGGACTCGTTGTTGACGTCGATCGACATGGTGCGCTGTGGTTACTTTCCGTTGCGTTCGGAGCGGCCGTGCGGGCGACGGTCGCCGCGGCCGTCCTCGTGGCCGTTGACGCCGTTCCGCACGTCATAGCGCTCGTAGGCGTCGACGATGCGGCCGACCAGCTTGTGCCGGACGACGTCGGTGCTGGTCAGGCGGGCGAAATGGACGTCCTCGACCCCGTCGAGGATCTCCTGGACCTGTCGCAGCCCGCTGCGCGTGCCGCCGGGCAGGTCGACCTGGGTGACGTCACCGGTGATGACGACCTTGGACTCGAAGCCGAGGCGGGTGAGGAACATCTTCATCTGCTCGGGATTCGTGTTCTGCGCCTCGTCGAGGATGATGAACGCGTCGTTCAGCGTCCGACCGCGCATGTACGCCAGCGGCGCGACCTCGATCGTGCCCGCGGCCATCAACCGGGGGATGGAGTCGGGGTCGAGCATGTCGTGCAGCGCGTCGTAGAGCGGGCGCAGGTACGGGTCGATCTTCTCGTAGAGCGTGCCGGGGAGGAAGCCCAGCCGCTCCCCCGCCTCGACGGCCGGCCGCGTCAGGATGATGCGGTTGACCTGCTTGGACTGAAGCGCCTGCACGGCCTTGGCCATGGCGAGGTACGTCTTGCCGGTACCGGCGGGGCCGATACCGAAGACGACCGTGTGCTTGTCTATCGCGTCGACGTAGCGCTTCTGGTTGAGCGTCTTGGGCCGGATCGTACGGCCGCGGTTGGAGAGGATGTTCTGGGTGAGGACCTCGGCGGGGGTCTCCTGCTCGTCCCCCGGTGCCGCGCTCCTGAGCATCGCGATGGAACGCTCGACGGCGTCCTCCGTCATCGGCTGGCCGGTGCGGAGGACGAGCATCATCTCGTCGAACAGCCGCTGCACCAGGGCGACCTCGGCGGAGTCGCCGACGGCGCTGATCTCGTTCCCCCGGACGTGGATGTCCGTCTTCGGGAACGCCTGCTCGATGACTCGCAGCAGGGAGTCGCCCGAGCCGAGCACCGTGACCATCGGGTGCTTTGCCGGAACGGTGAAGCGGGCGCTTGCCTGGTCTGTGGATGTCTGCGTCATGGGCCGGCTCTGTGGCCTGCTGATCCCTCTCTTCAGCTGCTGTCGCCTGGTGTTACCAGAGTACGTCCTGGCCCGGACGACCCCGAGCGGTTTTCCACAGCGACCGATGCGCGGTCATACGATCGGCCCGGATGGCTGGCGGAAGCCCACCGTGGGCACCGCGCGGCGCAGCGGCGCCGGCCGCTCACCGCCGGACAGCAGCCGCCACAGGAAGCCGTAGCGGCACCGCTGGGCGTCCGCCACCGGGTCCTGGACCGGGCAGCCGTGCACCTGGCGGCACCAGTGCCCGATCTCCGCCCAGCCCGGCGCTGACAGCGAGCCGCCGAACTCCTGCACGGACAACGCCGAGGTCAGCGAGGCGAAGGCGAGCCGTTCGGCGAGCGGCCAGTCGGCCAGCGTGGCCATCAGGAAGCCCGCGGTGAAGACGTCTCCGGCGCCGGTCGGGTCGAGCGCCTCCACCAGCACTCCGGGCACCTCGGCGAACTCGCCGGTACGGCCGTCGGCCGCGCAGACGCCGTGCGGGCCCATCGTGACCACGGCCAGCGGCACGTGCCGGGTCAGCGCCCGCGCCGCCTCCCTGGGATCACGGGTGCGGGTGTACCGCATCGCCTCCTCCGCGTTGGGCAGGAACGCCTCGCAGTCGGCCAGCTCGGCGAGGTCGGCAAGCCGCCAGCGCCCGGAGTCGTCCCAGCCGACGTCCGCGAAGACCCGGGTGCCACGGGCGGCCACCCGGTTCACCCACTCCTGCGTCCGCCCCGGGACCAGAGAGGCCACGGCGGCCAGGGAACGCGGCGGATCGGCGGCGGCGGCGTCCTCGGGCGGGGCGTCGTGACCGTGGGTGACCATGGTGCGCTCGCCGTCGTACGCCATCGAGACGGTGACCGGGGAGTGCCAGCCGGGCACCTTCCGCGAGTGGGTGAGGTCCACGCCCTCGCCCTCCGCCAGCGCCTCCCAGCAGTAGGCGCCGTAGACGTCGTCCCCGAAGGCGGCGGCAAGGCTGGTGCGCAGGCCGAGGCGGGCCAGGGCCGTCGCCATGTTCGCGACCCCGCCCGGGCTCGAGCCCATGCCCCGGGCCCAGGTCTCGGTTCCCCGCCGGGGCGCCGAGTCGAGACCGGTGAAGACGATGTCGAGGAAGACCGTGCCGGTCAGGTACACATCGCAGTCCGGATCCCCGGTGGCGCGGACCGCGGCGAGCGGATCGTACATGCCCCTCAGTGTGCCGGAAGCGGTAGCGTCCGGGGCATGCGACTTGCGATCCTCGGCGGCGGCGGCTTCCGTGTGCCGCTCGTCTACGCGGCGCTGGCCGACGGCGGTCCCTTCGCGGGGCTGATCCGGGAGGTCACGCTGTACGACACCGACAAGCGGCGGCTGGACGTGATCGGGTCGGTGCTGGCAGCCATGCCGCCCGGCCCCCGGCTGGTGCCCACCACCGACCTCGACGAGGCGCTGACCGGCGCGGACTTCGTGTTCTCCGCGATACGGGTGGGCGGCACCGCGGGCCGGGTGGCCGACGAGCGGGTGCCGCTGCGCGAGGGAGTGCTCGGCCAGGAGACGGTGGGCGCGGGCGGCGTCCTGTACGCGCTCCGGACGCTGCCGGTGATGACGCAGATCGCCCGGCGGGTCCGCGAGGTCGCGCCGGACGCCCGCGTCGTCAACTTCACCAACCCCGCGGGCATGGTGACCGAGGCGATGGCGGCCGTACTCGGCGACCGGGTGGTGGGCATCTGCGACTCGCCGCTCGGCGTGGTGCGTCGGGCGGCCCGCGCCGCCGGCGTCGACCCGGACGCCGTCGACTACGACTACCTTGGGCTGAACCACCTCGGCTGGCTGCGGTCGTTGCGGATCGGCGACCGGGAGCTGCTGCCCGGACTGCTGGCCTCGCCCCGGGCGTTGGCGTCCTTCGAGGAGGGCCGGCTCTTCGGCCCCCGGCTGCTCGGCGCGCTCGGCATGCTGCCCAACGAGTACCTGCACTACTACTACTTCCGCCGGGAGACGCTGGCGGCGGCCAGGGAGGCCGAGGAGACCAGGGGCGAGTTCCTCGACCGCCAGCAGACGGAGTTCTACTCCCTGGCGGAGGAGCGTCCCGCAGAGGCGTACCGGTTGTGGCGTCAGGCACGACTGCGCCGGGAGGAGACCTACCTCGCCGAGGCCCGTTCCGCCGGCGGCGGGTGGCAGCGGGACAGCTGTGACCTCGACGGCGGCGGCTACGAGCGGGTGGCGCTGGCCCTGATGGCCGCGCTGAGCGGCGCGACCGGCCGGCAGCGGTTCGTCCTGAACGTCCGCAACAACGGCACGCTGCCCGCGCTGCCGGCCGACGCCGTGGTCGAGACGGTGTGCGAGGTGGACGGCGACGGGGTGCGGTCGGTGCCCGTCACACCGCTCGACGGGGCCGAGTTGGGGCTGGTGCTCCAGGTGAAGGCGGTGGAGCGGGCGACGATCGAGGCGGCGGCGACCGGCTCGCACAGGGCAGCGCTGCGGGCGCTCCTCCTGCATCCGCTGGTGGACTCGCCGGAGGTGGCGGCCCGGGTACTCGACGCGGCCCGCCCGGCCGTCCTCGAAGGCGCCCCGGGCACCGCCTCGGCGCGGGGCGGCTGACCGCCGCCGGACAGAACACGGCGGCGGGGCGTCACCGGCCGTCGGTCACGGGCGGCGGCGCGGCATCGGCACCCGCATGAGGTCGGCCGCGACGGTCAGTTCCCCCTCGAAGCCGGCCGCCCTGGCCTGTTCGGCGAAGACCGCGGGATCGCCGTAGCGCTGCGAGAAGTGGGTGAGCACCAGGTGCCGCACGCCGGACTCCACCGCGACCTTCGCGGCCTGCCCGGCCGTGAGGTGTCCGTGTTCCTCGGCGAGCCGCACGTCCTCGTCGAGGAACGTCGACTCGATCACCAGCATGTCGCAGCCGTCGGCGAGCGCGTAGACGCCGTCACACAGCCTGGTGTCCATGACAAAGGCGAAGCGCTGCCCCGGCCGGTGCGCGCTGACGTCCGCCAGTCGCACCCCGCGCAGTTCACCGTCCTTCAGCAGCCGGCCCACGTCCGGTCCCTTGATGCCGTGGGCGGCCAGCCGGTCGGGCAGCATCCGGCGGCTGTCCGGTTCCTGCAATCGGTAGCCGAACGCCTCCACGGGATGGGAGAGGCGGCGCGCGGTGAGCGTGAAGGCGTCGGGCCCGGGCAGTTCGCCGTCCTGGTGCACGGGCACCTCGCGCAGCGCAACCGTCTCGCGGTAGGCCGTGGCGTACCGCAGCCGGTGGAAGAAGCGGCCGCCGCTGGCCGGGTAGTAGGCGGTGACCGGGTGCGGCACCCGGTCGAGGTTGATCCGCTGGACCACTCCGGCGACGCCGAGCGAGTGGTCGCCGTGGAAGTGGGTGACGCAGATCCGGGTGAGGTCGTGCGCGGCGACTCCGGCCCGCAGCATCTGCCGCTGCGTCCCCTCGCCGGGGTCGAAGAGGACGCCCTCCCCGTCCCAGCGCAGCAGGTAGCCGTTGTGGTTCCGGTGCCGGGTGGGCACCTGGCTCGCGGTGCCGAGCACGATCAGTTCACGCATACGTCCACGTCGTTCGGGCGGTTCCGGGTGGTGGTCGGCGGTCGGCGGCCGGTCAGCCCGGGGGCCACTCCAGGCCGCGCCCGGCGAGGATGTGGGCGTGGACGTGGAACACCGTCTGGCCCGCGCCCGAGCCGGTGTTGAGCACGATCCGGTACGCCTCGGCCTTCTCCTGCGCGGCTACCTCGCCCGCCTCCCGCAGCAGGTCGGCGGCGAGCAGCGGTTCGGCGGCGGCCAGCGAGGCGGCGTTGGGGTAGTGCGCCTTGGGGATCACGAGCACGTGGGTGGGCGCCTGCGGATTGATGTCCCGGAAGGCGACGGTCGTCTCCGTCCGCCGGACGACGGTCGCCGGAACCTCACCCGCGACGATCTTGCAGAACAGGCAGTCGGCCTGCGGTTCTCCAGCCATGTGCGGATGCTACCCGCAAGATCCGACAGTTGGCCCGCCCCCGGACCGGGCGGCGGCGGCCGGTCCGGACGGCGCCTCCCGGCCCGCCGTCTCAGCCCCAGCGACCGGTGCGGCCGAGCAGCAGCGCGGTGGCCGCCGTGCCCGCGGTGGAGGTGCGCAGCACGCTCTGCCCGAGTTGGTACGGGCGCGCGCCCGCCTCGGCGAACGCGTCCAACTCGGCCGGTGCGACGCCCCCTTCCGGCCCGACGACCAGCATGATCTCGCCCTCGGTGGGGAGTTCGGCGCGGGCGAGCGGGCTGGCGCCCTCCTCGTGCAGCACCCCGGCGAAGGCCGCTTTCGCCAGCAGCGGCACCAACTGGGCCGTGGTGACCGGGTCGTGGACCTCGGGGAAACGCAGCCGACGCGACTGCTTGCCGGCCTCGCGTGCCGTGTTCCGCCACTTCGCCAGCGACTTCTCGCCGCGCGGGCCGCGCCACTGGGTGATGCAGCGGGAGGCGGCCCAGGGGATGATCGCGTCCACCCCGGTCTCGGTCATCGTCTCCACGGCCAGCTCTCCCCGGTCGCCCTTGGGCAGCGCCTGGACGACGGTGATCCGCGGGCTGGGCGGCGGCTCGTCGACCAGCTCGTCGAGGTGGACGGTGAGCCGGTCCTTGCCCTCGGTCGCCGTGACGGTGCCGGTTCCGCCGTGCCCGGCGCCGTCGGTGAGCGTGACCGCCTCGCCGACCCGCAGCCTGCGGACCGACACCGCGTGCCGACCCTCGGCGCCGTCGACCAGCACCGGGCCGGGCGCCAGCCGGTCGGGGTCGACGACGAACAGCGGCGCGGTCATGACGCTCTCCTGGCCAGCAGATCGGTACGGGCCGACTCCAACTCGTCGGCGAGCAGTGCCACCAGCTCCCCGGCAGGCATCTCCCGGGCCAGCCGGTGGCCCTGGCCGGCCCACAGCGCCATGCCCTGCGCGTCCCCGGCCTTCGCCGCCGCCTTGCGCAGACCGGCGGTCAGATGGTGCACCTGCGGATAGGCCGACGGCGCGTAGGGGCCGTGCTCCCGCATGAAGCGGTTCACCAGGCCGCGGGCGGGCCGCCCGGTGAACGCGCGGGTGAGCTCGGTGCGGGTGAACATCGGGTCGGTGAGCGCCCGTTTGTGCAGGGGGTGGGCGCCGGACTCGGGGCACGGCAGGAAGGCCGTGCCGAGTTGGGCGGCGGTCGCGCCGGCGGTGAGGGCGGCCGCGATCTGGCCGCCGCGCATCAGCCCGCCGGCGGCTATCAGCGGCACCAGCACGGCCTCCCTGACCTGGGCGATGAGCGCGAGCAGCCCGACACCGGCGCCGTCCGCGTGCGGGTCGTCGCGGTGGGTGCTCTGGTGGCCGCCGGCCTCTACGCCCTGGACGCACAGCGCGGCGGCACCGGCCCACTGCGCGGCCTGCGCCTCGGCCACCGAGGTGACCGTGACCACCGTGAACGTGCCCGCCGCGGCGAGCCGTTCGAGGACCCGGCGGGAGGGGCAGCCGAAGGCGAACGAGACGACCGGGACCGGGTCCTGGTAGAGCACGGCCAGTTTCGCCTCGTAGGCGTCGTCGATGCCCTGGTCCGGGTCGCCGAGCTCGGTGTCGTACCAGGTGGCCTCGCCGGCGAGTTGGGCCCGGTAGACGTCCACCGCCGCCGAGACGTCGCAGCCGGCCGCGGCGGGGCCGCCGTTGCCGTCCGGCTCGTGCAGCCGGGAGACGCTGTGCTGGGGGACGAAGAGGTTGACGCCGAAGGGCCGGCCGGTCAGCCCGCGCAGCCGTTTGATCTCGCCGTACATGGCCTCCGGCGTCTTGTAGCCGGCGGCCAGGAAGCCCAGTCCGCCGGCCTCGGCGACGGCGGCCGCCAGCTCCGGGGTGGAGGCGCCGCCGGCCATGGGCGCCTGGACGACGGGGTGCTCGTACAGCGCGGAGAGCGCACGGGGTCCCGGGGTCGCGGCAGGCGCCGAGGAAGCAGCGGACATGACCACATCCTGTCACGGCTTGTGCACGAATCCACCGGCGGTACCAGACCTTCCGGTCGTTACCCCGGGTAACTTGACGGCGCCCCCGAGTGACCTCGGGAGTGACCTCAGCGACCGTTGAAAGCGTCCTTCAGCCGGGAGAACAGACCCTGCTGACCGGGCTGGAACTGGCCCAGCGGCCGCTCCTCGCCCCGCAGCTTCGCCAGCCGCCGCAGCAGCTCCTCCTGCTCGGCGTCGAGCTTCGCCGGCGTCTGCACCTCCACGTGCACGATGAGGTCGCCGCGCCCGTTGCCGCGCAGATGCGTCACGCCCCGACCGTGCAGCGGAATCGACTGACCGGACTGGGTACCGGGCCGGATGTCGACCTCCTCCAGCCCGTCCAGCGTCTCCAGCGGACACTTGGTGCCGAGCGCGGCGGCCGTCATCGGGATCGTCACCGTGCAGTGCAGATCGTCGCCGCGGCGCTGGAACACCGAGTGCGGCTTCTCGTGGATCTCCACGTAGAGGTCGCCCGCGGGGCCGCCTCCGGGGCCGACCTCGCCCTCACCGGCCAGCTGGATGCGCGTGCCGTTGTCCACACCCGCCGGGATCTTCACCGTCAGCGTACGGCGCGAGCGGACCCGCCCGTCACCGGCGCACTCCGGGCACGGCGTCGGCACGACCGTGCCGAAGCCCTGGCACTGCGGGCACGGCCGGGAGGTCATGACCTGGCCGAGGAAGGAACGCGTGACCTGCGAGACCTCACCGCGGCCCCGGCACATGTCACACGTCTGGGCGGAGGTGCCGGGCGCGGCGCCCTCACCGGTGCACGTGGTGCAGACGGTGGCGGTGTCGACCTGGATCTCCTTCGTGGTGCCGAACGCGGCCTCCTCCAGCTCGATGTCGAGCCGGATCATCGCGTCCTGCCCGCGCCGGGTGCGCGAACGCGGACCGCGCTGGGCGGCGGTGCCGAAGAACGCGTCCATGATGTCGGAGAAGTTGCCGAAGCCCGCTCCGGCGCCGAACCCGGCTCCGGCGGCGCCGCCGGCCGGATCGCCGCCCAGGTCGTAGACCTGCTTCTTCTGCGGGTCGGAGAGCACCTCGTAGGCGGTGTTGATCTCCTTGAACCGCTCCTGCGTCTTCGGGTCCGGGTTGACGTCCGGGTGCAGCTCGCGCGCCAGTCGGCGGAAGGCCTTCTTGATCTCGGCCTGCGAGGCGTCCCGCTGAAGTCCCAGGATCGCGTAGTAGTCCGTCGCCACTTATGACTCCGCGAGGATCTGTCCGACGTAACGTGCCACTGCGCGTACCGCTCCCATCGTTCCCGGATAGTCCATGCGGGTCGGTCCGACCACGCCCAACTTGGCGACTGCCTCGCCGCCGGAACCGTAACCGACCGAGACCACGGAGGTGGAATTCAGACCTTCGTGAGCATTCTCATGACCGATGCGGACCGTCATGCCCGAGTCGGTCGCCTCGCCGAGGAGCTTGAGCAGGACCACCTGCTCCTCCAGCGCCTCCAGTACCGGACGGATGGTCAACGGGAAGTCGTGTCCGAAGCGGGTCAGATTGGCGGTACCGCCGATCATCAGCCGCTCCTCGGTGTCCTCGACCAGCGTCTCCAGCAGCGTCGCCAGCACGGCGGAAACCGCGCCCCGGTCGTCCAGGTCGAACGCCTCGGGCAGGTCCTGCACCAGCTGCGGCACCTCGGCGAAGCGCTGACCGACCACACGGCTGTTCAGCCGGGCGCGCAGATCGGCCACCGACGTCTCACCGATCGGCCCGGGGCAGTCGACCATTCGCTGCTCCACCCGACCGGTGTCGGTGATCAGGACGAGCATCAGCCTGGCCGGGGCCAGCGCCAGCAGCTCCACGTGCCGCACGGTCGACCGGGTCAGCGACGGGTACTGCACCACCGCCACCTGCCGGGTCAGCTGCGCCAGCAGCCGCACCGTCCGCCCCACGACGTCGTCGAGGTCGACCGAGGCCTCCAGGAAGCCCTGGATCGCCCGGCGTTCTGCCGCGCTCAGCGGTTTGACCCCGGCGAGCTTGTCGACGAACAGCCGGTAGCCCTTGTCCGTCGGTACCCGACCGGCGCTGGTGTGGGGCTGTGCGATGTAGCCCTCCTCCTCCAGCGCGGCCATGTCGTTGCGCACCGTCGCCGGGGAGACCCGCAGATTGTGCCGCTCGGTGAGCGCCTTGGACCCCACCGGCTCCTCCGTGCCGACGTAGTCCTGGACGATGGCGCGCAGTACCTCCAGCCTGCGTTCACTGAGCATTCCTGCGCACCTCCGTCCGGCCTGCGTTCAAGCCTCACGATTCTGGCACTCACCACCGCTGAGTGCCAGCCTTCCCCCAGCAAGTGTACGGCCGGGTACCACACGCCCGGCAAGGCGCCCGGCCTGTCGGAAGCGCGCGCGTGCTCGCCGGGCCGGCCTTCCACGGCGGTGTGCCGGCCGGGCCGCCGGGCGGGGGTTCGACAGGCGCGCTAGCGTCGCGTCATGGACAGCGGCAGGAACAGTGGCGGGGAAGAGAGCGGCTGGGAAGTGCTCGCACCGGGAGTGGTGCGCCGACGGATGCCCGGCTGGGACGAGACCGTCGGGGCCGTGGCCGGCACCGAGGGCCTGCTGGTCGTCGACACCGGCGCCTGCCTGCGGGAGGGCGCGGGGCTGCGGCGCGACCTGGAACGGAGGTTCGGGCGGCGCCCCACGCACGTCGCGCTCACCCACCCGCACTTCGACCACGTACTGGGCACGGCCGCCTTCGCCGGGGTGGAGGTGTACGCGGCCGTCGGCTCCGACCGGCTGCTCCGGAAGGGCGCCGAGGAACTGCGCGCCGACGCCGTCCGGCACGGCCTGACGCCCGAGGAGGCCACCGAGGCCGTGGACGTCCTCGTGGTGCCGCACCACCAGGTGAGCGGCGAGATCACCCTGCGGCTGGGCGACCGGGAGGTCCTGCTGGCGAACGTCGGCCCCGGACACACCGGCCACGACCTGGTCGTCCTCGTCCCCGGCCGCCCCCACGTGGTGTTCTGCGGCGACCTCGTCGAGGAGTCCGGCGAACCGCAGGCCGGCTCCGACGCCCACCCCGCCCGCTGGCCGGAGGCGCTGGACCGGCTGCTCGCGCTCGGCGGCCCGGACGCCCGCTACGTGCCGGGACACGGCGCGGTGGTGGACGCCGACTTCGTCCGGGCCCAACGCGAGGACCTGGCACGCCGGTTCACCACCGGCTGAGCGCCGACCGGTACCGGCCGCACAGCCGGGGCTGGCGCAGAATGTCGGGCATGCGCAGCGAACCCTTCCGCCCCTCCCGCGACTACCGACCGGACCTCACCCCGCCGTGGAAACGCGACACCCCGGCCCCCGAGGTGCCGGCCGAGGCCGGGCTGGTCGTCGAGGAGGTCGGCACCGGCTACTGCGGTGCGGTGGTGCGCTGCGAGAAAACCGCCGAGGGGCCTACCGTCACCCTGGAGGACCGCTTCGGCAAGCACCGCGTCTTCCCGCTCACCCCGCGCGGCTTCCTGCTCGAAGGGCGACCAGTCACCCTCGTCCGACCCCGCCCCGACCGGCCGGTGACCGGGCAGCGGACCACCCCCGGCGGCCGACCGCTGACCGCCTCCGGCTCCCTCGCCGTACCCGGGGCACGCGCCCGGGTGGCACGCGCCGGACGGATCTACGTCGAGGGCCGGCACGACGCCGAGCTGGTGGAGAAGGTCTGGGGCGACGACCTGCGCCTCGAGGGTGTGGTCGTGGAGTACCTGGAGGGCGTCGACGACCTTCCGGCGATCGTCCGCGAGTTCGGACCCGCACCCGACGCCCGGCTCGGGGTGCTGGTGGACCACCTCGTCCCCGGCTCCAAGGAGTCGCGGATCGCCGCACAGGTCGGCGGCGAGGACGTGCTGGTCGTCGGCCACCCGTTCGTCGACGTGTGGGAGGCCGTCAAACCGGCCGCGCTGGGCATCCCGGCCTGGCCCACCGTGCCCCGCGGTCAGGACTGGAAGACCGGCGTCTGCCGGGCGCTCGGCTGGGGGGAGAACACCGGCGCGGCCTGGCGGCGGGTGCTGGGGGCGGTCTCCAGCTACCGGGACCTGCGGCCCGAGCTGCTGGGCGCGGTGGAACGACTGATCGACCACGTCACGGTCGGGCCAGGAGCGCCGTGACCCCGCCCGGCGGACGCGCGGACGGGCCCGTCCGGCAGCGGGACGAGCGGGCCGCACCGCCGGCTGTGCCGATACCGGACAATGGGCGTATGCCATCCGCACTGCCCGAGGGCGAACCCGTACCCGACGACGGGTCGCTCCCGCCCGACGCGCTCTCCGGCGCGTCGGGGCGCCCGCTCGCCTTCTACCTGCACGTTCCCTACTGCGCCACACGCTGCGGGTACTGCGACTTCAACACCTACACCGCCGGCGAGCTGCGCGGCAGCGGCGGAGTCCTCGCCTCCCGGGAGAACTACGCCGACACCCTGATCGACGAGATCCGGCTGGCCCGCAAGGTGCTCGGCGAGGACCCCCGCCCGGTGGAGAGCGTCTTTGTCGGCGGCGGCACCCCCACACTGCTGCCCGCCGCCGATCTCGGCCGGATGCTGGCCGCGATCCGTGCCGAGTTCCCGCTGGCCGACGACGCCGAGATCACCACCGAGGCGAACCCCGACTCCGTCGACCCGCGCTACCTGGCCCAGCTGCGCGCCGCCGGCTTCAACCGGGTCTCCTTCGGCATGCAGAGCGCCCGGCAGCACGTTCTGCGGGTCCTGGACCGCACCCACACGCCCGGCCGGCCCGAGGCGTGCGTCGCCGAGGCCCGCGCCGCCGGTTTCGACCACGTCAACCTGGACCTGATCTACGGCACCCCCGGTGAGAGCGACGACGACTGGCGGGCCTCCCTGACCGCCGCCGTCGAGGCCGGACCCGATCACGTCTCGGCGTACGCACTGATCGTCGAGGAGGGCACCCGGCTCGCCCACCGCATCCGCCGGGGCGAGGTCCCCGCGACCGACGACGACGTGCACGCCGACCGCTACCTGATCGCCGAGGAGCTGCTGGCCTCGGCCGGATTCGACTGGTACGAGGTGTCGAACTGGGCCACCTCGGAGGCGGGCCGCTGCCGGCACAACCTGCTGTACTGGACCGGCGCCGACTGGTGGGGGGCCGGGCCCGGCGCGCACAGCCACGTCGGCGGCGTCCGCTGGTGGAACGTCAAGCACCCCGCCGCCTACGCGGCCGCCCTCGCCCGTGGCCACAGCCCCGGCGCCGGGCGCGAGGTACTGCAGGCGGAGGACCGGCGCGTGGAACGCGTCCTGCTCGAACTGCGGCTCGCCGACGGCTGCCCGCTCGACCTGCTGCGGCCGGCCGGCGCCGAGGCCGCCCGCCGGGCCGTGGCCGACGGGCTGCTCGACGCCGACGCACACGCGTCCGGACGCGCCGCCCTGACCCTGCGCGGGCGACTGCTCGCGGACGCGCTCGTCCGCGACCTGGTGGACTGAGGGCCCGCGGCTTGGCGGGCCGAGGGCCGCGGGCCGGCACGCCGGTCCGCGGCCCCGCGCGTCAGTCCTCGCGGGTACCTGCGTAGATCTCGTCCAGCAGGTGCCCGAACTCGCGCTCCACGACCGGGCGCTTGAGCTTCAGGCTCGGCGTCAGCTCGCCGTGCTCCACGTCCAGGTCACGCGGCAGGACGCGGAACTGCTTGATCGTCTGCCACCGCTGGAGGCCGCTGTTCAGCTCCTCCACGTAGCCCTCGACCAGCTTCCTGACCTCGTCGGAGGCCAACACCTCGGAGTAGCTCTTCCCGGCCAGCCCGTGCTCCTTCGCCCACCCCATGATCGACACCTCGTCGAGGGCGATGAGCGCCGAGCAGAAGTTCCGGTCCGCGCCGTGCACCAGGATGGTGGAGACGTAGGGACAGATCGCCTTGAACCGGCCCTCGATCTCGGCCGGCGCCACGTACTTGCCGCCCGAGGTCTTGAACATGTCCTTCTTGCGGTCGGTGATCCGCAGGTAGCCGTCGTCGGACAACTCCCCGATGTCCCCGGTGTGGAGCCAGCCGTCCGACTCCAGCATCTCGGCCGTCTTGTCCGGCAGGTTGTGGTAACCCTCCATGATGCCCGGGCTGCGCAGCAGTACCTCGCCGTCCTCCGCGATACGCACCTCGCAGCCCGGCAACGGCTTGCCGACCGTGCCCGTCCGGTAAGCCTCGCCGGGGTTGACGAAGCTCGCCGCGCTTGACTCGGTGAGGCCGTAGCCCTCCAGGATGTGGATGCCGGCGCCGGAGAAGAAGTAGCCGATGTCCGGCGCGAGCGCCGCCGAACCGGAGACGCAGGCGCGGAGCCTACCGCCGAACGCCGCCCGCAGCTTGCCGTAGACGAGCTTGTCGGCGACGGCGTGCTTCGCCCGCAGCCCGGCGGGCGCGGAGGGCGTGCCGGTACGGCGCTGGTTCTCCTGGGTGACCCGGCCGTACTCCCTGGCGACCTCGGCCGCCCACTTGAAGATCTTGTACTTCGCTCCGCCGGCCGCCTTCGCCTTGTTCGCGACGCCGTTGTAGACCTTCTCGAAGATGCGCGGCACCGCGGCCATGTACGTCGGCTGCACGACCGGCAGATTCTCGATGATCTTGTCGATCCGGCCGTCCACCGCCGTGACGTGCCCGACCTCGATCTGGCCGGAGAGCAGCACCTTGCCGAAGACGTGCGCCAGCGGCAGCCACAGGTACTGCACGTCGTCCGGGCGGGCGAGGCCCGTCTGGGCGATCGCCTTGGCCATGTAGGACCACGAGTCGTGCCGCAGTCGCACACCCTTGGGACGGCCGGTGGTGCCGGACGTGTAGATCAGCGTCGCCAGCTGGTCCGCCCGCAGCGAGGCGATGGTGTCCCGTACCGCGTCCGGGTGCTTCTCCAGATACGCCTTGCCGCGCTCGATCAGCTCGTCGAGGGTGACGACAAAGCCCTCGGGGTCGTCCGTGCCCTCGGCCGACTCGCCGTTCGGATCGATCAGGACGACATGGCGCAGGTCGGACAGCTCCTCCCGGCGCTCGCGCACCTTGGCGAGCTGACCGGCGTCCTCCGCGAACAGCACCCGGCTCTGCGAGTCGGCGAGGATGTAGGCGGTCTCCTCGGCGTTCGTGCTCGGATAGATCGTGGTGGTCGCGGCTCCCGCACAGAGCACACCGAGGTCGCACAGGATCCAGTCGACACGGGTGTTCGACGCGATCGCCACCCGCTCCTCGGGCTCGACGCCCAGGTCCGTCAGACCGGCCGCCACCGCGAACACGCGCTCGGCCGCCTCCGCCCAGGTGTAGGACCGCCACTCGTCCGGCCCGTCGCCCCCGGCCGCCGGCACGGGGTAACGGTAGGCCTCGCCGTCCGGCGTGGCTTCGATCCTCTCCAGGAAGAGAGCCGCCACGGAAGGCGGTCGGTTGTTGATGTTGGACTGAGCGTCGCTCACGACATCCTCCGGGGCCCACTACGTTGCTGGGGGGTGACTCACGAGTAACTCGGTGGCTGATCAGAGTAAGGGCCTCGAGCCCGGGATGTAAGGGGCTGTGGACAAGGCATTTTCTGATCTCTTTACCTACTCAGAGTAGGCGTGACGGCACGTTCGCAGCGTGCAGGCGGGCCGGGCGGACTTCCACGGCGCGGCCGGCGGAGAACAGTGGCGGAAAACGCGCGACGGCCGCGCGAACCGCGCGGCCGTCGTGTTCGACATGCGTGTGCTGCTCCGCCCGACGGGCTACTTCTTGCCCTTCGCCTCGCCGGAGCTGTCGTCGGTGGAGAGCGCGGCGATGAACGCCTCCTGGGGGACCTCCACCCGGCCCACGACCTTCATCCGCTTCTTGCCCTCCTTCTGCTTCTCCAGCAGCTTCCGCTTACGGGAGATGTCACCGCCGTAGCACTTCGCGAGCACGTCCTTGCGGATCGCGCGCACGGTCTCGCGGGCGATGACGCGGGAGCCGATGGCCGCCTGGATCGGCACCTCGAACTGCTGACGCGGGATCAACTCCCGCAGCTTGGAGGCCATGCGCACGCCGTACGCGTACGCCTTGTCCTTGTGGACGATCGCCGAGAAGGCGTCGACCTTGTCGCCGTGCAGCAGGATGTCGACCTTCACCAGCGCCGCCGACTGCTCACCGGTCGGCTCGTAGTCCAGCGAGGCGTAACCGCGCGTCTTGGACTTCAGCGCGTCGAAGAAGTCGAAGACGATCTCCGCGAGCGGCAGCGTGTAACGCAGCTCGACGCGGTCCTCGGAGAGGTAGTCCATGCCCTGCAGGGTGCCGCGGCGGTTCTGGCACAGCTCCATGATCGCGCCGATGAACTCGCTGGGCGCGAGCACCGTCGCGCGCACCACCGGCTCGTGGACTTCCGCGATCTTGCCGGTCGGAAACTCGCTCGGATTGGTGACGATGTGTTCGACGCCGTCCTCCATGACCACCCGGTAGACCACGTTCGGCGCGGTCGCGATGAGATCCAGGTTGAACTCGCGCTCCAGCCGCTCCCGGATCACTTCCAGGTGCAGCAGGCCGAGGAAGCCGACCCGGAAACCGAATCCCAGCGCCGCCGACGTCTCCGGCTCGTAGACCAGCGCGGCGTCGTTGAGCTGGAGCTTGTCGAGCGCGTCCCGCAGCTCCGGGTAGTCCGAACCGTCCAGCGGGTACAGCCCGGAGAACACCATCGGCTTCGGGTCCTTGTACCCGGCCAGCGCCTCGGTGGCCCCCTTGTGCTGCTGGGTGATCGTGTCGCCCACCTTCGACTGGCGCACGTCCTTCACACCGGTGATGAGATAGCCGACCTCGCCGACGGACAGCCCGTCGGCCGGCGTCATCTCCGGCGCGTTCGCCCCGATCTCCAGCAGCTCGTGTGTGGCGCCCGTCGACATCATCTTGATGCGCTCACGCTTGCCCAGCGTGCCGTCGACGACCTTCACGTACGTGACCACGCCGCGGTAGGCGTCGTAGACGGAGTCGAAGATCATCGCGCGGGCGGGCGCGTCCTTCACGCCCTCCGGCGGCGGCACCAGGCGCACCACCTCGTCCAGCAGCGCCTCGACGCCCTCACCCGTCTTCGCCGAGACCTTGAGCACGTCCCCCGGCTCGCAACCGATCAGGTGCGCCAGCTCGGCGGCGAACTTCTCCGGCTGGGCGGCCGGAAGATCGATCTTGTTGAGCACCGGGATGATCGTGAGGTCGTTCTCCATCGCCAGGTACAGATTGGCGAGGGTCTGCGCCTCGATGCCCTGCGCCGCGTCCACGAGGAGGATGCAGCCCTCGCAGGCGGCCAGCGAGCGGGACACCTCGTAGGTGAAGTCGACGTGCCCCGGGGTGTCGATCATGTTCAGGATGTGCGTGGCGTTCTCGCCGCCGGACGTGCTGCCGGACGGCGCCCACGGCATCCGCACCGCCTGGGACTTGATCGTGATGCCGCGTTCACGCTCGATGTCCATGCGGTCGAGGTACTGGGCGCGCATCTGCCGCTGCTCGACGACACCGGTCAACTGGAGCATCCGGTCGGCAAGCGTCGACTTGCCGTGGTCGATGTGCGCGATGATGCAGAAGTTGCGAATCAGCGCCGGGTCGGTACGGCTCGGCTCGGGCACGTTCGATGGGGTCGCGGGCACGCGTGGTCCTGTCGGGGTCATGGCTTCGGGTCGCTGCTGTCAGCCCCCATGCTCCCATGAGTGGCGCCTCCGAGGCTGATTGGGAGGCCCCCGCCCCCTCCTGCTACGCTGGGCGACTGCGTCCAATGGACACCCATACCGCCACTGCGGCGGTGAGCTCCGCCGCTACGGCGGTGGTGACCGGACGCGAGTCAGCATCCCCGAACCTCCAGAAGGCTTCTTTCGTGGCGAACATCAAGTCCCAGATCAAGCGGATCAAGACCAACGAGAAGGCGCGCCAGCGCAACAAGGCGGTCAAGTCCGAGCTGAAGACCGCGATCCGTCGCGTCCGCGAGGCCGTGGCCGCCGGTGACGCCGAGAAGGCCACCGCCGCCGCGCGCACCGCCTCCCGCAAGCTCGACAAGGCCACCAGCAAGGGCGTTCTCCACAAGAACAACGCGGCCAACAAGAAGTCGGCCCTCGCCCGCAAGGTCGCCTCGCTCCAGAAGTGATCCCCGGGGCTGGTGCGCCCCGATGCCCGTCAGTCCACGGCTCCCTCTCATCGCCGTGACCGACCGGCCCGGCACCACCGGGCGCCACGCGCGACACCGTCCGAGCCCTCTACTCGACGGCGCGTGACCCCAACGGACCGGACCCCGTCCACGGGAGTCCGACACAATGCGTGTTGTTCGCCACAGCACTGTTGCGACGCCCCGGAGGCCCCGCCTCCGGGGCGCTCTGCTGTGTGTGGGCGGGGCTTGTCGTAGGCAGGGCTTGTCGTGAACAGGGCTTGTTGTGGACAGGCTGTTACCCACCGGCGGCGTCCCCCGGACGCCACACGGGTAGGTTTGGCCCATGTCCATACCGGGGGAGCAGCCCAACCCTTATGGCGGTCCCGGCCAGCAGGCCGGCCAGCCGCAGCCGCAGCCGCACAACCCCTACGCGCAGCCCGCCACCGGTGGCTACGGCTACGCCGCCGCGTCGCAGGCCCTCGGGTCCCCGGTGCCGGGGCCGTCGGCCGGTCCCCCCGCCGGCGCCTCCCGAGGCCGGCTCCCCGGATGGGTGTGGGCGCTGGGAGGCGTGGTGCTCGCCTCCGCCGTCTGGGCGGCCGGGACGATCGTCGGAGGCGGCTTCGGCGGCGACTCCGAACCGACCGCCGACCTCGCTGGGTACCGCTTCCACAAGGACATGTGCGAGAGCGTCTACCGCTCCCCCTTCCTCGAGCACTACACCACGCACGGCAGCAGCGCCTCCAACCACTCCACGCACGACGCCATGGACACCAGCAGCTGCCTGATGCGCTACAAGCGCGACAGGTCCAGCCGCTTCGCCTCCACCTTTGTCACCTTCACCGCCACCTGGCACAAGCAGACCGACCCGACCGCGGAGTTCGAGGCCCGGGCCCAGGCGCAGGAGAGCCGTTCGAACGAGAACCAGCGGTACCGGGTGGAGCCGGTGGAGGAGCTGGGCGAGGAGGCGTTCCTCATCACCAGTGAACGCAAGCGCGACGGACAGCTGACCTACGCCGCGCTGGCCGTCCGGGACCGCTGGGTGGAGACGCATCTGGAGTGGAGCGACGTGGAGCTCTCGCGCGCCGGCCAGAGCCCGCTCACCAAGACACAGGTCCGTTCGATGCTGACGAAGAGCACCGAGGAGACCCTGGCGGAGCTGCGCAAGCCCACCGGGTCCGACGCCTCCAACGACTCCGACGAACAGACCGGCGGCTCCGACTCCGACAGCGGCCCGCCCAAGCGCGGCGAAGGCGACATCTGACCGCTCAGCGGTAACGGGCCGCCCTGGCGATCGTCACGACGGCCTTCTCCAGCGCGTAAGCCGGGTCGTAGCCGCCGCCCTTGACGGCCGCGTCAGCCTCGGCGACCGCCCGCAACGCGGTGGCGACGCCGTCCGCCGACCAACCCCGCATCTGCTGCCGGACCCGGTCGATCTTCCACGGCGGCATGCCCAGCTCCCTGGCGAGATCCGCCGGACGCATGCCCGACCGCGCGGAGGCGAGCTTGCCGATCGCCCGGACACCCTGCGCCAGCGCGCTGGTCACCAGCACCGGGGCGACTCCGGTGGCCAGCGCCCATCGCAGCGCCTCCAGCGCCTCGGCGGCCCGGCCCTCCACCGCCCGGTCGGCGACCGCGAAGCTCGAAGCCTCGGCGCGACCGGTGTAGTAGCGGGCGACCACCGTCTCGTCGATCGTTCCCTCGACGTCGGCGACAAGCTGCGCGCAGGCCGAAGCCAGCTCCCGCAGATCACTGCCGATCGCGTCCACCAGAGCCTGGCACGCCTCCGGAGTGGCGGACCGGCCGAGCGCCCGGAACTCGCCTCGGACGAAGGACAGTCGCTCGGCGGGCTTGGTGAGCTTCGCGCACGGCACCTCCCGGGCACCGGCCTTGCGCGCGGCGTCCAGCAGACCCTTGCCCTTGGCGCCGCCGGCGTGCAGCAGCACCAGCAGCACCTCCTCGACCGGCTCGGCGAGGTAGGCCTTCACCTCCTTGACGGTGTCGGCGGACAGATCCTGCGCCTGGCGGACGACCAGGACCTTGCGTTCGGCGAACAGAGACGGGCTTGTCAGCTCCGCGAGCATCCCCGGCTGGAGCACGCCCGGGGCGAGGTCCCGCACATCCGTTTCCGGGTCGGCGGCCCTGGCGGCCGCCACCACCTGGCGGACGACCCGGTCGGCCAGCAACTCCTCCTGGCCGACCGCGAGGGTCACCGCCGCCAGCGGGTCGTCGGCGGCGGCCTTCGGGGGCTTGGGGGACTTCGCGGAACCTGCGCTCTTGGGGGCCATCGCCGTCCAGCATCCCACGCCCCACCGAC
>NZ_VJYK02000020.1 GCF_007097205.2 Streptomyces alkaliterrae
GGCCGTAGGGCTGCTGCGGGTAGCCGTAGCCCGGCTGGCCGGGGGCACCACCGGTGCCAGGACCGTAGGGGCCCGGCTGGCCGGGCGCGCCGTACGGACCCGGCTGGGGCGGCTGGCCGTACGGGCCCGGCGGCGGGGGCTGGTGGTTGCTCAAGGCTGCTTCCCTCCGTTTCCCCGCCTTGTCGGTGCGGGGCAGTGCTTCGTTGCTCGGTCCGTCCTCGTGTGTCGTCGTACATCCTGGCGGACGGCGACACCCGCCGGTGTACCGGTCCCCAAACCGGTTCGAGACCGTGACAGCGCCGCCCTTAGACTTGCCGTCGTGACCGAGAACACTCAGCAGCGCCCCACCGGGGCCCATGGCGAACCCGCAGACCTGCCGACCCAGTACGCGCCGGCCGAGGTAGAGGGGAAGCTGTACGAGCGCTGGGTAGAGCGTGGCTACTTCGAGGCGGACGCGGCGAGCGAGAAGCCGCCGTTCACGGTGGTCATCCCGCCGCCGAACGTCACGGGCAGCCTGCACCTCGGGCACGCCTTCGAGCACACGCTGATCGACGCGCTGACCCGCCGCAAGCGGATGCAGGGCTACGAGACGCTGTGGCAGCCGGGCATGGACCACGCCGGCATCGCGACGCAGAACGTCGTCGAGCGGGAGCTGGCGAAGGAGGGCAAGTCCCGGCACGACCTGGGCCGGGAGGCGTTCGTCGAGCGCGTCTGGCAGTGGAAGGCGGAGTCCGGCGGGCAGATCTCCGGGCAGATGCGCCGGCTCGGCGACGGTGTCGCCTGGTCCCGTGAGCGGTTCACGATGGACGAGGGGTTGTCGAAGGCTGTCCAGACGATCTTCAAGCGGCTCTACGACGACGGGCTGATCTACCGCGCCGAGCGCATCATCAACTGGTGCCCGCGCTGTCTGACGGCGATCTCCGACATCGAGGTGGAGTACGCCGACCAGGACGGCGAGCTGGTCTCCATCCGCTACGGCGAGGGCGAGGACAGCCTGGTCGTCGCGACGACGCGGGCCGAGACGATGCTCGGTGACACGGCCGTCGCCGTCCACCCCGAGGACGAGCGCTACGCGCACCTGGTCGGCCGGCACATCAAGCTGCCGCTGACGGACCGTTCGATCCCGGTCGTCGCCGACGAGCACGTGGACCCGGAGTTCGGCACCGGCGCGGTCAAGGTGACCCCGGCGCACGACCCGAACGACTTCGAGATCGGCCGCCGGCACGGCCTGCCGAGCCTGACCGTCATGGACGACCACGCGGTCATCACCGTGCCCGGGCCGTTCCAGGGCCAGGACCGGCTCGAGGCGCGGTCGGCGATCGTCGGCGCGCTGCGCGCGGAGGGCCGGATCGTCGCGGAGAAGCGGCCGTACAGCCACTCGGTCGGCCACTGCTCGCGCTGCAAGACGACGATCGAGCCCCGGCTGTCGCTCCAGTGGTGGGTGAAGACCGGGCCGCTGGCGAAGGCCGCCGGTGACGCGGTCCGCGACGGCCGGGTGGCGATTCACCCGAAGGAGATGGAGTCCCGCTACTTCGCGTGGGTCGACAACCTCCACGACTGGTGTATCTCGCGGCAGCTGTGGTGGGGCCACCGCATCCCGGTCTGGTACGGGCCGGGCGGCGAGGTCGTCTGCGTCGGCCCGGACGAGGAGCCGCCGAGCGGCGAGGGCTGGCACCAGGACACCGACGTCCTCGACACCTGGTTCTCCTCCGGCCTGTGGCCGTTCTCCACGCTGGGCTGGCCGGAGAAGACGGAGAGCCTGGAGAAGTTCTATCCGAACTCCGTCCTGGTCACCGGCTACGACATCCTGTTCTTCTGGGTCGCCCGGATGATGATGTTCGGCCTGTACGCGATGGACGGCACGCCGCCGTTCCACACCATCGCGCTGCACGGCATGGTCCGCGACCAGTTCGGCAAGAAGATGTCGAAGTCGTTCGGCAACGCGGTCAACCCGCTGGACTGGATGGACCGTTACGGCTCTGACGCGCTGCGGTTCACCCTCGCCAGGGGCGCCAACCCCGGTGTGGACGTGCCGATCGGCGAGGACTGGGTCCAGGCGTCGCGGAACTTCGCCAACAAGGTCTGGAACGCGACGCGGTTCGCGCTGATGAACGGCGCGACCGTCGAGGGTCCGCTGCCGGACGCCGCCGAGATGTCGGCGGCCGACCGGTGGATCCTCTCCCGGCTCAACACGGTCGTGGCCGAGACGGACGCCTACTACGACGACTACCAGTTCGCGAAGCTCGCCGAGGGCCTGTACCACTTCGCCTGGGACGAGGTCTTCGACTGGTACGTCGAGCTGTCGAAGACGACGTTCTTCGCGGGCGGCCGGGCGGCCGAGGTCTCCGGCCGGGTGCTCGGCGAGGTCCTGGACGTCCTGCTGCGGCTGCTGCACCCGATCGTGCCGTTTGTCACCGAGACGCTGTGGACGACGCTGACCGGCGGCGAGTCGCTGGTGATCGCCGACTGGCCGAAGGACAGCGGCTTCCGGGACGCGGCGGCCGAGGCCGAGCTGGCCGCCGTCCAGCAGGCCGTCACCGAGGTCCGCCGCTTCCGCGCCGACCAGGGCCTCCAGCCCGGCCAGCGGGTCCCGGCGCGGCTGACGCTGGACGGCACGCAGCTGGTCGCGCACGAGGTGGCGATGCGGTCGCTGCTGCGGCTCCAGCCGGCCGGCGAGGGCTTCTCGGCGACGGCGTCGCTGCCGGTGGCCGGGGCCGTCGTGGAACTGGACCTGTCCGGCGCGATCGACTTCGAGGCCGAGCGCAAGCGTCTGAACAAGGACCTCGCGGCGGCGGAGAAGGAGCTGAAGCAGACGACGGCGAAGCTGGGGAACGAGGGGTTCCTGGCGAAGGCGCCGGATCACGTGGTGGAGAAGATCCGGGAGCGGCAGGGGGCCGCGGAGGCCGACATCAGCCGCATCCGGCAGCAGCTGGAGCGGTTGCCGCAGGGCTGAGCGTTCCCCAGCCCCGCCCCTTCCCGTTTCCCGGGGCTCCGCCCCGGACCCCGTATCGCGGCCTGGCGGCCGCTCGTCCTCAAACGCCGGACGGGCTGAATTCAGCCCGTCCGGCGTTTGAGGACCGGGGGTCTGGGGGCTGGCCCCCAGAAAGCGGCGGCTCAGTCCCGCTGGCCCAGCAGCTTCCAGGCCGTGGGGAGCGCGCCCATCGCGAGCGCCGCCTTCAGGGCGTCGCCGATGAGGAACGGGACGAGCCCCGCGGCGATCGCCGCGCCCGCGCTCATGCCCGTCGCGAGCGCGAGGTACGGCACGCCGACGGCGTAGATGAGGGCGGTGCCGAGCGCCATCGTGCCGGCGGTGCGCAGCGCGCCGCGGTCGCCGCCGCGGCGGGCGAGCGCGCCGACGACGGTGGCGGCGAGCAGCATGCCGAGGACGTAGCCGAAGGAGGGGGCGGCCACGCCGTGGCCGGCCTCGGCGAACCACGGCATGCCGGCGGCTCCGGCGAGCACGTAGAGCGCCAGGGAGAGGAAGGCGCGGCCCGCGCCGAGCCCGGCGCCCACCAGTAGTACGGCGAAGGTCTGTCCGGTGACCGGTACCGGGGATCCGGGCAGCGGTACGGCGATCTGGGCGGCCAGTCCGGTGAGCGCGGCTCCGCCGAGCACCAGCGCCGCGTCGCGGACCCGGGAGCGGGCGGTGGTGGTCGCGGGGAGCAGGTCGGCGAGGACGGCGCCGGGCCGGGTGTGCGCGGTGGGCGTCAGGGCGCTCATGAAGGGCTCCTGGTGGGTCGTTGGGCAGCGGACAGGCCCGACGTTATCCCTGCTCAGACGCGCGTGTCCGTGACGTCGGCGACAGAAGCGGGCGGTGGACGTTGTGCCGGTCCGACGGAATACCGGCGTGGGGGCGGGTGGGGTGACGGTCGCGTACGGTCACGGTGGTGTCCGGATGCCGGGACAGTGACGTGCGCCATTGATACGCCGTGGGCGGCTCGCTCACACTGGCCGTTGGTCTGGAGTGATCCGCTCCGCCGCTCCCCCCGCTCCTCTCCCTGGACCTTCATGTCTTCCTCCCAGACCCTGCCCGAGGCGTCACCCGCCGAGGGCACTGCCGCCGGCACCTCTTCCGGGCGATCCCCGGAGTCCGGCTCCACTCTCGGACACGGCCTCAAGCAGCGCCATCTGTCCATGATCGCGTTGGGCGGCGTCATCGGCGCCGGTCTTTTTGTGGGGTCGGGGGCCGGTATCGCGGCCGCCGGGCCCTCGATCGTGCTGGCGTTCGCGGTCTCCGGCCTGCTGGTGATGCTGGTGATGCGGATGCTCGGCGAGATGTCCGCCGCGCATCCGGCGTCCGGTTCGTTCTCCGTGCACGCCGAGCGGGCGCTGGGCCCGTGGGCGGGTTTCACCGCCGGCTGGATCTTCTGGGTGCTGCTGTGTGTCGCGGTCGCCGCCGAGGCGATCGGCGCTGCCACGATCATGCTCACCTGGTTCCCGGACACCGCGGCCTGGATGTGGGTCGCGCTGTTCATGGCGGTGTTCTGCGGGACGAACCTGGCGTCGGTGCGGAACTTCGGCGAGTACGAGTTCTGGTTCGCCTCTCTGAAGGTGCTGGCGATCGTCGCGTTCCTGGTGCTGGGCGGTCTGGCGATCGTCGGTGCGCTGCCGGGTACGGACGCGCCGGGCGCGAGCAACCTCACCGGGCAGGGCGGTTTCTTCCCGAACGGGGCGAACGGCCTGGTGATCGGTCTGCTGGCGTCGATCTTCGCGTACGGCGGTCTGGAGACGGTGACGATCGCGGCGGCCGAGTCGGAGAACCCGGTGCGCGGTGTCGCCAAGGCCGTGCGGACGGCGATGTGGCGGATCGCGGTGTTCTACGTCGGTTCGATGCTGGTGATCGTCACGCTGATCCCGTGGAACGACCCGTCGATCAAGGACGGCCCGTACGCGGCGGCGCTGGACCACCTGGGCATTCCGGCGGCCGGCGAGATCATGAAGGTCGTCGTGCTGATCGCGCTGCTGTCCGCGATGAACGCGAACATCTACGGCGCGTCCCGGATGTCGTACTCGCTGGTCGCGCGCGGTGAGGGCCCGGCGGTGCTGGGGAAGGTGAGCGGCGGCGTGCCGCGCCGCACGGTGCTGGCCTCCTCGGCGTTCGGCTTCTTCGCGGTGCTGCTGAGCTTCTGGTGGCCGGACACGGTGTTCACCTGGCTGCTGAACATGGTGGGTGCGGCCGTGCTCGTGGTGTGGGGCTTCATCGCCTTCTCGCAGCTGCGGAGCCGGCGCCGCCTGGAGCGGGAGGCGCCGGAGAAGCTGGTCGTGCGGATGTGGGCGTTCCCGGTGCTGACCTGGTTGGCGATCGCGGGCATGCTCGGCATCCTGCTGCTGATGCTGCGGGACGGCGAGACCCGGGTGCAGCTGTTCTTCACCGCCGGCCTCACGCTCTCGCTCGCGGCGGTCGGTCTGCTGCGCCAGCGCCGCGCCGCACGGGCCGCGAGCCCGACCGGCCCGGCGGCGGACCGGGCCGACGCACCGGTCGCCGGGGACTGACGCGGCGGTCCGAGCGGCCGTCAGGCGCCGCTGGCCATACGGGTGACGGGGTGGCCCCCTACGGTGGGGTCGCCCCGTTCGGCGTTCCGTTCCGGCTGATAACGTCGCCCTGCAAGCGATGTGCATTGACGTTCGGAGGGGAACTAAGCGCATGGCCGTCTACACTCTGCCGGAACTCCCGTACGACTACTCCGCGCTGGAGCCGGTCATCACGGGCGAGATCATCGAGCTGCACCACGACAAGCACCACGCGGCGTACGTGAAGGGTGCGAACGACACGCTGGAGCAGCTGGAGGAGGCCCGGGACAAGGACAACTGGGGCTCCATCAACGGCCTGGAGAAGAACCTCGCGTTCCACCTCTCCGGTCACATTCTGCACTCCATCTACTGGCAGAACATGACCGGTGACGGCGGCGGCGAGCCGCTGGAGAAGGACGGTACGGGCGAGCTGGCCGACGCCATCGCCGAGTCCTTCGGTTCCTTCGCGAAGTTCAAGGCCCAGCTCACCAAGGCCTCCGCCACCACCCAGGGCTCCGGCTGGGGCGTGCTGGCGTTCGAGCCGGTCAGCGGTCGGCTGATCGTCGAGCAGGTCTACGACCACCAGGGCAACGTGGGTCAGGGCTCCGTGCCGATCCTGGTGTTCGACGCCTGGGAGCACGCCTTCTACCTCCAGTACCGGAACCAGAAGGTGGACTTCGTCGAGGCGATGTGGCGTGTTGTCAACTGGCAGGACGTCGCCGCCCGTTACACCGCCGCCAAGGAGCGCGCCAACTCGCTGATCCTGGCTCCGTGACCCGGCCCCCGTCCGGATCGGACGGGGTGTCCCGCACGGCACGTGGAAGGGGCTCGCGCCCGGGGAATCCCCGGATGCGAGCCCCTTGTGCGTGCTCAGTCGAACGAGGGGGCGGCGTCCCTGGTCCGCTTGATCTCGTAGAAGCCCGGTGTGCCGGCGACGAGCAGCGTGCCGTCCCACAGCCGGCCGGCGGCCTCGCCCTTGGGGGCCGGGGTGACAACCGGGCCGAAGAAGGCGATCCGCTCGCCGTCGGCGCCCGGCACGGCGATCACCGGTGTGCCGACGTCCTGGCCGACGAGGTCGATGCCCTCGCGGTGGGACTCGCGCAGCCGCTCGTCGTACTCGGTTGACCGCATGGCGTCGGCCAGGTCGGGGGAGAGCCCGGCGTCGGTGAGCGCGGCGCGAAGCGTCTCGGCGTTCTGCTCCTCGCCGCGGTTGTGGAAGCGGGTGCCGATGGCCGTGTAGAGGCGGCCCAGCACCTCGCTGCCGTACTTCTCCTCGGCGGCGATGCAGACCCGGACCGGGCCCCAGGCCGTCTTCATCAGCTCGCGGTAGCGCTCGGGGATCTCGTCGAGCTTGTTCTCGTTGAGCACGGACAGGCTCATCACGTGCCATCGCACCTCGACCGGCCTGACCCGCTCCACCTCCAGCATCCAGCGCGAGGTCAGCCACGCCCACGGACACAGCGGGTCGAACCAGAAGTCGGCGGGGGTCTTGTCGGACACGTCCACTCCTCACTGGGCAGCACGGCACGCCACGACGGCGGCGTGGTATCAGGGGAAACACCTACCATCGGGCGGTCATTCCCGCTGACGGCACGCCCGGGCGGCTCCGGGACCCCCTCCTGCCGGCGGGGGTGCCATGACATGCTGGGGCCCGATTGTTCGCTATGCGAGACGAGGAGTCGCGTTGTGCCCGCAGAGAACCTGACCCGTGACGAGGCCCACGAGAGGGCGAAGCTCCTGACCGTGGACGGGTACGAGGTCGTTCTGGACCTGCGCACAGCGGTGGCGCCGCCGCCCGAGGAGGGTCCCCGCACCTTCCGGTCGACCACCACCATCCGGTTCCGCAGCATGCTGCCGGGCGCCTCGACCTTCGTCGACCTGGTGGCGCCGCACGTGCACTCGGTGACGCTCAACGGCGAGTCGCTGAACGTGGACCGGGTCTTCGACGGCGCCCGGATCCGGTTGGAGGGCCTGGCCGCCGTCAACGAGCTGACGGTCGACGCGCGCTGCGCGTTCAGTCGCACGGGTGAGGGCCTGCACCACTTCGTCGACCCGGAGGACGGCGAGACCTACCTCTACACGCAGTACGAACCGGCCGACGCCCGCCGGGTCTTCGCCAACTTCGAACAGCCGGACCTCAAAGCGCCGTTCACCTTCACCGTGATCGCGCCGGCCGAGTGGACGGTGCTCAGCAACTCCGACCGGGTCGGCGAGCCCGAGCCGTTGGAGGACGCGCTGGCCAGGTGGCGGTTCGCGCCCACCAAGCCGATCTCGACGTACATCACCTCGGTGCTGGCCGGCCCGTACCACCACGTCACCGACAGCTACAAGCGCACGCTGGCGGACGGCGGCACGCTGGAGATCCCGCTCGGCGCGCTCTGCCGCAGGGGGCTGGCCAGGCACTTCGACCCGGACGACGTCTTCCTGATCACCAAGCAGGGGCTGGACTTCTTCCACGACCACTTCGACTTCCCCTACCCGTTCGGCAAGTACGACCAGGCGTTTGTGCCCGAGTACAACCTGGGCGCGATGGAGAACCCCGGCCTTGTCACCTTCCGGGAGGAGTTCGTCTTCCGGGGCAAGGTCACGCAGGCGTCCTACGAGGGCCGGGCGAACGTCATCCTGCACGAGATGGCGCACATGTGGTTCGGCGACCTGGTCACCATGGAGTGGTGGGACGACCTGTGGCTGAAGGAGTCCTTCGCGGACTTCATGGGCACCTTCTCGCAGGTCGGCGCGACCCGTTTCACCAGCGGCTGGGTCACCTTCGCCAACCGCCGCAAGGCGTGGGCGTACCGCGCCGACCAGATGCCCTCCACCCACCCGGTGACCGCCGACATCCCGGACCTGGAGGCCGCCAAGCTGAACTTCGACGGCATCACCTACGCCAAGGGCGCCTCGGTGCTCAAGCAGCTGGTGGCGTACGTCGGGCAGGACGCCTTCCTGGAGGGCGCCCGGCGCTACTTCAAGCGGCACGCCTGGGGCAACACACGTCTGACCGATCTGCTGTCGGTGCTCGCCGAGACCTCCGGCCGGGACATGGCCGAATGGGCGGGCGCCTGGTTGCAGACGGCCGGCGTCAACACGCTCACGCCCTCGGTGCGGCTCGACGAGGACGGGCGGCTGGGTGAGCTGGCGGTGCTGCAGGCCGTCGAGGAGACCCCCGGCGCCAGTCCGGTGCTGCGCCCGCACCGGGTGGCGATCGGGCTGTACCGCCGCGAGACGCCGGACGGTCCGCTGGTGCGCTACGCCCGCGCCGAGACCGACGTCGTCGGCGCACGCACGGTCGTTCCCGAGCTGGTCGGCGAGGTCGCGCCCGAGCTGGTGCTGGTCAACGACGACGACCTGACCTACGCGAAGACACGGCTGGACGAGCGGTCCCTGGCCACCCTGCGGGAGCACCTGGGCGCGATCGAGGACCCGCTGGCCCGCGCGCTGTGCTGGTCGGCGATGTGGAATCTCACCCGGGACGGGCTGCTCCCGGCCCGCGACTTCCTCACGCTCGTGCTGCGCTTCGGCGGTCGGGAGTCGGACGTCGGCGTGCTCCAGATGCTGCACGCCTGGGCGCGGTCCGCGATCACCCACTACGTCGCCCCCGAGCACCGGCGCGCCGCCGGTGAACAGCTCGCCGAGGGCGCCGAACGGGAGCTGCGGAAGGCCGAGCCGGGCAGCGGACACCAGCTGGCCTGGGCCAGGTTCCTGGCCGCCGCGGCCTGCCGCGCGGAGGACTTCGCCCTACTCCGGGAGCTGCTGGCGGGCACCACGGGTGTCGTCGGTCTTGAGGTCGACCAGGAGCTGCGCTGGGCGTTCCTGGCGGCGCTGGTCGCCGAGGGCGCGGCCGGTGAGAGCGAGGTGGCGGCCGAGCTGCTGCGGGACGACACCGCCTCCGGCAAGCGGCACCAGGTACGCGCGCTGGCCTCCCGCCCGTCCGCCGAGGTCAAGGCGGAGGCGTGGGAGGCGGTCGTGGAGTCCGACCGGCTGTCGAACGCGCTGGTCGAGGCGACGATCGCCGGGTTCGACCAGCCGGCGCAGCGAGAGCTGCTGGCGCCGTACGCGCCGAAGTACTTCGCGGTGCTGGAGCGTGTCTGGGAGGAGCGGTCGATCGAGATCGCGATGGCGACCGTGCGGGGGCTGTTCCCGATGCTCCAGGGCGACGAGCGCACGCTGGCCGCGACCGACGCGTGGCTGACCGAGACCGAGGGCCGGGCGGCTCCGGCGCTGCGCAGGCTGGTGCTGGAGGCCCGCGACGACCTGGCCCGCGCGCTGCGCGCCCAGGCGCGGGACGCCGCGACAGCCGCCTGACAACCGGCCCCTCACCCGCTCACCCGGCCTTCCGAACGCCGCCCGCGTGTTCGGGGGGCCGGGCGCGTTTCCGCGGCTCGGAAGCACCGCACACCGGTGTCCGGTTCGTACGGCCGTGCGGGACATTCCGGACTTGAGGACAGCGGGGTCCGGATTTGCCGACAGCCGTGTAACAGCCGGTTGGAGGCCGACCCGGGACCGGGCATCGAAGGGTCATGACCCAAGAAACCCCGCTCTCCCCCCGTCCGTTGAGCCACCTCTCGGACGTCTCGCGCCGGGTCGTCACCACGGCCGGGCTCCGCGCGCAGGACGTCTCCGCCGCTCTCGCGAAGGAACGCTGCCGGCCCGGCGGGCCCTGGCAGACGCCGCTGCCCGGGGTGTTCCTGCTGCACCCGGGCCGCCCGACGGACGAGGAGCGGCTGCGCGCGGTGCTGCTGTACGCGGCCGGCACCGGTGCCTGTACGCCGCCGTCGGCGGAGGTGCGCCCGATGGTCAGCGGGCTCGCGGCACTGGCACTGCACGGTTTCCGCTGTGTGCCGAGGATCGCCGATCTGGCGGAGATCGACGTGCTGGTGCCGCGTTCGCGCCGGCCCCGGTCGACCGGCTGGGCACGGGTGCTGCGCACCCACAACCTGCCGAACTCGGTGGACCTGCACGGCGTGCCGGTGGCCCCGGTGGCCCGGGCGCTGGCCGACGCGGTCGGCCGGCTCACCGATCCCGACCAGGTCCGGCGCATGCTGACGGAGACCGTGCGGGACGGGCACTGCGAGGCGCACGCCATCGTGCGGGAGCTGGGTCGGGCCCGGCTGCTGTCCCGTCCGCAGGTGGTCGACGCCGTGGACACCCTGCTCGCGGAGGGCCGGGCGCTCGCCGAGTCCAGGCTGTACCGGCTGGTCGCCGAGGGCGGGCTGCCCGACCCGTGCTGGAACGTGGAGCTGCGGCAGCCCGGCGGACCCCGGCTGGCGGTACTGGACGCCTACTGGCCGGAGCAGGGCGTCGCGGTCGAGATCGACTCGCGGGCGCACCAGCGCCCGGCCGCGACGCCGACGCTGTGGCCTGGCCGGGCCCGGCAGCGGGAGACGCTGGGCAAGCTGGGCGTAACCGTCGTCAGCCCGACCCCGGAGCGGCTTCGGGACTGCCCGCACGACCTGCTGTCGCTGCTGCGCACGGCGCTGATGACCGCCGACGACCGGCCCCCGGCGACCTACCTGCTCGTCCAGCCGCGCTGAAGCCGCTCGCCGCCCCGGGCGGAAGGCCGCCTTCCGCCCGGGGCGGCGGCGGTCAGCGCCCGACGTCCCGCCCCGGCGTGGAAGGATGGCGGCACCGCCGGCCGATGACGACAGGATGGAGAGACCCAGGTGCCTGGCACGAATCTGACTCGCGACGAGGCGCGGGAGCGCGCGCGTCTGCTCGAGGTCGAGGCGTACGAGATCGAGCTGGACCTCTCCGGGGCTCAGGAGGGCGGCACCTTCCGCTCGGTGACCCGGGTGCGGTTCCAGGCGAGGGAGGCCGGGGAGAGCTTCATCGACCTGGTCGCGCCGACCGTGCACGAGGTCGCGCTCAACGGCGAGGCGCTGGACGTGGCGCGTGTCTTCGCCGACTCCCGCATCAGCCTGCCCGGTCTGGTGGCCGGCGCGAACGAGCTGCTGGTGGTGGCGGACTGCGCCTACACCAACACCGGTGAGGGCCTGCACCGCTTTGTCGACCCCGTCGACCAGCAGGCCTACCTGTACACCCAGTTCGAGGTGCCGGACGCCCGCCGGGTGTTCGCCTCGTTCGAGCAGCCGGACCTCAAGGCGACGTTCGCCTTCACGGTGACCGCGCCCGAGGGCTGGACGGTGATCTCCAACTCGCCGACACCCGAACCGTCCGGCAACCGCTGGGAGTTCGCGCCCACCCCGCGCATCTCCAGCTACATCACCGCGCTGATCGTGGGCCCGTACCACGCCGTGCACAGCACGTGGGAGTCCGCCGACGGCAGCCGCTCGGTGCCGTTGGGCGTCTACTGCCGCCCCTCGCTCGCCGAGTTCCTGGACGCGGACGCGATCTTCGAGGTCACCCGGCAGGGCTTCGACTGGTTCGAGGAGAAGTTCGACTTCCCCTATCCGTTCGAGAAGTACGACCAGCTCTTCGTGCCGGAGTTCAACGCCGGCGCGATGGAGAACGCGGGCGCGGTCACCATCCGCGACCAGTACGTGTTCCGATCCAAGGTGACCGACGCGGCCTACGAGACCCGGGCCGAGACGATCCTCCACGAGCTGGCCCACATGTGGTTCGGCGATCTGGTCACCATGGAGTGGTGGAACGACCTGTGGCTGAACGAGTCGTTCGCCACCTACACCTCCATCGCCTGCCAGGCCTCCGCGCCCGGCAGCCGCTGGCCGCACGCCTGGACCAGCTTCGCCAACCAGATGAAGACCTGGGCCTACCGGCAGGACCAGCTGCCCTCGACCCACCCGATCATGGCGGAGATCCGCGATCTGGACGACGTCCTGGTCAACTTCGACGGCATCACCTACGCCAAGGGCGCCTCGGTGCTCAAGCAGCTGGTCGCCTACGTCGGGGAGGACGAGTTCTTCCGGGGCGTGCGGGCCTACTTCAAGCGGCACGCCTGGGGCAACACCCGGCTGACCGACCTGCTCGGCGCGCTGGAGGAGACCTCGGGCCGGGACCTGTCCGCGTGGTCGAAGGCGTGGCTGGAGACCGCGGGCATCAACGTGCTGCGCCCGGAGATCAGCACCGACGACAGCGGTGTGATCACCTCCTTCGCCGTCCGCCAGGAGGCGCCGGAGCTGCCCGAGGGCGCCAAGGGCTCCCCCACGCTGCGTCCGCACCGCATCGCGATCGGCCTGTACGAGCTGGCCGACGGCCGGCTCACCCGGACCGACCGCATCGAGCTGGACGTCGACGGCGAGCTGACCGAGGTGCCGGAGCTCGTCGGCCGCGCCCGCCCGGCGGTCGTGCTGCTCAACGACGACGACCTCTCCTACGCCAAGGTCCGGCTCGACGAGCGGTCGCTGGCCGTCGTCACCGAGCACCTGGGCGGCTTCGCGGAGTCGCTGCCGCGCGCCCTGTGCTGGGCCTCGGCCTGGGACATGACCCGGGACGGCGAGCTGCCCACCCGCGACTACCTGGAGCTGGTGCTCTCCGGCATCGGCCGGGAGAGCGACATCGGCGTCGTCCAGAGCCTGCACCGCCAGGTGAAGCTGGCGCTGGAGCTGTACGCGGCGCCGGAGTGGCGCGCCGAGGGCCTGGCCCGCTGGAGCGAGGCCGCCGAGCGGTACCTGAGGTCCGCCGAGCCCGGCTCGGACCACCAGCTCGCATGGGCCAGGGCACTGGCCGCGACCGCCCGCACCGACGGGCAGCTGGACCTGCTGGCCGGACTGCTGGACGGCGGCGTCACCGTCGAGGGGCTGGCCGTGGACACCGAGCTGCGGTGGGCGCTGCTCCAGCGGCTGGCCGCCGCCGGCCGGGCCGACGAGGCCGCGATCAGCGCCGAGTTGGACCGCGACCCCACCTCCGCGGGTGAGCGGCACGCCGCCACCGCACGGGCCGCTCGTCCCACCGCCGAGGCGAAGGCCGAGGCGTGGGCGCAGGTCGTGGAGTCGGACAAGCTGCCGAACGCGGTGCAGGAGGCCGTGATCGCCGGCTTCGTCCAGCCCGACCAGCGGGAACTGCTGGCGTCGTACACCGACCGCTACTTCTCCGCCCTGCGCGGGGTGTGGGAGTCCCGCAGCCACGAGATGGCCCAGCAGATCGCCGTCGGCCTCTACCCGACACTCCAGGTGTCGCGGGAGACGCTGGAGGCGACCGACCGCTGGCTGGCCGAGCAGGGCGAGGGCAACGCAGCGCTGCGGCGACTGGTCACCGAGTCCCGCTCCGGTGTCGAGCGGGCCCTGCGAGCGCAGGCCGCCGACCGGGGCTGAGCGAGGACACGACAACAAGCCGTAGGGCGTTCCGGGCTCGGGCCCGGGACGCCCCACGGCTTTGCGCGTGGGCGGCGACCGGTGGGGTCAGCTGCTCTGCTTGCGGGACTTGTCGCCGATCATCACCAGACCCGCGATGAGCAGGAAGAGGACCACGGGGGCGACGACGTACAGGCCCACGGTCTCGGCGACGCTCAGCCTCGGCGCGGGGTCGTCCCCGTCGTCCGGTGTGAGGGCGAAGGCAGGGGACGACATCAGCAGCATCAGCGTCGTACCGACGGTGACGGCTCCGGCTCGCACGGCATTCTTGTTGACCACGCTTCCAAACTAGCGAACGTCCCCGGGCACCGCGCCCCCGGGGTACCCCAAGCGGAGCACCGGAAACCCGCAGGACAAGGGGAACACGATCAGGGCTGCCGCTCCCCCACCGCCCGGAACCAGGCGGCGACGATCGCCTCACTGCGCTCGGTGAAGAGCGGATCGCGCCAGCTCGTCGAGTAGTACGGCGCCGGCAACCGGAACGACCGTCCGTCCTTCGGTACCACCCGGATCATCCGGGCGTGGCTCTCGGAGTTCCCGGGCGCGACCCAGATCTCCACGGCGATCGACTCCACGTCCTCCCAGGCGCACCGCTTCCTCCCGCGAATGCGCCAGGTACGGATCTCCCTGTCGTCGAACTCGGTCCGACCGACCGCGTAGCCGATCGTCGCGGGAAGGAAGAAGGGCAGCACCGCCAGGAGGAAGTCCCAGAAGCTCCCCCAGTCGTCGACCAGGAGCCAGCGGACGCCCGAGACGACGCCCGAGACGGCAAACGCGGCCGACAGCCACAGCAGACCCTTCCGCTGATGCGGCGTGTAACGAACCGCTGACTCCATCGCCGTTTCCTCGGATCTCCACGACTCTGCCGGGCTCCGGTCGGGAGCCTCCCGTCACGACGTACCGTAGCCGCCGGAGTGCGTGCGGCCCGTCATACCCGTGAAGGTCTTCGCGGGCCCCATCTTGGGCAGAGCCGACTTCACCCCGTCGGTGAGGAACCTCGTCGCTCGCGGCGCGCCGCCTGCGATGGCCCTTCGCGGCGGCACCGCCGACCCGGCCGGCCGGCTTCCGTCACTCCTGTGACACCCGGCTGACGCCGGCTTCCGGCACGGCCGGACCGATCGGACCGGCCGGAGTGATCGGATCGGCCGGATCGGGACAGGTGCGGCCCACTCCACGCGGGGTGGGCCGCACCAACTCGGCCCGTACCGCCGCCAGCAGGTCGCGCAGCCGCGGACTGGCCGTCAACTCCTCCAGCGGAACCGGGCGTCCGGCGCCGTCGGCGATCGGCAGCCGCCAGTTCGGGTATTCGCCGCTGGTGCCCGGCACGTTCTGCGGGCGGCGGTCGCCGAGGCCGTCCGGCAGCCACACCCCGACAAACGCCGCCGGGCCGCGCGCCAGCAGCCGGTACAGCGCCGCGATCCGGGCCGCCTCCTCGTCGCCGTGACCCGCTCGGCCGGGGGCGTCGAACCCGTCCGGCCCGATGCCCAGCCTCGCGCACAGCGACAGCCAGTCCGCCACCGAGCGGGCCTCGGCCGCGCGCTCGTCGGCGAGCCGCTCGGCGGGCAGCAGGCCCAGCGCGTGGTGGAGTTCCACGTGCTCGCCGCGCAGTCGGGCGGCCGTGCTCGGCAGGTCGTGGGTGGTGAGGGTGGCCAACGCGCCCGGCCGCCAGTGCTCCGGCGGCAGCGGCTCCCGGGTACCCGGCCGGCCGGCGGTGCCCCAGTCGCGCTCGAACCACAGCACGGAGGTGCCCAGCACTCCCCGGTCGGCCAGCTCCTCCCGCACGCCGTCCTCGACCGTGCCCAGGTCCTCCCCGACAACCGAGGCGCCCGCGCGGGCGGCCTCCAGGGTGAGCAGCCCCAGCATCGCGTCGGCGTCGTACCGGACGTACGTGCCGTCGGTGGGTGGTCGGCCGTGCGGCACCCACCACTGGCGGAACAACCCCATGACGTGGTCCACACGCAGCGCGCCGCCGTGCCGCAGCTGCGCGCGGAGCAGCTGCCGGTAGGGCTCGTGTCCGCACGCGGCCAGGGCGTCCGGCCGCCACGGCGGCAGGCCCCAGTCCTGACCGGCGGAGTTGAACGCGTCCGGTGGCGCGCCGATCGACATGCCCTCGGCGAAGACGTCCTGCTGGGCCCAGGTGTCGGCGCCCGAGGGGTGCACGCCGACCGCCAGGTCCTGCACCAGGCCGACGGACATACCGGCCTGGCGCGCGGTGTGCTGGGCGTGCGCCAGCTGGGTGTCGGTCAGCCAGGCCAGCCAGCGGTGGAAGTCGACGCGGCGGCGGTGTTCGAGGCGGGCGCGCGCGGTGCGCTCGGACCTCGGGTCGTCCAGACCGGGCGGCCAGTCGCGCCAGTTCGAGCCGTACAGCTCGGCGAGCGCGTGCCAGGTGGCGTGGTCCTCCAGCGGCCGCCCGCCGGCTGCGGCGTACCGCTGGTACTCGGCGCGGCGGGCGTCGTCCGCCGGCACCCGGTGGAGGGCTTCGAGGGCGGCGCGCTTGACCGCCCAGACCGCGTCCCGGTCGACCCGGCCGTCGGGCCGGAGGGCGAAGTCGCGCAGCTCGGCGGCGCGGGCGGCGAGTGCGGCGACGCGCTCCCGGTCGGCGCCGCGGAGCGCCCGGTACTCGGGCAGATCCTCCACCCGCAGGTGGATCGGGTCGGGGAAGCGCCGGGAGGAGGGCCGGTACGGCGAGGGGTCGCCGGACTCTCCCGGGGCGGTGGGCACGGCCTGGTGCAGCGGGTTGAGCTGGATGAACGAGGCGCCGGCGGTGCGGCCCGCCCAGTCGGCCAGATGAGCGAGGTCGCCGAGGTCGCCCATGCCCCAGGAGCGGGCGGAGAGCAGCGAGTAGAGCTGGACGAGGAGCCCGAAGCCGCGGACGGGCGGCGCGGGCAGCCGCTCGGGGGCGACGATCAGGGTGGCGTGGGCGCCGCGGCCGTCGGGCGCGTGGGCGCGCAGCGCGTGCACCCCGACGGGCAGGTCCTCGCCCCAGTCGCGGGGGCCGCCGTCCTCCGTCTCGACCCGGAGGGCGGTGCCCTCGGGGAGTCGGGCGGCGGCGGGAAGCGCGGCGGGGCGGCCCGCGCGTAACACCACCGTCGGCGGCAGCAGCCGGTCCGCGACGGTGGCCCGGTGCGTCTCCAGGGCGGAACGCACCGCCTCGGGGGTGGAGGCGTCGACGCCGAGCGCGGCGAGGACCTCCACGACCGTCTCGTCGGAGGTGTGGAGTGTGAGGCCGGGGCGCGGTTCGTAGGAGGTGCGGACGCCGTGGGCCTCGGCCAGTCGGACGAGCCTCGACGCTCGCGCCCGCCCTGTCATCAGAACGCCCGCCCTGTCATCAGAACTCCGCGGTCTCCGCCGTACCGCGCCCGTCGGAGAAGAGGGCGGTGCCGGTGGGCTCGCTGGTGAGCGGCAGCTCGGCGCCGATGGGCGGCTCGCTGGTGAGCGGCGCCACGTCGGCGAGCGGCGGCTCGCTGGTCAGGGGCGCCTCGACGGCGTCGAGCGAGGAGGAGCCCTCCAGCCCGGAGTCGGGCACGGCGGACTGGGCGAGCACGCGTTTGGAGGGATCGCCGTCCTCGACTCGTTCGCCCTGTATGGGCATGAGGGGAGCGGTGGCGGACAGGAGGAGTTCAGCGGACGCGGCCACGGGGGCCTCCGTTCGTTGACGTCGACGGACAAGGCTGCATCTACCCGCGGGGCGCCGGAGCATCCGCCTCCGCCCCGCCAAGGTGGCGCAGTTCACACTTCCGGGTAAAGCGATGAATTGCGCGTTGACGGCGGGGCGGGCGCGGGACACTTCGGTCTGACGGGCGTCAGCAAGAAGATTTTACGTCAGCTGGGACGACTTCTCCTGGTTGTCCACAGGCCGGCGCCCTCGGGAGGCGCCCGGCGGGAGGCCGCCGAACGAGGTGTCGCCCCCGCCGTTGTGGATCATGCGCCGCAGCACCCGGACCGTGCGCACGTAGTCGTCGTCGCTCACTCCGCGCCGCAGCGCGGCGAGCGCTCCGGGCACCACGTCGGCGTGCAGCCGGTCGTGGGTCGCGTGGCCCTCGGCGGTGAGCGCGAGGCGGCCCGCCTTCTCGACCAGCCATCCCCTGACCAGCAGTTCCTCCGCGGCCGGGGCCACCACGTCGGTGTCGACCATGGGCCGCTTGCGGGCGATCTTGGCGGCGAGTTCGGCGCGGGTGAGGCCGTCGTCCTCCTCGAACAGGTGGGACAGCACCCAGGCGTGCGGCTGGCCGATGCCCAGCCCCTCCCGCATCGTCCGGTTGATGTGCGCGACGATCACCTCACCGGCGACGCCGGTCCAGTAGCCCATCGGGTGGTGCAGCAGTTCCTCGTCGGCGAACTCCTCGACGAACTCGCCGGAAGTGGTCGCCTCGGTTGTCGTGTCGGTCGCGGTGTGCGGCTGTGTGGTGGTCATGCCCGCGAACCTAGGAGTTGAAGTCAAGTTGATGTCAAGGGGTCACAGCGCGAGCAGGCCCTTGAGGGTCGTCACCAGCCCGCCGGCCAGTGCGAGGCCGAGCAGCACGGCCCGCGCGCCGCGCTCGGGCAGCCGGGACGCCAGCAGGCGGCCGACGAGCAGCCCGGCGGCCATCGTGGCGGCGCACAGCGACCAGGCGGTGCCGCTCAGCTCCGGCATCCCCTTCGCGCCGATCGAGATCAGGTTCACCACCAGCCCGTAGAACTGCGCGTTCGGCAGGAACTCGCGCGCAGTCCAGCCCGCGTTGATCGCGTAGAGCGAGACGGCGGGGCCGCCGACGCCGGCGGAGGAGTTGAGGAAGCCGCTGGCCGCGCCGGCCGCGAGCGCGCCCGAGGTGCCGTGCAGCGAGGCGGTCCGGTAGCCGGAGACGATGAACAGCACGGCGGCTGTCACCACCACGCCCATGCTGATCAGCAGCACGGGCTCCGGCAGCGTCCGCGCGGTGTACGCCCCCAGCGGCACGGTCACGGCCGCCGCCGCGACCAGCGGCACCATCGCCCGCAGCCGGACCCGCCGCCACGTCGCCGTCAGCCCGATGCCGCTGATGACCACGCCCGCGCAGTTGGCGAGGGTGACCCCGTCCACGGGGCCGAGCAGCAGTACCAGCGCGGGCGCGGCGGCCAGGCCGAAGCCGAGGCCCGCCACGCGCTGCACCGAGCTGCCGACGAACACCGCGCAGCCCAGGAGCAGCAGGAAGAGACCCGGCGCCAGAGTGGCGGAAGACAGGGCGGGGGACGAGGTGTACAGCGCGGCCAACACGGAGTGAGGCTATGCCCACGACTCCAGCCGCATCGCGGCCCGCCCCCCGAGCGTGCGAGGCGTCACACGCGGTGGTGGGCGCGCAGGGCGGCGTACGCGGGCGGCGGCGCGCCCACGCCGTCCAGTGCCAGCAGCGCGGCGCCGACCACCGGCGGGACCTCGATCACCCTCGGTTCCGCCCTGGGCGCACGCTCGGCGAGCCGCCGCGTCACACCCTCGTGCAGCTGCGGATGGCGGGCCGCCAGTACGCCGCCGCCGAGGACCACCGGCGTGGGCTCCCCCAGCAGCTCCAGGCGGGTGAGGGCGACCGTGGCGAGCAGCGCGACCTCCTCGGCCTGCCGCTCGACCAGCCGGTGCGCCACCGGATCACCGGACGCGGCCACCTCGAACAGCACCGGCGTCAGCTCGTACCTGCGGCAGGGGTCGAGCCCGCCGAGGTGGAACGCCTCGACGAGCTGCTCGACCCGTTCCCGCCCGAAGTACCCGGGAAGCGCCCTGGCCAGTTCGGTGTCCGGGCCCCGGCCGTCCTCGGCGCGGGCGGCGTGCCACAGTGCGGCCCTGGCCAGGCCGCCGCCCCCGCCCCAGTCGCCGGAGAGCTCGCCGAGCGCGGCGAAGCGGTGCACCCGGCCGTCGGCGCGGCGCCCGGCGCAGTTGATCCCCGCCCCGCACACCACGGCGACACCGCTTGTCGCGGGCGCGCCCCCGCCCGGGGCGTCCGGCAGCCCCGCGCGCAGGATGGCGAAGGTGTCGTTGACGACCTCGGTGCGCGCCCCCCAGCCGCGCGCGGCCAGCGCCTCGGTGAGAAGACGCTCCTCCTGCGGCAGGTCGGCGCCCGCCAGAGCGCCCGTGACCTGCGTGACCGCGGGGTTCCCGGCCGCGGCGAGGGCGGAACGCAGCAGCGGGTCAAGCGCCTCGACGGCCGCCCGGACGCCGACGCTCTGCGGCTGGAAACCGTCGCCCCGGGCGGCGCCGAGTACCCGGCCGTCCAGCCCGACGACCACCACGTCCGTCTTGCTGTTTCCGCCGTCGACCGCCAGGACCGCCCGGCCGCTCACGCCGCTCACACCGCTCACACCCATACGAGGTGGTCCTTGTTGTGCGCGAGCAGCCGGTCGGTCAGCGCCTCGGCCCGGTCGTACTGGCCGATCAGCGGGTGGGCGAGCAGCGCCCTGAAGACCCGGTCCCGCCCGCCGTGCAGCGCCGCCTCCAGCGCCAGCCGCTCGTAGCCGGTGACGTGCGCGATCAGACCGGCGAACAGCGGGTCGATCGTCGGAGCGGGGAGCGGCCGGGCGCCGTCCGGGCTGATCCGGGCCGGCACCTCGACGACGGCGTCGTCCGGGAGGAACGGCAGCGTGCCGTCGTTCCGCACGTTCACCACCTGCACCGAATCGGCCGCGGCCCCTCCCGCCGGCGCGCCGCCGAGCAGTGACGCGGCCAGGGCGACCGCCGCCTCCGAGTAGTAGGCGCCCCCGCGCCTGGCGAGCAGAGCCGGCTTCTCGTCGAGCGCCGGATCGGCGTACAGACGCAGCAGCTCGCTCTCCATCGCGGCGACCTCGGCCGCCCTGGACGGCTGCTCGCGCAGCTGCTCCACGACCTCGTCGTGCGCGTAGAAGTAGCGCAGGTAGTAGGAGGGCACCACGCCGAGGCGGTTGAGCAGCGCCTTCGGCAACCGCAGCTCCGCGGCGATGTGCTCGCTGTGCTCGGTGAGCAGCCCGGGCAGTACGTCCATGCCGCCGGGGCCGCCGAGCCGCACGCCCAGCTCCCAGGTGAGGTGGTTCAGCCCGTAGTGGTCGAGGTGGACCTCGCCCGGTTCGACGCCCAGCAGACCGGCGAAGCGGCGCTGCAGTCCGATCGCCACGTTGCACAGGCCCACCGCGCGGTGTCCGGCCTCCAGCAACGCCCGGGTGACGATGCCGACGGGGTTGGTGAAGTCGATGATCCAGGCGTCGGGGTTGGCGCGCCGCACCCGGTCGGCGATGTCCAGGACGACCGGGACGGTGCGGAGCGCCTTCGCCAGACCACCGGCGCCGGTGGTCTCCTGGCCGACGCAGCCGCACTCCAGCGGCCAGGTCTCGTCCTGCTGCCGGGCCGCCTGGCCGCCCACCCGCAGCTGGAGCAGGACGGCGTCGCAGTCCGCGACGGCGGCGTCCAGGTCGGCGGTGGTGGTGATCGTGCCGGGGTGCCCCAGACGGGCGAAGATGCGCCGCGCCAGGCCGCCGACGAGTTCGAGGCGGTCGGTCGCCGGGTCGACCAGGACCAGTTCCTCGATCGGAAGGCGGTCCCTGAGCCGGGCGAAGCCGTCGATCAGTTCCGGGGTGTAGGTGGAGCCGCCGCCCACCACCGTGAGCTTCATCGCTCGTCTGACTCCTGCCTGTGTCGGGTGCCGGTACCTGGTCGGGACCGGCGTGTCGGGTCGTGCGGGGTGTGCGTGCCGGGTCAGCGGTTGGTGTCGAACACCTCGTCCCGGGTGGTGATCAGCGCGCCTGCGAGCGCGCCGGCCAGGACCGGGCCGTCGGTGACGTGGCCGAGCACGACCCGGGGGCGGGGCGCGGCCAGCTCGACGAGTTCGCGCTGGACGGCCTCGCGCAGCACCTCTCCGCCGGCCAGGTGCAGGCCGCCGGAGAGCACGATCAGCTCCGGGTCGAGCACCGCCACCATCGCCGCGAGACCGGTGGCGATGCCGGTGGCCGCGCGGCGCAGCAGCTCCGCCGATGCCGACGCGTCGGCATCGGCGTCGGAGGATCCGACGGCTCGGCGCAGCAAGGCGGCCACGGCGTCCGCGTCGCGCACGGTCGGATCGGTGTGCAACCCCAGCTCGTGGGCGAGGCGGCGCAGCGCCCGGGCGCCGACGAGCTCCTGGAAGCCGCCACCCCCGGTCCGCGCCACCCCTCTGACCAGGGGCGCGCCGGGAACGGGCAGGAAGCCGACCTCGCCGGCACCGCCGGTGGAGCCCCGGTGCAGCCGACCGCCGAAGACCAGGGCCGCGCCGACGCCCTCCTCGGCCCACAGCAGCACGAAGTCGTCGTGTCCGCGCGCGGCGCCGCCGTGCTGCTCGGCGACGGCGACGAGGTTGACGTCGTTCTCGCAGTCGACCGGCATCGGCAGCGCGGCGGCCAGCTCCTCCAGTAGCTCGGGGGCGTGCCATCCGGGCAGGTGGGAGGCGTAGCGAAGGCGCCCGGTGCGCGGGTCGAAGGCGCCCGGCGTGCCGATGACAACGCGGTGCAGGTCGGCGCGGGCCAGACCGGCCGCCCTGGCGGCGCCGTCCACCGCGGCCACCACCCGCTCGGCCGCCGAGGACTGCCGCGGCCCGCCGGGGGTGGGCAGCTCGAAGGTGCCGACAGTACGGCCCGTGACGTCGGCGACCGCCGCCCGGATGCGGGCGGCGGTGACGTCGACGCCGGCCACCCGGGCCACGGCGGGATTGATCGAGTAGAGCTGGGCGCCCGGCCCGGGACGGCCGCTGCTGGTGCCGGTGGCCAGCACCAGGTCGGCGGCCTCGAGCCGGGCCAGCAGCTGGGATGCGGTGGGCTTGGAGAGGCCGGTGAGCGTGCCGAGCCTCGTCCGGGAGAGCGGGCCGTGCCGGAGCAGCAGTTCCAGCGCGGCCCGGTCGTTCATCGCCCGCAGCACCCTGGGAGTGCCGGGAGTGGTAGCGGACATCGACGCTTCCTCCCTTCACCCCGCGAGCCTTCACCCCGCGAGAACTGTTAGGAACCTTTCCTGTCGTCGAGACAGTAGGCCGGTCCGCCGACCACGTCAACGCGTCGACGACCCGGCCCCCGCCGGGCGCCGGCTAGCGACCGTCCGCCGCAGCCGGGCCCCGCCGGCTCAGCGACGCCGCCACCGACCGCTCCACCTTCTCCAGTTCCACGCCCTCGGCGTCGACCAGCCGCACCCCGAGCGCGTCCAGCGCCTCCTTGATCCGCAGCCGCAGCTCCCGCTCGACGCCCTTGGCCTCCCCCGGCATGGTCTTCGCCGACACCCGCAGCACCATCGTGTCCAGCGACACCGAGTCCAGGCCGAGCACGTCGACCGAGCCCCACAGCCGCTCGTCCCACGGGCTCTCCGCGGCCAGTGCCTGCCCGGCCCCCGCGACGGCCGCCCGGACCTTCGACAGGTCCTCGTCGGCCCGCACCTCCACGTCGACGTTCGCGGTGGCCCAGCCCTGGCTCAGATTTCCCACCCGCGCGATCCCGCCGTTGCGCACATACCAGACCTCGCCGTCGTCGCCGCGCAGCTTGGTCACCCGCAGCCCGATCTCCAGCACCACGCCGGTCACGTCGCCCACGTCTATCCGGTCCCCGACGCCGTACTGGTCCTCCAGCAGGATGAACATGCCGGAAAGCACGTCCGTCACCAGGTTGCGGGCGCCGAAGCCCAGCGCCACACCGGCCACACCGGCACTGGCCAGCAGCGGCCCCAGGCTGATCTCGAAGACCGACAGGATCGTCAGCGCCGCCGTCCCGAGGATCAGGAACGACGACACGCTGCGCAGCACCGAGCCGATCGCCTCCGAGCGCTGCCGACGGCGCTCGGCGTTGACCAGCAGACCGCCGAGCGGACTGTTCGTCGCCTCCGCCGAACGGTTCATCCGCGCTATCAACCGGGTGATCGTCCGCCGCACGACCGTGCGCAGCACCAGGGCGATCACCAGAATCAGGATGATCCGCAGCCCGGCCGCCAGCCACACCTCCCAGTTGTTCCGCACCCAACCCGCCGCGTCCTGCGCCCGCACCTGTGCGTCCTGCATCGTGTCCACGGCGACACCCTAGGTCGCGAAGAGGTGCGGAAACCGGTGGTCCTGTCCGGATGTGAGCAGGTCCCGAACGGGGGATACCGGGAGTGTGGTCCAAAACACGCACAGTTCGTTGCCCGATCGTGGTGGCACCCGAGGGCGTGGCGAGGACACACTGAGGGGAGATCGTCCCGGCGCGAGCCACGCGCCGCAGACGTAGGAGGAGGCACCGTGCCGCATGTCCTGGTCCTCAACGCGTCGTACGAGCCGCTCGGCGTCGTACCGCTCCGTCGCGCGCTCATCCTCATCCTCAACGACAAGGCGGTCAGCCTTGAGGACTCGGGCGCCCTGATGCGCAGTGCCACCTGCGCCATACCCGCACCCAGCGTGGTCCGGCTCAAGCGATTCGTACGGGTGCCCTTCCGGGGCCCCGTCCCTCTGACCCGGCGCGCGCTGTTCGCCAGGGACGGCGGGCGCTGCGCCTACTGCGGTGGTGCCGCCAGCAGTGTCGACCACGTGATCCCGCGCAGCCGGGGTGGTCAGCACGTGTGGGACAACGTCGTCGCCGCCTGCCGGCGGTGCAACCACGTCAAGGCCGACCGCCACATCACCGAGCTGGGCTGGCGGCTGCGTCACCAGCCCGCGCCGCCCACCGGGCTGGCCTGGCGCATCATCGGCACGGGGCACCGCGACCCGCGCTGGATGCCCTACCTACAGCCCTACGGTGCCGACGACGCGCTGGCCCGGATCGACGGCCGAACACCGGCCTGAGACCGGGCCACATCTCTGTGCGGCCGCCCTTCGCGCGCGGTCGGCGGCGAGCCCCTCGGCGCGACCCGTTCCCCAGGCCGGGGACGGGTCCGTCGGCGTGAGAAGGGGCGGTCGCGCGGCCGGGTCGGCGCGATGATCCGGCGGTAACCGGTGTGGTCCGGCGCCGGGGCGGCCATACTGCTGGCCGGGGGCACCACCGGTCGCGGACGCGCGGCACGGCCCGGGCACCCGACCGAGCGGTGAGGAGGGGGAGGGACCGTGTCCGGTACGCAGCAGGCCGTCGTCGCGCCGACGGCCGAGGTCCTGCCGTCGGCGGACGTCGCCGCCGGCGGCGCAGAGCCGCCGCCGCGGCGCCCCGCGTGGCGGGAGAACGCCCGGCGGCTGCGCGCGGCGGCGGTCACCGAGCCGGGTCGCCTGCGCGCGCTCGGCGCGGTACTCGTCGCGCTCCTCCTGGCGTTCGGCGCGCTCACCGCCTGGCAGGCCGCCGAGCGGGCGGACAGCACGCACTCGGTGATCCACGGCAGTCAACCGCTCAGCGCCAACGCCGCGTTGATCTACCGCTCGCTGGCCGACGCCAACACCACGGCGGCGGCCGGCTTCCTCGCCGGCGGCGAGGAGACCCCCGAGGTGCGCGAACGGTACGAGAAGCGGATCGGCGACGCGGCCCGGCAGATCACCAAGGCCGCCGCCGCCGGTGAGCGCTCGCCCGAGGCGCGGCAGCGGCTGGCCGAGCTGAACAGGCGGCTGTCGGTGTACACGGGGCTGGTGGAGACCGCCCGCGCCAACAACCGGCAGGAGCTTCCGGTGGGCGGCGCCTACCTGCGACACGCCGACCGGCTGATGCACGAGGAACTGCTCCCCGCGGCGAGCGCACTCTACGCCGCGGAGTCCGAGCAGTTCCGCCGGGACCAGCGCGACGCGCACGCGTTCCCCTGGGCCGCCCTCGCGCTCGGCGTGGCAGCCGTACTGGCGCTGCTCGCCGCGCAGCGACGCCACTACCTGCGCACCAACCGCGTCTTCAACCGCGGGCTGCTGGCCGCCACCACCGTCGCCGTACTGCTGTTGCTGTGGACGGCGGGCGGACACCTGCTCGCCCGCCACCACCTGGACCGCGCCGAGCGGGACGCCGCGCGTTCCCTACAGACCCTCAACGCCGCGCTCGTCTCGGCCCTCCAGGCGCGCGGCGACGAGGCGATGGCGATGGTGACGCGCGGCAGTCGCGACAACTACGAGAAGACCTACCAGCGGCAGATGCGGCGCCTGGCCGGCGCGGACCCGCAGGCGGCCGAGGGCGGCCTGCTCGCCCGGGCGGTCGAGCAGGCGGAGGACGGGAAGGGCCGACGGCTGGCCGGCGCGGCCCGCCGCGACGCGGCCACCTGGCACGAACAGCACGCCACCGTCCGCCGGTTGGAGGGCAGCGGGAAGTACGCGGAGGCCGTCGCCATGGTCATCGGCCCGCGCGACAGCACCGGAGAGACGTTCGACCGGATCGACGCCGGGCTGCGGCAGGCCATCAACCACGAGCAGCGGCAGTTCACCGCCGCCGCCGAACGCGCGCACCGCGCGCTCGCCCCCCTCGCGGCGGGCGCGGCGGCACTCTCCCTGCTGGGCGCGGCCGGCGCGGTACTCGGCATCGGACGACGACTGGCGGAGTACCGGTGAACGACAACCGGAGCGGAAGGGCGGGGGCGATGCGGGAGCCCAGACGGACGGCGGACGGGCGGGCGCGCCGGAATCCGTGGTACGCGGGGGCGACGGCCGCACTGGTACTTCTGGCCGTACTGGCCGGCGGCTCGGCGCCCTTCGGTGGACCGGGCGGCGGGCCCGCCCCCGCAGACCCACAGGTCGTGTCGCGGGCCGTCGCCGAGGAACGGAGCCTGCCGCACAGCGGACCGGCCGACCGCACACTCCCGCCACCGCGACCCGAGCGCTGCGCCGACGGCGGTGACCCGGCGGCGAGCCTGCGCCCCTCCACCGCCGACGGCCCCGCCGTCCGGCGCGTCAAGCAGCGCGGCCACCTCATCGTCGGCGTCGACCAGAACAGCTACCGGTGGAGCCACCGCGACCCCCGCACCGGCGAGTTGGAGGGCTTCGACATCGACCTGGTGCAGGCCATCGCCCGCGACCTGCTCGGCCCGAAGCCCGACATCGTCTACCGGACGATCGCCACCGACCAACGCATCCCCGCACTGCGCGCGGGAAGGGTGGACCTCGTCGTGCGGACGATGACGATCAACTGCGAACGGGCGAAGCAGGTGGCGTTCTCCACCGCCTACTTCGTGGTGACCCAGCAGCTGCTCGTACCGCACAACTCCCCCATCACCGGCTACGACCCGAGCGTGCGCGGCCGGACGCTGTGCACGGCCAAGACCTCCACCGGGGAGAGCCTGATGGCCACCCACAAGCTGGGCGCCGAGGTGGTGACCGTGGCGAACCAGCTCGACTGCCTGGTCCGACTGCAACTCGGCGAGGTGGACGGCGTGATGACCGACAACGCGCTGGCCGCCGGGCTGGCCGCGCAGGACCCGTCCGTACGCCTGGTCGGCGGGGCCCTCACCGAGGAGCCGTACGGTGTGGCGATGAACCTCTCCGACGAGGACCTGGTGCGGCGGGTCAACCACGTGCTCGAGGGCTACCGGTCGGGTGGCGCGACAAGCCAGTGGCGCCGCTCGTACGACCTGCGGCTCGGTGACGTGATGGCCCAGGAACCACCTGCCCCGCCCGAACCCGCCTACCGGGACTGAGCGGCCGCCCGCGGCACGCGGGGCGGCAGACGAGTTGGACCTTTGGACCTGTCCGAGACGAGAGCAGCGAGGTGATCGATGGGGTCCCCCGGACCCGCCGCGTCGGTGATGAGCCGGGAGGAGGCCGACCGCGCACTGGCGCGGCTGACCGCCGAGCGGGAGGCGATCGAGTCGTCCCTGCTCTCCCTCCAGGACCACGCCGGCAGACGACTGCTGGAAGGCGCCGAGCTGACCGGTACCACCAGGCACCGGTGGGCCAGCGCCGAGCACACCGTCACGCTGCTGTGGACGCAGTTCGACGCCTACGGCAGGGCTCTGGCGCGGGCGCGCGAGATACGCGGCCGCCGTCGCTGGCCGAACCGGGACGAACTCGTCGAGCTGACGGCACTGCTGCGGGGCGAGGGCGTGACCGTCTCCGGCGGCACGTCGGGCCCCGCCGGCGGCCGGCTCGCCGAACGGCTGAGCCTGGAGGCGCTGGTCGAGCGGATGAACGCCGGCTACGCGCGGGCCCTGGACGTGGTCGTCGCCGCCGACTCCGTCTGGTCGGCGCTTCCGGCGCGGATAGACCTGCTCGCCGCCGAACTCCAGCGCATCCGCTCGCTCGCCGGCTCGGTCGGCGTACGCCCCGGCGAGCACCCGGCAGGCGACGACCTGGCCGAGATCACCACCGAACTCACGTCGCTGCGCGCCGAGGTGATCAGCGACCCGCTCGCCTTCTGGCTCCCGGAGAGCGGCAGCAGCGTCCCCGGCAGCGGCCGACCGGACACCGTGCGCTACGACCGGGCGGCCCGGGCACTGGAGGACGTGCGGCGGGAGATCGACGCCGTGCTCGGCGTGCGGCAGGACGCCGAACAGCGGCTGGCCCGGCTGCGTGACGTGCTCTCCCGCGCCGACCGCACCCTCGCCGAGGCGCGCACCGCGCGAGGAGAGGTACTGGCGAAGATCGCCTCCTTCGACGTGCCGGCCGTCAGCGGCCCGCCGACCGCGCTGTACGAGGAGTTGGCGGCGGCCGCCGAGTACCGCAGACGTGCCCAGTGGCACCGGCTCTCCCCGCTTCTGGACAGCCTCGAGCAGCGCGCCGAGGACGAACTGCGGCGAGCGCGCGAAGCGCTGTCGGCGGTGACCGCCCCGCTCGCGGTCCGCGCCGAACTGCGCGGCCGCCTCGACGCGTACCGGGCGAAGGTCGCCGAGCACGGCCTGGCCGACGACCCGTTCCTCGCCGAGCGCTACGACGTGGCCCGCCGACTGCTGTGGAGCGCCCCCTGCGACCTGCGCGCGGCCGAGTCCGCCGTGCTGCGGTACCAGCGCACGGCCGTCGAGACACTGGCTCCCCGGCCCGATCCGGCGGACCGGACGGGAGGCCGGGAGCGATGAGCACCACCGGGATCGACGCCGGACCCGAGCGGCCCGACTGCGAACGGCCCGAATGCCCGGGCGCCTTCGAGGACTTCGGCGACGGCGAACTGTACTGCGACGTGTGCGGCTTCCCGCCTGACGTCTCACCCGACGGTGTGATCGCCTCGCGGGCCACCGGTCTCGCCACGGCGGCACTGCTCTCCGGCCGGCGGCCGACGGCCGGCCCCGGGCCTTCGACGGGCTCGACGGGCTCGACCGGCTCGACGGGCTCGACGGGCTCGACCGGAGGGCTGTCGGCGGTCTCCGGCATCTCCATGCGCGGTTCCCGGCGGGACACCGGCTCCGCGCCGTCCCGCAAGCGGCTCGGCGCCGGGCTGGTCAGCGTGCCCGAAGTGCCTGGGCCCGACCCCGCGTCCGCCGTGCTGGAGGACCCGCGGGTCCCCGAACGCAAGCGGTTCTGCGGCAACCCCGAGTGCGGCGGCCCGGTGGGGCGTTCCCGTGACGGGCAACCCGGCCGGACCGAGGGTTTCTGCACCAGGTGCGGCCGGCCCTACTCCTTCATCCCCCGACTTCGCCCCGGCGAGATGGTCGGCGGCCAGTACGAGATCGTCGGCTGCCTGGCGCACGGCGGCCTCGGCTGGATCTACCTGGCGATCGACCATCCCCTGGACCGGCGCTGGGTGGTGCTGAAGGGCCTGCTGGACACCGGTGACGAGGACGCCATGGCGGCGGCCATCGCCGAGCGCCGCTTCCTCTCCCAGATCGAGCACGCCAGCATCGTGCGCGTCTACAACTTCGTCGAGCACCTCGACCCGCGCACCGGCACCCGCGACGGCTACATCGTGATGGAGTACGTCGGCGGCAAGTCCCTGAAGGACATCGCCAACGACCGGCGCGCGCCCGGCGGCGGCCGGGACCCGCTGCCCGTCGCGCAGGCCTGCGCCTACGGCATCGAGGCGCTGGAAGCGCTCGGCTACCTGCACAGCCGGAACCTGCTTTACTGCGACTTCAAGGTCGACAACGCCATCCAGCAGCACCACCAGCTCAAGCTGATCGACATGGGCGCGGTACGGCGGACGGACGACCCCGACGGCGCCGTCTACGGCACCGTCGGCTACCAGGCGCCGGAGGTAGCCGAGCTCGGCCCCTCGGTCGCCTCCGATCTGTACACCGTGGCACGCACCCTGGCCGTACTGACCTTCGACTTCCGGGGCTACACCAACATCTTCGTCGACACCCTTCCCGCACCGGAACACGTCGAGGTGTTCCAGCGCTACGAGTCGTTCTACCGGCTGCTGGTGCGGGCCACCGAGCCCGACCCGCGCCGCAGGTTCACCTCCGCCGAGGAGATGGCCGAGCAACTGACCGGTGTGCTGCGGGAGGTCGTCGCGCTGGACACCGGTGAACCGCAGCCCGCCGTGTCGACGCTCTTCGCCCCGGAGACGACGGTCGTGGACACCGAACTCCTGGCCCGCCCGCGCGGCGACGCCTCCGCGCTCGGCTCCCGGGCACGGCCCACGCGGCGACTACTCCGCCGCCGTGCCACGGCCGTCCGGGGAGCCGTGCCACCCCCGGCCGTCGGCGGCCGACCGGGCCGTGCGGCGCTCGCGGCACCGCGATTCCGGGAGACGGCGCTGGCCCTGCCGCTCCCCCGGGTCGACGAGAACGACCCGAACGCCGCCTTCCTGACCGGTCTCGGCGGCGCGTCGCCCGAGGACGTGCTGACCGCGCTGGAGGCCGCCCCCGCCGGCTCCGTCGAACTCCGGTTGCGCCGCCTGCGCGCCCAACTCGACCTCGGCGCGGGCCGTTCCGGCGACGCCGCCGCCACTCTGGCGGAGCTGGTCGAGCGTCACCCCGAGGACTGGCGCGTCATCTGGCACCGCGGCCTGACCGCCCTCACCGAAGGCGACCAGGAGACCGCCGCCCACGCCTTCGACGCCGTGTACGACGCCTTCCCGGGGGAGACGGCGCCCAAGCTGGCGCTGGCCGTCTGCGCGGAGGCGCTGGGCCAACTCGACACCGCCGCCGACTACTTCCGGCTCGTCTGGACGACCGACCCGAACCACGTCAGCGCCGCGTTCGGCCTTGCCCGGGTGCTGCTGGCGGCCGGGCGGCGGGCGGAGGCGGTGGCCGCACTGGAGTCCGTCCCGGCGGCGTCCATTCACCATGTCTCAGCGCAGGTCGCCGCCGTCCGTGCGAGACTTCGCGGGCGCGCGCCGGACGAGCCGATGTCGGCCGACCTGTACGCGGCGGCCGAACGGGTGACGCGGCTGCGCCGACTCGGCCTCGACGCCCGGCGCCGCGAGCGCCTGGTGACCGAAGTACTGGGCGCCGCGTTGGACTGGGTACTCGCCGGCCGGCACGGCGAGCCCGCCGGCCGGGACGGTCGGCCGGCCCCCCTGCTCGGCTGCCCGCTGGACGAGACGGGACTTCGGCTCGGCCTGGAACAGGCCTGCCGACTGCTGGCCCGACTGGCGTCCGGCCGCGAGGAGAGGATCGACTGGGTGGAACGCGCCAACCGCCTCCGCCCCAGGACTTGGGTGTGACGATGCCGCAGCTCGACAGGATCTCCCTCTGCCCCGGCTGCGCCGAGCCGTTGGACGACAGAGACCGCTACTGCGGCGTGTGCGGCGCCGACCGCTACGCGACCGCCCGGCCGGCCACCGGGCCCTCGGACGGCGACGACACCCCGACGGTCGTCCTCGCCACGGACTGCCCACCGCCACCGGTACCGCCCGGACCACCGGTACCGCCTGGACCACCGGTGCCGCCCGGACCACCGGTGCCGCCCGGACCGCCTCCGACACCCACGCTCCCCGACTTCTCACTTCCGCCCGCGGCCCCACCTCCCTCCGAGCATCCGGCCCCCGGCACTTCTGGACCTACCCGCCCTGGCTCCGGCCC
>NZ_VJYK02000200.1 GCF_007097205.2 Streptomyces alkaliterrae
GTCATCGGCACCGGCCCCGCAGGCCCCCTCTGGCTCACCCCCGAGGCGCGCGGCGAACTCGCCGCCGCCCAGGACCTCGTCGGCTACACCACCTACCTCGACCGGGTCCCCCACCGCCCCGGCCAGCAACGCCACCCCTCCGACAACAAGGTCGAGTCCGAACGCGCCGAGTTCGCCCTCGACCTGGCCCGCCGCGGCCGCCGGGTCGCCGTGGTCTCGTCCGGCGACCCGGGCGTCTTCGCGATGGCCACCGCCGTACTGGAGGTCGCCGCCACCGAGCCCTACGCGGACGTACCCGTCCGCGTCGTGCCCGGCGTCACCGCCGCCAACGCCGCCGCCTCCCGCGTCGGCGCCCCCCTCGGCCACGACTACGCCGTGATCTCCCTATCCGACCGCCTCAAGCCCTGGGAGGTCATCGCGCAGCGCCTCGCCGCCGCCGCCTCCGCCGACCTCGCCCTCGCCCTCTACAACCCCGGCTCCCGCAGCCGCACCTGGCAGGTCGGCAAGGCCCGCGAACTCCTCCTGGAACACCGCGCCCCGGACACCCCCGTGGTCCTGGCCCGCGACGTGGGCGGCCCCACGGAACGCGTCCGCACCGTCCCCCTCGCCGACCTCAACCCCGCCGACGTCGACATGCGCACGATCATCCTCGTCGGCAGCTCCCAGACCCAACACACCAACAACACCGTCTGGACCCCCCGCCGCTACCCCGACTGACGCCGGAACGCCACGCCGGTCGGCCCCGAACAGCCACACGCCGCTCGGGGCCGACGGTCGAGACTGGGGACCGCGGGATCGCTCACGCCCCTCAGCACATCTTCCCGATCTTCATTGCTCGCGCCCGCTCTCCGGCGTTCTGCGGGCGGATGCGCTCAGCCAGGCAGTGCCGGTGGGAGATGACGCTGTGGCTTCCTGGGCCGTCGTTGCTCCGCGAGTCCAGAACGAGGGCGTCTCCACCCGGGCTCAATGTGATCTGTTCACCGCAGAAGTCGCAGCTCCAGGTCAGTGCTTCCAGGTCGGCAGGCCGGATGCTGAGCCGCACTGACACCGGCGGATGCCAGCGGTGGACTTGCTCGATCACCGCCTCGATCTGCGAACCGACGGGTGGGAACAGCGCGAGTAGTTCCTCGTAGCCGCTCGTGGCCTGGGAGAACTGCTGGATCATGTCGATGGAGGCGGACAGGCCGACGTTCTCGTAGCCGACGATCTCAACGATCACACCCCACGGGTGGTGGCTGAGGACCCTGGCCTGAACCTTCTGGCCAGGCATCAGCGCCAGACTCCCTGTTTCGAACCTTTCCATGAACCGCGCCCCTCCTCGGACGTCGGAGCCGATCACAGCACCGGGCCCGCGACGCGTCATCGTACTGGTGACGGGAGAACTGGGGCGGGCCGAATGTCGAGCGGTCGTGCAGTGGACCGAGCGCGCGCCCTGACGGCAGGCCCGGTCGGCGCGTTCGCCCTCGTGCCCGGGGCGGCTTGGCGCTCCGCACTGCGTCAGCACCTCCTCGGTGTCGTCCGACTCACGGGCGAGTGGACTAGACCAGTGGTGGTTCAATGGGTTACAAACACAGTCGGACCACCGCGCCCACTCTCCGCCTGGAGGCACCTCACATGTCCGCCACCGCCCCGAACGGCAGCGCCGAGCAGAGCGAGCTGCCCGGCAGCGTCATGTCCCGCGAGATGGCCGAGCAGCCCGAGATGCTGCACCGCATCCTCGACTCCGGTGCCTCCCGCATCCGGGAGACCGCCGCGCTCGTCGCGGCCCGCAAGCCGAGGTTCGTGCTGCTCACCGCGCGTGGCACCTCGGACAACGCCGCGCTCTACGCGAAGTACCTGCTGGAGATCCGGCTGGGGATGCCGTGCGGCCTGACCTCCATGTCCACGACGACGGCGTACGAGGCCCGGCCCGACCTGCGGGACGTGCTGGTGATCACGGTCAGCCAGTCGGGCGGGTCGCCGGACCTGGTGGCCTCGACCAAGGCCGCGCGAGAAGCCGGGGCGATCACGCTCGCCGTGACGAACAACCCGGACTCGCCGCTCGCCGCCGTCTCCGAGTACCACATCGACATCATGGCCGGCCCGGAGAAGGCGCTCCCGGCGACCAAGACCTACACCGCCTCCCTGCTCGCGCTGTACCTGTTCGTCGACGGCCTCGCAGGCGGCGACGGCGCGGCGGCGAAGGACCTGCCGGGCCTCGCCCAGTCGCTGCTTGACCGGCAGGACGAGGTCCGGACGCTCGCGGCCCGCTACCGCTTCGCCGAGCGCATGGTGATCACCTCGCGCGGCTACGGCTACCCGACCGCGAAGGAGGCCGCGCTCAAGCTCATGGAGACGAGCTACATCCCGGCTCTCTCCTACTCCGGCGCGGACCTGCTGCACGGCCCGCTGGCCATGGTCGGCAACGTCTCCCCGGTGATCGCCGTCGTCCCGGACGGCCGGGGCGGGACGGCGCTGGCGCCCGTCCTGGAGCGACTGCGCGAGCGCGGCGCGGACCTCGTCGTCTTCGGCACGGCCGAGCAGGTCGAGCAGGCCTCGGCCGGCTTTGTGCTGCCGACGGAGGACGTGGCCGAGGAGCTTCAGCCGCTGCTGGAGATCATCCCGCTGCAACTGCTGGCCTACGAGGTGACGATCGCCCGGGGCCAGAACCCGGACGCGCCGCGCGCACTCGCCAAGGTCACCGAGACCCACTGATCCCACCGCCCACGTACCAACGCTCCGCCCCCTGGGAGGCCCCCATGACCTCGGTCACGTCACCGCTCGCCGGTCGTGCCATCGGACTCGCCGCCGTGCCCGACCCGGTGTTCGCCGGCGCGATGGTCGGCCCCGGCACGGCCGTCGACCCGGTCCGCGAGCCGTCCGAGGCGCTTGCCCCGCTCGACGGCGTCATCGTCTCCCTGCACGCCCACGCGTTTGTGGTCGCCGACGACGCGGGGCGGGGGGTGCTCACGCACCTGGGCATCGACACCGTCAAGCTGGACGGCGAGGGCTTCGAGCTGCTGGTCGCCAAGGGCGACAGGGTCACGCGCGGTCAGCCGGTGATCCGCTGGAACCCGGCGGCCGTCGAGGCCGCCGGCAAGTCCCCGATCTCGCCGGTGATCGCCCTGGAGGTGACGGCCGACGCCCTCGCCGACGTCGTCGAGTCGGGCGAGGTGAAGGCCGGCGACACGCTGTTCGCCCTGCGCTGAGCCGCCGCCACCGCGGTGGTGGCCGCCGCTCGCGCCGTACGACTCGGGCCGCCCTCGGACACCAGCCTGGCCGGGGGCGGCCCGTCGTATGTCCAGAGTGGTATAGATGGGCGCTGGCGAGCGCCGCGAACCCACCGTGCGCGGCGGAGCGACAGGCGAGACATGCGAGGGCGAGTGCCATGACGGGCCCAGCAGACGAACCGGAACAACCGCGCGGGCCGCAGTGCCAGTTCTGCCACGGCGTCGGCCAGGTGCCGCGCGCCTGGGCGTATGGGCCGGGCCCGGACCCGTTCCGCGTTCCGCTGGAGACGCTGGTGCGCTCCGGGCACTGCCGGTTCTGCCGCGGCACGGGCGTCTACGAGGCGTCGCTCGACCCCACGCTCGACGAACTCCGCCGCCCGCCGGGCTGAGCGGGCACCCGCTCCGGCTCGGACTCCGGCTCGGACTCCGGCGCGCACGGCGGCGTGCCGACCCGCGCGTCCACCGGGGTGCGCGCGGGCGCGCGGAGCCGTACCACCGCCGCGTACAGCGGGAGCGCGACCGCGAGTCCGGCGCCCGCCCCGAAGAGTGACGTCGGTACCAGGTCCAGCGGTGTCAGCGGTATCTCCGAGACCGCCGCCCAGCGCAGACAGCGGTGGACCGCGCCGACGACCGTCAACGCCCCCACCAGCGCTACGGCCGCCCACCGGGCGCGGGGCGACAGCACCGGCACCCCGGGCGGCGGCCCGGCCGCCGGTGGGCGCCGTGCCGCCGACCGCCAGAAGGCGGCGAGGACAAGCAGCGCCACCGCCGAACTCCCGTACTGGGCGAGGCTGTAGCCCGGAAGCCCGGCGACCGTCGTCGACTCCAGGAACGGGAGCGCGCGTACGCCCCAGCGCCCTTGGTGGGTGAAGGCGTCCCAGACGACGTGTGTCGCCGAGCCGAGCGCCGCCGACAGGTACCCGCACACCAGCAGCCGCGCGCTCGGGCGCACGCCCGGCGTCCGCGGACCCAGCAGCGCGTACGCCCGCGCCTGCCGGCGCGCGGGCAGTAGCGCGAACAACGGTCCGCGCACCCACAGCCACAGCATCACCAGCAGCCCGGCCATGAAGACGTTCACGGTCAGCACGCCCGGCAGCGAGTGGGTCAGCTCGCCGAGCCGCATCGCGCCCGGCAGCAGGCTGTCGGCGAAGTACACGGCGTCCGGCGCCATCGTCCCGGCCACCAGCGCGGAGGCCACCAACGGGCCCCGGCCCGTGCCGTCCAGGCGGAGGCCGGGCAGTGCGGCGGCGACATGACTCAACGTGAACGGCATCCGTAATCCCCTCGGCTCGGCGGCCCCGACTCTGCGGTGTGGACGGCCCCGTGGCGCCGCCGGAAAGCCCCGCCCTCGGTCCGGTGGTGAGGGCTTCCGCTTGGTGTGAACCTTAGAAGAGGGAGGTGGGACTCATGAGCGTGGACCGAGCCCACCAGGACGCGGCGAGCACCTTGAACGGCATCCCGGACTCGGCACTGGCGGAGTTCGCCGCCGGGCTCCGGGGGCGGCTCATCCGGCCCGAGGACTCCGACTACGACCCGGCGCGTTCGATCTGGAACGCCATGGTCGACCGGCGGCCGGCGCTGATCGTACGGTGCGCCCACGACGCGGACGTGGCCGCGGCAGTGGACTTCGCCCGCGACCAGGGGCTGCTGCTCGCCGTACGCGGTGGTGGACACGGTGTGGCCGGTCACGCCGTCTGCGACGGCGGTCTGGTCGTCGACCTGTCGCAGATGAGGGGCGTCGAAGTGGACGTCGAGCGGCGGACGGCGCGGGCACGCGGCGGCTGCACCCTCGGCGACGTCGACCGCGCGACCCAGCGCCACGGACTGGCCACCGCGCTCGGGGTGGTGTCCGAGACGGGCGTCGCCGGACTCACGCTGTCCGGGGGAATGGGATGGCTGCGCCGCAAGTACGGGCTGAGCTGCGACAACCTCGCCTCCGCGACGCTGGTCACCGCCGACGGGCGGGTCCGGGGCGCCAGTGAGGAGGAGAACCCGGACCTGTTCTGGGCGATCCGAGGCGGCGGAGGCAACTTCGGCGTCGTGACGTCCTTCGAGTACCGGCTGCACGTCGTGGGCCCGGAGGTGTTCCTCTGCTTTGTGCTCTACCCGCTGAGCCACGCCCGGGAGGTGTTGCGGTTCTGCGAGCGGTACACGGCCGACGCGCCCGAGGACGTGGCGCCCGTCGCCGTGCTGGGCCGGGTGCCGGAGGCGGAGGAGTTCCCGCCGGAGGCGCGGGGCGAGCTCTTCGTGGCGCTCCTCGCCGTGCATCCCGGGGGCCCGGCGGAGGGCGAGCGGGTACTGCGGCCGCTCCGGGAGATCACCGAACCGCTCGGCGACGTGAGCGGGGCCATGCCGTACACCGAGGCCCAGAAGGCTCTTGACGCCGACTACCCGGACGGCGGGCGCTACTACTGGAAGTCCCTGAACGTCGGCGAACTCAGCGACGAACTCGTCGAACGACTGGCCACCCACGTCACCGCGGCCCCTTCGCCGGCCTCGACCATCGACGTCTGGTTCCAGGGAGGCGCGATGGCCCGGGTCGGCGAGGAGGAGACCGCCTTCGCCAACCGTACGGCCCCCTACCTCCTCGGACTGGAGGCCAACTGGGAGGAGGAGGCCGACTCGGACGCCAACATGACCTGGGTGCGCGGCGTCTTCGCCGACCTGCACGGCTCCTTCTCCACCGGCGGCCTCTACCTCAACTTCCCCGGATTCCTGGAGGAGGGCGACAAGCTGCTGCGCGAGGGCTACGGCGGGAACCGCGAACGGCTCGCGGAGATCAAGGCGACGTACGACCCGACAAACCTCTTCCGCCTCAACGCCAACATCACACCGCGGCCCTGAGAGTTTCTTCTGAGCCGGAGTCAGCCACACGCTGATCGCGAAGAGCTAGGGTCCCCAACAGGCCAACTGGTTTTGCTGGAATGGGGGGCGCATGGGTCGGGGGCGTTTGCTGCGTTTAAAGGTCGCCGGGTTGGTGTGTGTTCTCGCTGCCGGCGCCGGGTGCACGGGAGAGGAGGCGTCGACTCCAGGGGCGGCGATGTCCGACGAAGCTCGGACCTACCTGTCCACCGCGTTGACGGTCATGGAGGACAACGCACTCCGCCGCGACGATGTCGACTGGGACGAGGTACGGCGAACTGCCTTCGCCCAGGCCAGCAGCGCGCAGCGGCCTCGCGACACCTATCGGGCCATAGAGGCGGCCGTGGGCAGTCTGGGAGACGGGCACAGCGGTTTCTACGACCCGAAGAGGTTGAAGGAGATGTTCGGGGAAGAGCAGCTCCGCAACCCCGTGGAAGGGCGGGCGTTGGCCGGCCGCATGGGGTACCTGTCGCTTCCCGGAGTCCAGGGATCCGAGGCTGTCTATCAGCAGTATGTGCGGGAGGGGCGAAGTGCCGTGGCAAAGGCCAATCGCCCGAAGGCCTGCGGCTGGGTGATCGACCTGCGCCGCAACAGCGGTGGCAACATGTGGCCGATGCTCGCCGTCGTGGGACCGATCCTCGGTGACGGCCACGTCGGGTCGTTCGTCGATGCGGACGGAAAGAAGACGGTGTGGTCCATTGAGAAGGGCAGTCCTCATCTGAACGGTGAATCCACCGGGTGGGGAACCAGTCCCCCTGTAGGCGGCGGATCAGCCCCTTTCGCGGTGCTCACCAGCCGTGCAACCGCCAGTGCCGGGGAGGCGGTGACCGTTGCCTTCCGCGGGCGCCCTGATACGCGCTCCTTCGGTGAAGACACCACAGGCATCCCCACCGGCAACGCACAACATGAACTGTCCGACGGGGCGATGCTCAACCTGACAGAGGTGAAGTACGCCGACCGCACGGGGCGTGCATACGACAGCCCTATTCCGCCCGACCAGCCAGTCGTCGACAACCTCGGGCGAGGGGGAGCCAAGGATCCCGTCCTGGAGGCGGCGAAGGAATGGCTGTCCGAGCAGCCCGGCTGCGCGTAGGCGGCCGAACGGGGGATCAGCAACACGCTCTGACCGCACGCGTCAGCGAGATGGCAGACGGTCCAGCCAGCGCAGGGCGTCCGGGACGTCCGGGACCTCGGGCACGCCCGGCGGGGTCGCCGGGCGGCGGCGGAGTACCACCGGGATGCCGGCCTCGCGGGCGGCCAGCAGTTTGGGGGCCGTCGCCGGGCCGCCGCTGTTCTTGGTCAGCAGTACGTCGATGCGGTGGCGGCGCAGTGTCTCCCGCTCGGCGGCCAGGTCGAACGGGCCGCGCGCGAGGAGGAGTTCGTGGTGTGGGGGGAGGTCTGCGGGCTCCGGTGGGTCCACCGACCTGATCAGATACCAGAGTTCGGGCGAGGCGGTGAACGCGGCCAGCTCGCCGCGTCCCGTGGTGACGAAGACGCGGCGGCCCAACTCCGTCAGGAGCGCGGCGGCTTCGGCAGGGGAGCCGACCTCGTGCCAGCGGTCGCCGGGGCCGGGCGTCCACGCAGGGCGGCGAAGGGCCAGCAGCGGGGTGCCGGTCTCGGCGGCGGCGAGGGCGGCGTTGCGGCTCATGACGGCCGCGAACGGGTGGGTGGCGTCCACGATCGCGGCCACCCGGTGTTCGCGCAGCCAGTCGACCAGCCCCGGCACGCCGCCGAAACCGCCGATCCGTACCTCGCCGGCCGGCAGCCGGGGGTCGGCCACCCGCCCGGCAAGCGAGCTGGTGACCCGCAATCCGCTTCCCGCCGCGTCGAGTTCGGCGGCCAGGCGGCGGGCGTCGGACGTGCCGCCGAGCAGCAGTACGTGCGGCCGGTCGGTCACAACGCGCAGCCGCCCTCGGGGCGTTCGCGCTCGGGCGAGTACAGGTGGCTGTCCGGGAACTGCTCGGCGGCCAGCGTCCGCCCGACGATGATCACGGCCGTGCGCACCAGGCCGGCGGCCTTCGTCTGCTCCGCGATGTCCGCGAGCGTGCCGCGCAGCACCAGTTCGTCGGGCCGGCTGGCCATCGCGACGACGGCGGCCGGGCAGTCCGCGCCGTAGTGCGGCAGCAGCTCGTCCACGACCCGGTCCACGTAGCGTGTCGCCAGGTGCAGCACCAGCAGCGCGCCGCTGCGGCCGAGCGTGGCGAGGTCCTCGCCGGGCGGCATCGCCGTGGCGCGCTGCGCGATGCGGGTCAGGATGACCGTCTGCCCGACCGTCGGCACGGTCAGCTCCCGCTTCAGCGACGCCGCCGCCGCCGCGAACGCGGGCACGCCCGGCACGATCTCGTACGGCACCCCCGCCGCGTCCAGCCGCCGCATCTGCTCGGCGACCGCGCTGAACACCGACGGGTCGCCCGAATGCAGACGCGCCACGTCGTGGCCGGAGGCGTGGGCGGCGACCAGTTCGGCGGTGATCTGGTCCAGGTTGAGCTGCGCGGTGTCGACGAGCAGCGCCCCCTCCGGGCACTCGGCCAGCAGCTCACGCGGGACAAGGCTGCCCGCGTACAGGCACACCCGGCACTCGGCCAGCAGCCGGGCGCCGCGCACCGTGATCAGGTCGGCGGCGCCGGGGCCGGCACCGATGAAGTACACCGTCATCGCTTCAGTCGTCTCCTGCCGTGTCGTTCCCGTGCGGTTCGCCGTCGCCCGCCGGGTGGTCGTTGCCCACGGGTTCCTTGACCACGGACCACAGGGTCACCGGCATGGCCTGCCGCCAGCCGGTGAAGCCGCCCACGCTCCTGGCGTGCGCGACGCCGAGCCTCACCAGCTCCCCGCCGTGCCGCCGGTACCAGCCGGCCAGCAGCGCCTCGGACTCCAGGGTGACGGTGTTCGCGACCAGCCGCCCGCCGGGCCGCAGCGCCGCCCAGCAGGCGTCCAGCAGCCCGGGTCCGGTCAGTCCGCCGCCGATGAACACCGCGTCCGGCGTCGGCAGGCCGGTGAGCGCCGCCGGCGCCCGCCCGGTGACCACGCGCAGCCCCGGGACGCCAAGCGCGGCGGCGTTCCGGCCGATGCGCTCGGCCCGCACCGCGTCCCGTTCCACGCTCACCGCCCGGCAGGCGGGGTGCGCCCGCAGCCACTCGACGGCGATCGAGCCCGAGCCGCCGCCCACGTCCCACAGCAGTTCCCCCGGCTCCGGCGCGAGCGCCGCCAGCGTCGCCGCACGTATGTACCGCTTGGTGAGCTGCCCGTCGTGCTCGTACGCCTCGTCCGGCAGGCCGGGCACCAGGCCGAGACGGAGCGCTCCCGGCTCGCGGCGGCACTCCACCGCGACCACGTTCAGCGGGTCGCCCGGCGCCGCCGACCAGTCCGCCGCCGTGCCCGTCGTGTGCTCCTCGTCCTCGGCGCCGAGCCGCGCCAGCACGTCCAACCGGCTGGGCCCGAAACCGCGCTCCCGCAGCAGCGCGGCCAGATCCCCGGGGGTGTCGGCGCCTGCGCTGAGCACCAGCAGCCGCCGGCCCTCGTGCAGCACCGCCGCCACCCGTCCCAGCGGACGGCCCACCGCCGTCACGACCTCCGTGTCCTGCGCCGCCCAGCCCAGCCGGGCGCAGGCGTACGACACCGACGACGGATGCGGCAGCACCCGCAGCCGCTCGGGCCCCAGCTCCTCGGCGAGGGTCCGCCCGATCCCGTAGAACATCGGATCGCCGCTGGCCAGCACACACAGCGCGCGCCCCGCGTGCTCGGCGACCAGCTTCGGCACCGCCGGCCGCAGCGGCGACGGCCACGCCACCCGCTCGGCCCGGCAGTCGGCCGGCAGCAGCGCCAGCTGACGGCCCCCGCCGACCACCACGTCCGCGGCCAGCAGCGCGCGGCGGGACGTCTCGGCCAGGCCCTCCCAGCCGTCCGCGCCGATCCCCACGACGACCACCGGCGACCGCGCCGCGCGGGGCTGCTCTGTGCTCACTGCCGACACCTCGGGACTCGTGGAAGACCGCCGGCCACGGGCTCACGCCCGACGGCCGCCCCCGACCTTACTGAG
>NZ_VJYK02000201.1 GCF_007097205.2 Streptomyces alkaliterrae
GGGGGAGGCGGCGGGGGCGGCGTTCAGGCGCGGTCGATGTGGACGTTGGTGGACTTCACGCGCGCGGTGGCGCGCATCCCGACCTCCAGGCCCAGCTCCTCGACGGCCTCCCGGGTGAGGAGGGAGACGAGGCGGTGCGGGCCGGCCTGGATCTCCACCTGGGCGGCGACGTCGCCGAGCTTCACGGCGGTGACGATGCCGGGGAACGCGTTGCGCGCGGAGGTGTACGGTTCGGCGTCCTCGGCGGCGCCGCCCTGCTGGCCGACCTCGACGGCGAACGCGGCCAGGTGGCGGCCGTCGATCATGCGGCGGCCGGACTCGTCGCGGTGGGTGGGGACGCGGCCGGCGTCCGCCCAGCGGCGTGCGGTGTCCGGACTGACGCCGAGCAGCCGCGCCGCCTGGCCGATCGTGTAGGACTGCATATGCGCCACGATAAGCCCGCTAGCCTCGCATCTGCACGGATTCGAGCGCATCACACATGGCAGACGCGGGCAAGCCTGGATGTTCACACAAGACGGGTAGGCGCCGAACCCTCTGCGAGCGCGTTCGAACTTTGCGGGCAATTACACTCGTAGCGCAGGCTGTAACCGCTTTTTTCGAGGGCTGGAGGCCCACCATGACCGGCTCACCCGTGGTGCTGGGCATCGAGTCGTCCTGTGACGAGACCGGCGCCGGGATCGTCCGTGACGGGAAGCTGCTGGGCCACGTGGTGGCGTCGAGCATGGAGGAGCACGCGCGCTTCGGCGGCGTGGTGCCGGAGATCGCCGCGCGCGCCCATGTGCACTCGATGGGGCCGGTCGTCGAGGAGGCGCTGGCACAGGCCGGGCTGAAGCTGGGCGACATCGACGCGGTCGCCGTCACCTCCGGCCCCGGACTGGCCGGTGCACTCCAGGTCGGCGTTGCCGCCGCGAAGGGCTACGCGTTCGCGCTGGACGTGCCGCTGTACGGCGTGCACCACCTGGCCGGGCACGTCGCCGCCGACACGCTGGAGCACGGCCCGCTGCCCAACCCGTGCATGGTGCTGATCGTCTCCGGCGGCCACACCTCACTGCTGCTCGTCCGGGACCTGGTGCGGGACCCGATCCTCCATCTGGGTGACACTCTCGACGACGCCGCCGGCGAGTGCTTCGACAAGGTCGCGCGCGTCTTCGGGCTGCCCTACCCGGGCGGGCCGGCGATCGACCGGGTCGCGCGGGACGGGGACCCGAAGGCCGTGCACTTCCCGCGTCCGCTGACCGGCCCGCGAGACGACCGGCACGCGTTCTCCTTCTCCGGACTGAAGACCGCCGCCGCCCGCTGGGCCGAGCAGCACCGCGCCGCAGGTCGCGAGCTGCCCGTGGCCGACGGCGCCGCGTCCCTCCAGGAGGCGGTGGCCGACGTACTCACCCGCAAGGCGGTCTCCGCGTGCCTGGAGCACGGCGTGGACACGCTGGTGGTGGTCGGCGGCGTGGCCGCCAACTCGCGGGTGCGTTCGCTGGCGCAACTGCGCTGCGAGAAGGCCGGCATCACGCTGCGGGTGCCGCCGCTGCGGCTGTGCACCGACAACGGCGCGATGATCGCCGCCGTCGGCGACCTGCTGATGCGCTCCGGCGCCGAACCCGCGACGCTTGACCTGGCCGTCGACCCGTCCGCGCCGCTGGAGTACGCGGCGCTGAAGCCGACTCCGCTGCCGGCCGCCGCCGTCTGACCCACGGCAGCCAGGCTCCCGGAGATCCCGCCCCGTCCCGGCGCTCCTCGCCACCGGCCCGCTCACGACCACTCGCCCGACCTGACCCACCGGAGACCACCGTGCGCACCGCCGAGATCCGCCGCCGCTTCCTCGACTACTTCGCCGAACGCGGGCACACCGTCGTCCCCAGCGCGCCGCTGCCGACGCCGGACCCGACGCTGCTGTTCGTCAACGCGGGCATGGTCCCGTTCAAGCCGTATCTGGCCGGCGAGGACGTGGCGCCCTGGCCGCGCGCCGCCAGCGTGCAGAAGTGCGTGCGCACGCTGGACATCGAGGAGGTCGGCCGCACCACGCGGCACGGCTCGTTCTTCCAGATGAACGGCAACTTCTCCTTCGGGGACTACTTCAAGGAGGAGGCGATCGCCTACGCCTGGGAACTGTCCACGGCCCCGGTCGACGCCGGCGGCTACGGCCTCGACCCCGAGCGGATCTGGGTCACCGTGCACCACTCGGACGACGAGAGCGCGGACATCTGGCGCCGCGTCGCCGACCTGCCGTCGGAGCGGATCGTCACCCGGGGCGACGAGGACAACTTCTGGTCGATGGGCGTGCCGGGCCCCTGCGGCCCCTGCTCGGAGCTGTACTACGACCGGGGCCCCGCCCTCGGCCGCGCGGGCGGTCCCGAGGTGGACGAGGACCGGTACATGGAGTTCTGGAACCTCGTCTTCATGCAGTACGAGCGCGGCCCCGGCCCGGGCAAGTCGGGCTACCCGATCCTCGGCGAGCTGCCGCGCCGCAACATCGACACCGGCATGGGCCTGGAGCGCATGGCCACCCTGCTCCAGGGCGTCGACAACCTCTACGAGATCGACGAGACCCGCCCGATCCTCGACCGCGCCGCGGAACTCACCGGCGTCCGCTACGGCGCCGAGCACGACTCCGACGTGCGGCTGCGGGTGATCGCCGACCACGTGCGCACCGGGCTGATGATGCTCGCCGACGGCACCTCGCCCGGCAACGAGGGCCGGGGCTACGTGCTGCGCCGCATCCTGCGCCGCGCGGTGCGGGCCGTGCGGCTGCTCGGCCACCAGGACCCGGCGCTGCCGGAGCTGCTGCCCGTCGCCCGCGACTGCATGGCGCCCAGCTACCCCGAGCTGACCGCCGACTTCGACCGGATCGCCCAGCAGGCGTACGGCGAGGAGGACGCGTTCCGCAAGACGCTGCGGCAGGGCACGACCGTGCTGGACACCGCCGTCGCCAAGGCCCGCGACGAGGGCCGCCACACCCTTCCCGGCGCGCAGGCGTTCCTCCTCCACGACACCTACGGATTCCCCATCGACCTCACCCTGGAGATGGCCGCCGAGCAGGGCGTCGACGTGGACCGCGAGGGCTTCACCGCGCTGATGAACGAGCAGCGCGAACGGGCCCGCGCCGACGCGCGCTCCCGCAAGGCCGGGGCCGCCGACACCGCCGCGCTGCGCTCGGTGCTGGACGCCAACGGCCCGACGGACTGGCAGGCGTGGGAGCGGCTGGAGACGGAGTCCGTCGTCCTCGCGATCCTCGCCCCCGCCGGCCGGCTGCCGGCCGCGTCGACCGGCGAGATCGTCACCGTCGTACTCGACCGCACGCCGTTCTACGCCGAGTCCGGCGGCCAGGACAGCGACGCGGGCGTGCTGACCGGCACCGCGTCCGAGGCCGAAGTCCTCGACGTGCAGCGGCCGTTGCCGGGGCTTGTGGTGCACCAGGTACGGGTCACGGCCGGTGAGCTCGCGGTCGGCGACACGGTCCGGGCCGCCGTCGACCCCGAGTGGCGGCTCGGCGCCCGCCAGGCGCACTCCGGCACGCACGTCCTGCACGCCGCGCTCCGCCAGATCCTCGGCCCCACCGCGCTGCAGGCCGGCTCCTACAACCGGCCCGGCTACCTGCGGCTGGACTTCCCCTGGCGCGGCGCGCTCGGCCCGACCACCCGCAGCGAGGTCGAGGAGGCCGCCAACCGGGCGCTCCGCGCCGACCTGCCGGTGGGCGTGCGCTGGATGACGCTGCCTGAGGCCAAGGAGATCGGCGCGCTCGCCCTCTTCGGCGAGACGTACGGCGAGAAGGTGCGCGTCGTGGAGATCGGCGGCCCGTGGTCACGCGAGCTGTGCGGCGGCACGCACGTCGAGCACGCCTCGCAGGTCGGCGTCGTCGCCGTCACCGGCGAGTCGTCCGTCGGCGCGGGAATGCGCCGCGTGGAGGCCGCCGTCGGCGTGGAGGGCTTCGGCTACCTCGCCCGGGAACGCGACCTCGTCGCCCGCATCGCCGAACAACTCCAGGCGCCCAAGGACCAGTTGCCGGAGCGCATCGCGACGCTGCTGGACCGGTTGAAGGCCGCCGACCGGCAGTCCGCCGAGCTGCGCCGCAAGGAGGCCGCCGGCCGCGCCGCCGAACTCGCCGCCGCCGCGGTCGACGTCGACGGCACACTGGCCGCGACCGGCACGCTCAGCGGCGACGGCGGCACCGCCCGCGAACTCGCCCTCGCCGTCCGCGACCGCCTCGACGCGCGCACGCCGGGCGTGGTCGCGATCGGCGCCGAGGCCGACGGCAAGACGGCTCTTGTCGTCGCGGTCAACCGCGCCGCGAAGGACGCCGGACTGTCGGCGGCCACCCTCGTCAAGGGCCTGCTCTCCGGCCGGGGCGGCGGCAACGCGGACATCGCCCAGGGCGGCGGCATCCCCGCCGCCGACCTCTCCCCCACCCTCGCCGGTCTGCCCGCGCTGCTGCGGAAGTGACCGTCAGACGCGCCCGGCGGTGCGGAGTGCGCGCGGGGTGAGTCCGAGGTGGCGGCGCATCGTCCGGGTGAGGTGACTCTGGTCGGCGAACCCGCACGCGTCGGCGATCCGGGCGATGGGGTCGTCGGTGGTGAGGAGCGCCTTCCGGGCCCGTTCCAACCGTAGGCGCAGCACGTACTGGTGCGGCGAGTGCCCGGTCGAGGACCGGAAGACGCGGGCGAAGTGGCTCTCGCTGACACCGGCGACCCCGGCCAGGTCGGCGAGGGTGAGCCGACCGCCGAGGTGCGCGTGGATGTAGTCGACGACGTGCGCGAGCCGGCGCGGCGGGAGGCCGGGGCCCGCCGCACGTTCGTCGACGCCGCCGGGTCCGCCGTCCCGCGCGGCGGCGACCCGGACGACGTGGGCGGCGGTGGCCTGCAGCAGCGACTGCGCGTACAGCGGGTCGGCGGGCCCGGTCTGCTCGTACTCCAGCACCAGGCGTTCGACGAGCGTGGCGAGGAAAGGGTCGGTGAGGTGGTAGCGGGGTGTGATCTCCAGCTGCCCCCGGTGTCCGGCCTCCTCGGCGAGCTTCTCCAGCCACGCCGGTTCGAAGGCGACCAGCATCAGCTCGACGTCCCGCTCCCAGCGCGGCCGGGCGGCCAGCCCGGCGGGGTTGACGAGCGCCTGGCCCCGGTGGAAGCGCTCCCGCCGGGTGCGGCCGTCCGCCGACCAGGTGAGGTTGGTCGACGTACCGGCGTGCACGACCAGGACGTGCGCCGAGGGTCCGACGCCGGAAGCCCCGGCGTACGCGGCGTGGGCGGGTTCCAGGTCGCGTTCGACGACGGCGTGCGCCAGCTCGGGTCCGCTGCCCGAGAGGTTCACCAGATGGGGTTTGATCGCGGAGCCGCTCATACGGTCCATCCTCACCCGGAAGGCCGTCCGACGCAGCAGGCCCCTTCTCGACGGGACCCGTGAGCGGTTCGTTCCAGGACCGCCGGATGGTTCAAGAGCCGGCGGGCCCTCCCGGGCGACGGTGGTGCGGTACGTCGCACAGACGGTATGTCGCACAGACTCGGTGAAGGGATTCCCGATGGACTCGAAGTACTCGCTTTCCGGCAGGACCGTCCTGGTGGCAGCGGGGGCGAAGAACCTCGGCGGACTGATCAGCACGACGGTCGCCGCCGACGGCGCCAACGTCGTCGTCCACTACCACTCGGACGCCACCGAGCCCGATGCCCGGCGCACCGCCGAGGCCGTCGAGGCGGCCGGCGGCAAGGCCCTGGTGGTGCAGGGCGACCTGACCAGGGTGGAGGAGGTGGAACGACTCTTCTCGACCGCGCGGGAGCGGTTCGGCGGCGTGGACGTCGCCGTCAACACGGCCGGGATGGTGCTGCGCAAGCCGATCGTGGAGACGACCGAGGAGGAGTACGACCGGATGTTCGCCGTCAACGCGAAGGCGGCCTACTTCTTCATCCGCGAGGCCGGCCGGCAGCTCAACGACAACGGCAGGATCATCACGATCCTCACCTCGCTGCTGGCAGCCTTCACCGACGGCTACTCCACGTACGCGGGCGCCAAGGCGCCCGTGGAGCACTTCAGCCGGGCGGCTGCCAAGGAGTTCGCGCCGCGCGGCATCTCCGTGAACAACGTGGCGCCGGGCCCGATGGACACCCCGTTCTTCTACCCGCAGGAGACCCCGGAACGGGTGGCCTACCTCAAGTCCCAGGCGATGGGCGGCGAGCTCACGAAGATCGAGGACATCGTGCCGCTGGTGACCTTCCTGGCCACCGACGGGCGCTGGCTGAGCGGCCAGACGATCTTCGCCAACGGCGGCTTCACCACCCGCTGAGCCACCGCGAGGACGCTGAGCCACCGCGAGGAGGCGGGGCGCTCGTCCGAGGAGCCGCAGGCTCGCCCGGCTCATGGCCGGGCGAGCCTGCGGCTCCTCCGGCTCAGCGTCCGGTCGTCTCGTCCGTCACCCAGCTCAGATAGCCCGCCGAACCCCCGGTGATCGGCAGCACGATCACCTCCGGCTCGTCGTAGTCGTGGTGCTCGCCGACGTACCGCGTCAGCTCCTCGACAAGATCACCGCGTGTCTTGAAGTCGACGCGCCACTCCTGGTCGCGCTCGACCTTCCCCCGCCACCGGTAGACGGAGGAGATGGGGTACACCTGCGCGCACGCGGCGAGCCGTTCGCCGATCACGGCGCCCGCCAGCTCGTGCGCCTTGTCCTCCGCGTCCGTGGTCGTGACCACCACGACGTGTCCGCTGTCCGTCATGCCCCGACCCTACGACGTGGTCACGCGTGGCACTTGGGACACCAGTAGCCCTCGCCGCCCTCGATCAGGATCCAGCCGCGTTCGTTGATGTAGGGCGCGGCGGCGGAGGCCTCGTGCAGCAGGTTGCCGAACAGGTCCTCGTCCTGGTCCGGCGGCGGTTCGGAGATGACCAGGTCGAAGCAGATCCGCTCCTGGCAGTCGCCGCGATCGCAGATCAGGTAGAACCGCACCGGCCCGGGCGCCCGCCCATCGGTAGTCAGACTCACGCCGGGCATGTTCCCGCCGTACCACCGCCGCGGCAACCGGTTGTAACGAGCCGATCACTCAAAAGGCTGAATTCCGTCGGCCGGCGCGGTGACACCCAACGACTCTTCCAGGAAGGCGAGTTGGGCTTCCAGTAGGCGGACCGTCGTGTCCTCGTCCATGGTGCCGTGGGTGACGCCGGGCAGCGGGAGCACCCGGTGCGGGCGGCCGGCGGCCAGCAGTGCGGCGGACAGCCGCAACGTGTGCGCGGCGACGACGTTGTCGTCGGCGAGTCCGTGGATCAGCAACAGCGGGCGGCGCAGCTCGGCCGCCTCGTTCACGGGCGAACAGCGGTCGTAGGCGGTCGGGTTGTCGTCCGGGTGTCCGAGGAAGCGCTCCCGCCAGTGGGCGTCGTAGAGCCGCTGGTCGCTGGGGGCGGCGCCGGCGATCGCGGCGTGGAAGACGTCGGGGTGGCGGAGCACGGCGGCGGTGGCGAGCGTGCCGCCGTAGCTCCAGCCGCGGATCGCGACGCGGTTGGTGTCGAGGTCGGCGCAGTGCCGGGCGGCGGCCCGCAGCGCGGCGAGCTGGTCCTCGATGACGGGCCCGAGCGTGTCGCCGTGCACGGCCTTCTCCCAGGCCGGGCCCCTCCCCGGCGTGCCCCGCCCGTCCGCGACGACCACCGCGAAGCCGTGTTCGGCGAACCACCGGGCCTCGCAGAGCAGCGGATGCCGGGTCCGGGTGACCAGCCGCATCGCCGGCCCGCTGTACGGGCTGAGCAGGACGGGGAGTCGACGGCCTTCGCCGGGCCGGTACCAGGACGGCAGCAGCAACGCCGTACGCACCTCGCGGGCCCCGGCCCGCAGATGGACCGCGCGCGGCGGCAACAGCGGTTCGGCCGCCCGCACCCCGATCGGCACGTCCGCCCGCCCGGCGCGCCGCAACGTCACCTCGACAAGCCGCTCCTCCGTCCGCGAGACGAGCACCAGCGCGCCGCCACCCGCCGCCGGATGGGCGGTGTGCGTTCCGGGGGCGGTGGTGAGCTGCCGCAGCCCCTCCCCCGGCGACCATCTCCACACATGCTCCTCGGTCGGCTCCGCACTGCCCGCGAAGTACACCGCCTCCCCGGCGGGTGAGCCGAGGATGCGGTCGACCTGCAGCCCGTCGGGGGTGACCGGCTCCCCGTCCACGAACAGCCGTCGACTCCTCCCGTGGTCCTCGACGTGCAGCAGCCGGCCCGACCGGGTGCGCGCGGGTGCGCCCGCCACCAGCGACACCCATTTCTCGTCCCGCTGCCGCCACAGTTCCCGCGTCTCGCCGGTCGTCGGGTCGGCGGCGAGCAGCAGCACGGTCCGCTGGTCGCGGCTCTGCACGCTGAGCAGCGGCCCGTGCGCGTCCCACGCCGCGCTCGCCAGATACTCGAACTCCCCGCGTGACCAGTGGACTTCCGTCCGCCGGCGGCCGTCGAGGTCCAACGCGTACAGCCGCACGTCCGCGTTGTCCGTTCCGGCGGCCGGGTAGCGGACGGCGCGGGGTGCGGACGCCGGGTCGGCCGGGTCGCTCAACCACCAGCGCCGGACGGCGGACTCGTCGACCCGGGCGACCAGCAGCCGCCGCCCGTCCGGCGCCCACCACAGCCCGTCCGGCCGGTGCATCGACTCGGCGGCGACGTGCTCGGCCAGCCCGTACCGCACGTCGGCGTGCTCCGGTGCGGCCAACAGCCGCGCCGCCGCGTCGCCTTCGAGCTCGACGACGTGGACGGCCCCCTCGACCGCACACGCCACCCGCCGCCCCGTCGGATCAAGCCGCGCGGCCTCCACCGGCCCCGGCAGCACCAGCCGCCTCGGCGCCGCGACCTCGCCGTCGACGCGCAGCCACCACACCTCACCGCCCAGCGTGAAGACCGCCGTACGGACCGCCGCGTCGGCGGAGAAGTCCACGATGCCGGTGGCCCGTTCCCGGGCCCGCTCCCGACGCACACGTTCCGCCTCCGGCACGTCGTCCCCCGCGGCACCCAGCCGGACCGGGTCGGCGAGCTGCGTCTCCCGCCCGTCCGCCGCAAGCCACAGACAGGACACCGGATCTTCCGCACCCCGACTCCGGACGAACAGCACCCGCTCCCCACCCTCCGACACGGCGAACGACCGCGGCACCCCCAGACCGAACCGCCGCGTCCGGGCGTACTGCCGGGCGAACCTCTCGCGTACGGACGACGACAACGGCATGCGGAACCACGCTCCTTGCGGCTGGCCACGAACGGCAGGGGAAACGCCAAGCAGGGGAGCCGAGGACTCGACTCCCCTGTCACAGGCGACGGGTTGAGGGAGAACCGGCGGGCACGACGCACACGGCGGCCGCCCGAACCCCGGTTCCCCGGCACTCTAGGCACCTCACACCCGGCAGGCGCAAGCGTTCGCGGGCCGCACCCACGCCGTGGGTGGCCAAAACGGCTGCTTTCAGGGCCCGTTGACCCGCGACCCCGTGGGTCGGCCGCTTGCGGAGCGGCCGTCGATTGTTCTAGTCTCAGTATATCAATTGGAGGTTTACAGATGCCCGCGTTCACTCGCCGCATACGCGCGGCGCTGACCCTGACGTCAGCGACCGCGCTCCTGGTAGTCGGCTGCTCCACCGGCAACAACAAGGAACTCGCCGAAGAACACTTCAAGTTCGCCGCCAAGGGCAAGTGGGCGGAAGCCTGCGCCCTGGAGTCGGACGCCTTCCGAGGCGGCAGCACCAAGGACTGCTCGGAGGCGCGGAAGGGCGAACAGCCGGAGGGACTTCGGGAACTCTCGACTGACGACATGCGGAGCAAGTACGTCACTCCCGCCAGAGGCAACAAGGCGGCGGAGGAGGGCGACTGGGTGCTGATCTCGTTCCGCGGCGACGGATCGACCGAACACCGGGCCGTCCAGGTACTCAAGGACAAGATCAACGATGTGCGTCCCACATCCGAGGACCAGTGGCAGAACAAGGAGTAGCAAGGACTCCCGGTGCCCTCGCGCCTCCCCCGAGCGACGGGCACGGGTGAGGATGGGGGGCTCACTCGCCGAGTGAGCCCCCCACCGCGCACGCACCCTCACGCAACCCGAGCAGTCCGGAAAGGAGTGGAGATCATGCACCAACCCCTGGTGACACACGCCGTCTCCCGCCCCGCGAGCC
>NZ_VJYK02000202.1 GCF_007097205.2 Streptomyces alkaliterrae
GGGTTGGTTGGGGGCGGGCGGCGGGTACGCGCCGGGCTGCTGCGGCTGCCCCTGGTAGGGGCCGGGCGGCTGATGCGGAAGTCCGACGTTCGCAGGGCCGGCGTAGCCCCCGCCGCTGCCAGGGCCGTGCATGGGACCGCCCGGGGGCGGGAAGTTGTTCGGCCGCTTCTTCTTCCGGGTGAGCACGACCACCAGGCCCACGACCAACAACACGAACGCGGCGAAGCCGCCCCCGATGAGAGGCAGATTCCAGCTGGACGCGTTGGGGTCGACATAGTCGAGGTCCGGATGCGGGGATGCGGGAGCCGAGGGGTCCGAGCCGGCCTCGCTGGGCACCTTCAGGGGGCCGTTCTTCGACCCGGCCGGGATGTCGCGCTGGAGCGCGGCGAGCGGCTGGATGTAGCCGTACCCGTACTTCTCGTCCGGCAGGGAGAGGTCCTTCGCGGAAGGCGGCAGCCCTGCAGTCTTCACCAGCCGGTTAGCGATCTGCCCGGCGGTCAGGTCCGGGAACTTCGCCCGCAGCAACGCCGCAGCGGCAGACACGTACGCGGTAGCTCCGGAAGTTCCCGTTCCCTTACGGTAGGGAAAGGCTGTGGTTCCGCCGCCTGCGGAGACGATGCCGACGCCAGGAGCGGTAAGCATCAGCTTGGGGCCGTAGTTTGACTTCTCCCAAATCTCGCCGCTACTCGAGACGGCTCCGACAGAGACAACCCCTGGATAGCTCGCCGGGTACTCCTCTCCTTCGGGCCCAAGTCCCTCGTTCCCAGATGAAGCGACTACCAGCACGTCCTTCTTGAACGCATAGGCAATCGCTTCCTCTTCGGCGTCAGCTCTGTCTGGCGTACCCCGTGAGATGTTGATCACAGATGCGCCATTGTCCACTGCATAGCGGATGGCAGAGACGAGCTGACCAGCGCTCCCTTCGGTAGCGATGGGGAGGATTTTTGCTTCTGGGGCTAGGCCCATCACACCTGACGAGTTCCCCGGCCCGTGTCCATGACCAGCGATGATTGCAGCCATGCTGGTGCCGTGACCGTCCCCCGACCTCAGCTCGGCCTCACCTTGGTCCAGGAACGACTTTCCCTTGAGCACGTTGCGCCGAAGGTCTTGATGGTCAGCGTCAACGCCGTCATCGATCACCGCGACGGTGACGCCTCTTCCTTTGGAGATGTTCCAGATGGCGTTGACGTCGTATGCCTTCAGCGGCCACTGGTCCTCTCGGACCTGGTCGGCCACAGCCGCCGGCGGGGCGCCGAAGAGCAGTGCTCCCGCAAGCACCATGCCGCCCACCGCACGCAGTGCGTGAGGGAAGCCCATGCCAATCACCTTTCCGTGGGACGGGTCCACAGCCCGCTGGCTGTGGACCACGTCTTGAGATCTGTCGCCACCAGAAGGTGGCGCAGGACTACTCAATCACGCGGGGCGCGACGTTCCTCTTCGTAGCCCAGGTCTCTTCGTCTTCCACCAAGTAGTCGGGACGGTCCTTGCGGTTCTTGTCCTCATTGCCCGCTGCGCCACGAGCTCCAGGTGCGCCCATCATGCCTGCGCCGCGGCCAGTCCCGCCCTTACCGGCCTGGGAACCGCCACGGCTGCGATGGAGTCCGGAGCCCCCCTGAGCCCCGGAGCCCGACTTGCCAGCAGCGCCGACGACTCCACCTCGCTGCTTCGCGAGCGCCCCACGTCCCGAGCCACCCTTGCCGGCACCACCGGCGCCGGCTCCGGCGCCCCCCATACCGGGCATGCCGCCCATCCGGCCAGCGCCACCCGCGCGGCCGCCCGCACCAGCGACGCGGCTGCCAGCTCCGCGGGCAGCACCCCCGATCCCGCCGGGCATAGCACCGATTCCGCTTGCTCCGGCACCGGTGCCGGCAGCACCGACACCGCCGCCAAGCCCTGCGCCGCTCAGGCCTGCGCCTCCGCCACCGAGGCCCGTACTGTTGGGCGATACGCCGTTGAGGCCAGTACCGACCTGTGAGATCGGGCTGTTGACCCCGCCGGGACCGTTGATCCCGGTTCCCGGCTTGTTGGTACCAACTCCACCAGTGATTCCGTCCGGGCGCTGGCTACCGATACCGCTGGGCGGAGTGAAGCCCGGCCCCTTGGGACCGGTCGCGCCGGGGCCGAGGCCGGCCGGTTTGACTGCGGCACCGCCAGGCGGGAGAACTGGTGGCACTGGAGTGATTCCACCAGGGTTGCCTGGGTATTCGTCATTGCCGTCTCGTGGCTTGTCGTCACGCCGCCATGACCCCATCGCCTTGGCCTGAGAGTTGTAGGCGGAGCCCAGACGCTCCATGTATACGGCGACCTCGAGCTGCCACTCCTTCTTCAGGGAGAGAGAGCCGTGGTTACGCTGGAGGGCCTCTTCCGTACTCATACCAGCGGCCAGATCACGCTTGAGGCCCGAGTCGTCTCGAGTACCGCCGTCGCCGAGCTTGTCGCCAGCAGACGCCGCCGCGCTCGGCTCCTCCATGCTCTCGACCTTGGCTTTGATGTCCTTCAGGACCGTGCCAACGCCGTCCATCGCGATGTAGGTGTAGCGGGCGTACTCAGAAGCGTCGGTGAGCTTCTTCTCGATCTTCTTGGCTTCCTTGCGAAACTTGTCCGCCGCGTCTCCCTGCCAATCGTTGAGGACCTTGTTCACTGCGGTAGTGAAGTCCTTGACGATTCCGCCAGCGGCACTACCGGCAGAAGAACTGCCGACCAGGAGGATGCACAGGTCTTCCCAGCCCTTGGCTACGTTCGAGACCTCGGTCGGGTTCGCCGCCCCGACCATGGCCTTCATCGTGCTCACGTCGAGGTTGGCGAAGTCCGTGGTGTGCTTCTCGTTGAAGCACTGCTGCGGCGGGATGAACGTGTACTCGTGCTGGGAACCGCCCGGCAGGGCCGTGTCTTTACCAGCCATGGATAATCTCCCCCTTGCCCTTCTTTTCTGACCGTCGCGACTGTCGCGTTCCTCGCACCGCCATCAGCCGTTCATTGTCCGGACGACGTCGGCGTCTTGGTCCTGGTAGGCACCGTGCGCCCGCTTCGTCTTCTTGCCGTACTGATCCATGACCTCGTTGAGGTGCTCCACGATCTCCTCGATGTGACGCTTCATCACAGCGTGAGCTTTTGTCATCTTGTCGGCCTCGGTGAAGTTCACGCCGTTCGCGCCGGTTCCGAGGGCCGTGGGGGAAAGCGTCGTCTTGTACTTGGCGCTCGAGTCCGCCCCGTTGAGCTGCTTCAGGATTCCGTTGAGGTCCTTGACGACCTGCTCCAGCGAGCTGAGATCGACGCGGTACGCCTCGCTTTTAGCCATGAGTGGCCTCCCCGTGAAGATTTTGTGCGGTTTTGCGGCGCCAGTCGCGGAGGGCGACCGAGGTGCCGACGACGAGGGCGACGCCCATGACGCCGCCGGTGAAGATGTAGAGCCCGTAGCGGACGCGGCGTTCCTGCGGTGTCTCGCCGAGGATCAGGGGCGCCGGGAGGATGTTCTCGGCGTTGACGCCGGCCAGTTCCGTCTTGTCGGGTTCGGGTTCGCCTGTGGGGGGCTTGTCGTCGTCCGTCATGGCGGCGACCGGGTCGACGACGCCCCAGCCGATGTTCTGGTCCCGGTCCGGGCGGACTCGGTCGGCGGTGCGCTGGAGGTGCCAGATGACCTGCTCGTACGTCCACTTCGGGTTCTTGGAGCGGACGAGGGCAGCGACGCCTGCGGCGTAGGGCGCGGCGAAGCTTGTGCCGTGGTCGACGCAGTGTCCGCCGATGGGGACGGTGGAGACCATGTCGACGCCGGGGGCGGCGAGGTCGACGAAGGAGCCGGGCTGGGAGAAGGCGGCGCGTTCGTTGTTGCGGTCCGAGGCGGCGACGCCGAGGACGCCGTCGATGGAGGCCGGGTAGGTGTCCTTCGTGGCACCGGAGGCGCCGTCGTTGCCGGCGGAGGAGACGACGAGGATGTCGGCGGCCTGTGCGCGCTCGATGGCCTTGTGGAGGGCGGAGTTCGGCGGCAGGCGCATGCTGGTGCCCTGCGAGATGTTGATGATCTGGACCTTGCGGGCGATTGCGATGTCGATCGCCTCGATGAGGCCCTTGACCACGCCGCCCTTCTCCGGGTCGTTCTGCCGGATGGGCAGGATCTTGGCGGCCGGGGCGATGCCGACGAAGCCGGTGCCCCTGGCGGGGCGGGCGGCGATGATGCCGGCGACCTTGGTGCCGTGGCCGGCGGTGTCCGCCGTGCCGTCGCCCTTCTTCTCGACGACGTCGGCGCCCTTGACGACGGCGCCCTTCAGTTGGGGGTGGGAGCGGTTGACGCCGCTGTCGATGACGGCGACGGTGACGTTCTCGCCCCGGGTGTCCTCCCACATCTGGTCGAGCAGCAGACGCTGCAGGGACCAGGGGGTGCCGGTTATCGGGTCGGCGGGGAAGTTGCACTGGCCGTTGTTGAGCGGGACGCCGACGTCTCCGTCAGGGGCGTCGGGGCCGCCGGGGCCGTCGTCGGCGAGGGCGGGGGTGGCCGATCCGCAGACGAGGCCGAACGCGCACAGCGCGACGGCCGCCCTGCGGGCGGCGCGGCGCCAGCGGCCGGTTCGGTGTCGTTGGTCGCGGTGTCCCACGGTCTATCCGCTCTTCCCCGGTACTCGACCGATGTGGTGCTTCCCGCGTGGTCGCGGGGTGTGGTGGTTCAGGGCTGGTGCTGTGTTGCCGGTCGGCCGATTCGGCGGCCGGGAGGCGCGGACACGAGGGGCGGACGCACTGTGGCAGCGCGCCCGCCCTGTGGTTTCTCCGCGCACCCCGTCCGCCGGTCGGCGCGTGGAGGGCCCGCCCGACGAGCCTTCAGTTCCAGATGCCGGCGTTCTTCTGCTCGGTGGACTCGTAGTTCTGGGCGGCCGTGTCGAGGGCCTTGGAGATGGCGAGGAGGGTGGCGTGCAGCGAGGCCGCGCGCTTGTCCCACTCCTGCTGCCGTGTCTGGTAGCCCTCCTTGGCGGAGCCCTCCCAGCTCTGGGCGATGCGCTTCACGCCGCTCTCGAGGTCGTCGAGCTGCGACTTGATGTTGCCCGCGGTGGTGCGGACGTCGGTTGCGGCCTGCTGGATCGTCTGGAAGTTGACGAGGATCTGGCCCGACATGGTGTCTCCTCGGGGAGTCGGTGAGGTGGGTCGGCTTCGGTGAGTCGATGTGTACCGGATGTGCCGGATGTGCCGGACGTACCGGAGAGGTCACCCGCACGCGTCATGCGCTGCGGGGTACGGCTCACCCGAAGGGGGACGACTCGGCGCCGGCCTTCGTCACGATCTGCCGCTGCTCCTCTTCGGAGGCCACGTAGTTCTTCGTGGTGGCGTCGATCGCTTCCTTGATCTCGGCCAGTACCTGGTTCAGCTTGGTGGCGTCCGTGTTCACCTGCGACTGCATGGTGTTGAACGAGGTCGCCGCCGCACCCTTCCAGCCGCCGGTGATCGTGTCGACCACGGTCTGAAGGCGCTTGATCTCACCCTGGATCGAGCTACTGACGTTGGAGATCTTGTTGCTGAACGCAACCATCTCCTCCTCAGTTGTCGTAAACCTACCGCTCATAGTCAACGTCCCCCATGAGACTCGCACCTTGCCCGCCGGGCGCCTTCCGGTGCCCCCGCGGTCGGCACCACCTTGTTGGTGCCTAAAACCACTGTAACCACTGACTCCGACAGCCCCAATGAGGGGCCGCGGTTTGTGACCTGTTCACTACAGACTCCAACTGCTTGTGGAGGCAAGTGATTTGGTCGGGGCAATTACACATCGGGCGGGAAGGGATGATTCGGACGGCGGTCGGCGGGGGGGTGCTGGGTGCCCTCGCCGACCGCCGCGAGGCGGGCGTCAGCTGCCCTGGGGTTGGCGTGCCGCCTCGGTGTTGAGTGACGGGCCGGCGGAGAGCAGGCGGGACCACTCCCTGGGGACCAACGGCGGGGCGGCGATGTCGCCGTAGCCGAGCCGGATCTGGGCCTTGTTCTGCTCGTTGTCGGCGCTGCCGGAGGTGTCCGCGCTGTCGTTGTTGACCTGCACGGAGTATCGCAGCCCGGTGTCGGTGACCAGGAAGAGCGAGCCGTCCTTCGCCTTGCCGGTGACCTCCTTGTAGAGCAGACCGCTGCCGGGGGTGACGTAGGTGCTGCCGCTGCCGTCCACGATGGGTGCGGGGTAGCCGCGGCCGGCCCAGGTGGACATCTCCCGTACGTCGGTCTCGGTGCCGAGGCCGGGGATCGTGCGGTTGCCGCCGTAGTAGACGCTGCAGACGACGCGGCGTCCGTCGGACTGCTCGTGGGTGTTGGTGCGGGTGGTCTCCTCGCGCGGCCACGGCACCTGCCGGCCGTTCAGCTCGCCCATGAAGCGCGGCTGGTCGACGGTGATGCTGGCGAGCGGGAGCTTGACGGGTTCGGGCGCCTCGTTCTGGTAGACCGCGCCGCCGACCGGACCCTCGAGCAGCAGCTTGGCGGCAAACGGCGAGACGGGCGCGACGCCGTCGTCGAGTACGACGTAGAACTCGCCGTTCGCCTCGATGATCTTGCCGTTGGTGCGGTGCTCGGCGGGCACGCCGGTGGTGGAGGAGGGCTGCCCGGCGTCCTTGACGGGCGGGAAGAACAGCGGGAGGGGGCTCTTGATGAGGGTGTTCATCCACTCCTCGGTGACCGCCTGGGGCGCGGTCTCCTGCCCGAAGAGGATGCCGCGCAGCAGGCCGTCCAGGCGCTGCCGCTCGCGGCGGTCGACGTCCTGGCGGAGCATCCGCTCGGGGAACGTCGCGTCGAGCTGGTGGGCGACTCCGAGGTGGTCGACCAGCCACTCGGCGCCGTCCGGGTCCTTGACGTAGAGGGAGCCGCGCTTGTTCAGCCTGCCCTTGCCCGCGTCTGTGACCTTGGCGCGCTGTTCGTCCTTGTTCGCGAAGACGAACAGGGCTCGCTGGACGCGGGAGTCGGCGCCGCCGCCGGGCTGCTCGCACAGCGCCCAGGTCTTCTTGGCGGCTGCGTCCTTGGACTCGGGAAGCCGGTCGGGGGCGTAGGGGATGCCGATGGTGGGGCCGTGCGGCGGGGCGTCGTCGCCGTCCAGGACGGATTCCTTGACCTTGACGACCTCGAACTTCGAGGGGTCGAGGAGGAGTCGGGCGGAGGCGAGATTCAGTACCGGGTGCAGGAGTCTCTTCGAATTGCCCTGCTCGTCCTTTTCCTTTGAGTTGAGAACGACGTACCGGGTCGTCGACTTGTCGCCGACGATGACCTTTTCACCGGGGTTGTTCCAGCCCGCCGGCGCTGCCGGTTTGATCAGCCCGCAGCCGCCGAAGCCCACGACGATCAACAGGCCCAGCACGGCTGTCGGTACGACGGTGCGTACGGGGCGCGGAGCGCTCTCCACGGAACCGTTGGGCAGCGGCTTGAGGAATGCGGCAACTGTGCGCTTGCGCGCGAAGTTGTAGGCATTGAGCTCGTCCCGGCGTGATGCCATGGTTGCGTTGACTCCCCGTGTACCAGTTCCATCTGTGACCGTCTCCCGGCTACCGCCGGCCCGGCCTCTACTATGCCGTGTGATGATCGGTCCGTACGGTCCGGGTGTCGAGTAGCCGGAACCAGTCGATTGCGGCGGTCGCTATGCGAGGCGCCGAGCAGTAGAGGAGCACGCCGGGGGATGTCCAGCGCCACCAGGTCCCGACGCCGCAGTCGCCGGCAGGATCCGTCCCGAGGCGGCGGTCCCGCCGCGCCGCATCCTGTCGCACCGCCGCCGGGAGGCGGCGGTCAACGCCGTGCGCCCACGCCCGTCACTCCCCGACTGCGGTCGCGCGGTGGGGGATTGGGCGCGGTGCGGGTGCGGCAGCTCGTACTCGTGGAGATCGCGCTGGCCCTCGTGCTGGTGGGTCTGGCCGTGCACATGCTGCTGGCCGTCGCGATGGCGGTGGTCGCCGTACTGCTGCTGGTGGCGGCGTTGGGCCGGTGGCGGCGGGTACCGCTGCCGGACTGGTTCGCCACCGTTCGGGCGATGAAGCGGCGCAAGGCGGCGATCGTGCCGGTGCCACCGGGTGTGGAGTCGGCGTTCGCCCCGGTGGTGGAGTGCGATCCGAGCCTGCGCACCTACGAGTACATGGACCGGGAGCAGCGCGCGGTCGGCTTTGTCGGCGACGGCACCTTCCTGACGGCGCTGGTGCAGGTGGAGGCGCCGGACGAGCCGTTGCGCCCGGTTCGGGACAGCCGTCCGGTACCGCTGCACCTGCTGCACTCGGCGCTGCAGATCGAGGACATCCGTCTTGAGTCGGCCCAGTTCGTGCAGTACAGCCAGCCGGCACCGGCGCCGCATCTGCCGCCGCAGGCGGTGGCGGCGGTCTCCTACGGGCCGCTCCAGGCGCGTACCGGGACGCCTGCGGTGCAGATGACGTGGATCGCGTTGAAGCTCGACCCGGAGCTGTGCCCGGAGGCGGTCGAGGCGCGTGGCGGCGGTCTCGGCGGCGCGCAGCGGTCGCTGCTGCGGGCGGCGGACCAGTTGGTGAGCCGGCTGAGCGGGTACGGACTGGAGGCCCGGGTGCTGGAGGAGCGCGAGGTGGTGGCAGCGCTCGGCGTCGCTGTGTGCGCCAGCCCGCGCGCCAACGTCGCGGCGGGGCGCGACAACCAGAGTCGGCGGCGCACGGAGGAGACGGCGCGCGCCTGGCGGTGCGACGACCGGTGGCACTCCTCCTACTGGGTGCGGTCGTGGCCGCAGCTCGGTTCGGGCGCGACGCCGTTGGCGGACCTCGTGCGGCTGCTGTCGGGCGGGCGGGCGATGGCGAGCGTGTTCAGCCTGACGGCCGACCACGGTACGCACAGTGCCCGCGCGCTCACCGGCCACGTCCGGCTCTGCGCCCGTAGTGACAACGAACTCGCGGCTGCCCAGCAGGAGTTGGAGCAGCGCGCGCGTTCGGCGAAGGCCGGCCTGGTCCGGCTGGATCGGGAGCAGCTGCCCGGTCTGCTGGCCACGCTCCCCCTCGGAGGTACCCGCTGATGTCCGCGCCCGTCTACCCCCAGCGTCCCGCCTGGACCGGCCAGGACACCTGGACGGCCCGCCCGGGCCGACCCAGCCACCTACCGACGCCGGAAGGCGAGTCGTCGGCGTCGACCGCTCCGGCCAGGCGCACCCACCCCGGGTTCGGGCTGCGCGGCCCCCGTGCCGGTCGCCATCTGCTGCCGGCCGAGGTGGTCGGGGAGTTGGGTCTGCCGGTCGGTGACGACGGCGTCGTGATCGGCGTCGATCCGCAGAACCAGCCGGCGGTGGTCAGCCTGCTGCGCCCGAAGCCGGTGGACGTGCTGCTGGTGGGCAGTGTGTGGATCGCGCAACTGCTGGCGCTGCGAGCAGTTGCCGTGGGCGCGCGGGTCGCGGTGGAGACGGCGCGTGCGCCGGTGTGGACGCAGATGGCGCAGGCCGCCGGCGGCGGCCAGCAGTGCGTGTCCGTGCACGACGTGCGGCAGATCGCGCCGCAGGGCCCGTCGATCTCCAGCCCGGTGCTGGTGATGCGGGACTGCGGTGCCCAGCCGCCGCGCAACCAGCTCGCGCCCAGCCCCTGGCAGGGCGTGGTGACGTTGCTGCCGTTCCTCGGACCGCGCGCGCCGCGGCTGTTGAACCGGGCGGACCTCGTCGGCCTCCAGCGGTTGTCCCCGCAGGAGACGGAGGTGGTGGCGCGGGTCATGCGGCTGCCCCGGCAGGTGGCGGCGACCCTGCCGACGCTCAGCGACAACGCGATGCTCTGGTGCACTCGCAACCACCAGCAGTTCGTGCTCACCGAGCCGACGGACGCCGAGACGGGGTTGCTCGGCGCGCCCCGGCGCATCGACTGAGGGCAGGCCGCCGGCGGTGACATTGACCCGGTGGCAGGGGACGGGCTTCACTGGGAGGTTCGGTCGTACCGCCGGGTCACTTCGTTCGGAACGGGGTCGTGGGCGAGCACCGCGGGGCGGTGGGGCCTCGGCTGCCGGTCCCTGACGTGAATGATTAGGCTGTGCTGGTGATGCGGGACTGCGGTGCCCAGCCGCCGCGCAACCAGCTCGCGCCCAGCCCCTGGCAGGGCGTGGTGACGTTGCTGCCGTTCCTCGGACCGCGCGCGCCGCGGCTGTTGAACCGGGCGG
>NZ_VJYK02000203.1 GCF_007097205.2 Streptomyces alkaliterrae
GGCGCTCGGCGGCTGGATGGCGGTACGCGGCCAGATCACGCTGGGCACCTTCGTCGCCTTCTCCACCTACCTCGCGCAGCTGGTCGGCCCGGTCCGGATGCTGGCCATGATGCTCACCATCGGCCAGCAGGCCCGCGCGGGCGTGGAGCGCATCTTCGAGCTGGTGGACACCGAGCCGCAGATGTCCGAGCGCCCGGACGCCGTGGAACTGCCGGCCGACGCGGACGCCTCCGTGGAGTTCGACGACGTCACGTACGGCTACAGCGCCGACCGGCCGGTGCTCAGCGGGTTCGACCTGCGCATCAGCCCCGGTGAGACGGTCGCCGTCGTCGGCACCAGCGGCAGCGGCAAGTCCACGGTCTCCATGCTGCTGCCGCGCTACTACGACGTCAGCGGCGGCGCCGTGCGGGTCGGCGGGCACGACGTCCGCGACCTCACCCTCGGTTCGCTGCGCGCCGCGATCGGCGTCGTCCCGGAGAGCAGCTTCCTGTTCTCCGACTCCGTCCGGGAGAACATTGCCTTCGGCGTTCCGGACGCCACCGACGAGCAGATCCGCGCCGCCGCCAGGGCAGCCCAGGCAGACGGCTTCATCTCCGAGCTACCCGAGGGCTACGACACCCGCGTCGGCGAGCAGGGGCTGAGCCTCTCCGGTGGCCAGCGGCAGCGCATCGCCCTCGCCCGCGCCATTCTCGCCAACCCGCGCCTGCTGCTGCTCGACGACGCCACCTCCGCCGTCGACGCCCGCATCGAGCACGAGATCCACGAGGCGCTGCGCGGCGTCATGGCCGGCCGCACCACGCTGCTCATCGCCCACCGGCAGTCCACCCTGGCGCTCGCCGACCGCATCGCCGTGCTCGACGGCGGCCGGCTTGTCGACGTCGGCACGCACGAGGAGCTGACCGCCCGCTGCCCGCTCTACCGGCGGCTGCTGACCGACCCCGACGAGCTGGGCGACGTCGAGCGCGACCCGGCCGGGCAGGCCGGACACGACCACCACCGCACGGTCGGCGGCGTCACCCCCGAGCTGTGGGTCCGCCGCGACGGCGCCTCGGAGGCCACCGACGGCGGCGGCCGGGGTGCCGCCGGGGTGGCCGCCGCGCAGTCCGGCCGGCCCGGCGGCTTCGGCGCCGAGCTCGGCTCGCTGCCCGGCAGCCCCGAGCTGCTGGCCAAGGTCGCCGCCCTGCCGCCGGCCACCGACGTACCGGACGTCGACGAGAGCACGGCAGCCCGCCGCGAGGAGTCCTACGGGCTGCGCCGGCTGCTGCGCGGCTTCGGACGCCCGCTGGCCCTCGCGCTCGGCTTCGTCGCCGTGGACGCGCTGCTGATGCTGTTGCTCCCGGTGCTGATCCGCCAGGGCATCGACGACGGGGTCGAGCGCGCTGCCCTCGGCGCGGTCTGGGCGGCCGCCGGGATGGCGCTGCTGGTGGTGCTCGTCCAGTGGGCCGCGCAGTTCGCCGGAATGCGGCTGACCGGGCGGACCGGCGAGCGGGTCCTCTACTCGCTGCGGCTCAAGATCTTCGCCCAGTTCCAGCGACTCGGCCTGGACTACTACGAGCGCCACCTCACCGGCGCGCTGATGACCCGGATGACCACCGACGTGGACGCCCTGTCCACGTTCCTCCAGACCGGCCTGGTCACCGCAGTGGTCTCCCTGCTCACCTTCGTCGGCATCCTGGCGGCGCTGCTGGTGATCGACGTCCAGCTCGCGCTGGTCGTCTTCGCGACGCTGCCGCCGCTGATCATCGGCACGGTCTTCTTCCGCCGCCAGAGCGTGCGCGCCTACGAGCTGGCCAGGGAGCGGGTCAGCGTGGTGAACGCCGACCTCCAGGAGTCCGTCGCGGGCCTGCGCATCATGCAGGCGTTCCGCCGGGAGGACATCGGCACCGACCGCTTCACCGAACGCAGCGACGGCTACCGCCGGGCGCGGGTGCGCGGCCAGTGGCTGATCTCGGTCTACTTCCCCTTCGTGCAGCTGCTGGCCTCGGTGGCGACGGCGGCCGTGCTGGTCGTCGGCGCCGGGCGGGTCAGCGCCGGCACGCTCACCGTCGGCGCGCTGGTCGCCTACCTGCTCTACATCGAGCTGTTCTTCGCGCCCGTGCAGCAGCTCTCCCAGGTGTTCGACGGGTACCAGCAGGCCGCCGTGTCGCTGCGCCGCATCCAGGAGCTGCTGCGGGAGGAGACGAGCACGCCGAGCGACGGCGCCGCCCTGCGGGTACCGGCGCTGCGCGGTGAGATCACCTTCGACGACGTGCACTTCCGCTACGCGACCGCCGACGGCGAGGACCAGGCGCTCAGCGGCGTCGACCTGGTCATACCCGCGGGCCAGACCGTCGCCTTCGTCGGCGAGACCGGCGCCGGCAAGTCCACCCTCGTCAAGCTTGTCGCCCGGTACTACGACCCGACCTCGGGCGCGGTCCGCGTCGACGGCCAGGACCTCCGCGAGCTGGACATCACCGGCTACCGGCACCGGCTGGGCGTCGTGCCGCAGGAGTCCTACCTGTTCCCCGGCACGGTCCGCGACGCGATCGCCTACGGGCGGCCCGACGCGAGCGACGCCGAAGTGGAGGCCGCCGCGCGCGCGGTGGGCGCGCACGACATGATCGCCTCACTGGCCGGCGGCTATCTGCACGCGGTCGACGAACGCGGCCGCAACCTCTCCGCCGGACAGCGCCAGCTGATCGCGCTCGCCCGGGCCGAACTCGTCCAGCCCGACATCCTGTTGCTCGACGAGGCCACGGCCTCGCTCGACCTGGCCACGGAGGCTCTGGTCAACCAGGCGACCGACCGGCTCGCCGGGCGGCGCACCACCCTGGTCGTCGCCCACCGGCTGACCACCGCCGCCCGCGCCGACCGGGTGGTCGTACTGGACCACGGCCGCGTCGTGGAGGACGGCACACACGCCGAACTGCTCGCCGCGGACGGCCGTTACGCCAAGCTCTGGCACACCTTCACGGGCGCCCTCGTCCCGGCCACCGCGTCCGAGCGCTGAGGCCAGGGACCGCTCAGCGCGGCCGGTTCTCGCGGGTGAGCGCGGCGAGGTGGGTGTCGACGGTCTGGAGGCGGGGCAGCGCCTCCACGCCGTCCCACCAGCGCACCTCGCTGATCTCGTCGTTGGCGGTGAACCTGCCCGGTGCCCCGGCCACCTCGGCCCCGAACACCGCGCCCACCAGCACCCGCCGCTCCGGCCCCAGCGAGGTCGTGGCGTAACCGAGGAAGCGCAGCTTCTCCTCGGGGACGAACTCCCCGGTCTCCTCGCGCAGTTCGCGCGCCGCCGCCTGCCGGGCCGTCTCGCCCGGCTCCAGACGGCCGCCCGGCAGCTCCCAGCAGTCCCGGCCGCGTACCCGTACGAGCAGCAGCAGTTCGCCGTGCCACAGCGTCACCAGCACATAGCCGGACCGCCGCGCGTCCTCCGCGGAGTGTCGGTCGAAGTCCAGCAGCGCCATCTGCCGCGGGCCGGTGGCCAACGGCCGGCGGCCGCCGACGTCCTCACCCGGTTCGCCGTCGAGTTCCATGACCGCAGCGTAGGGCCTCCTCGGCCCTGGGGGTGGTGTCCGGCGCTCCTGCGAAGGTAGGTTTCCCGGCGACCAACGCCCTTGCCACACAAGGCGCCAGGGCGACCCACACCCAGGGGAACCGGGGAGTCACGTATGCGCAAAACGCTCAGATGGCTGCTGTCGCTCGTGGTGCTCATAGGCGCGACCGGCCTCGGCACCGCCTCCGCCGGCGCGGCCGGCACGGGCACCGGGCAGACCGACGTCAAGGACCGGCTGCTCAAGATCAGGGGGATGTCCCTGATCGAGGAGAAGCCGGTCGAGGGCTACCGCTTCTTCGTCCTGAACTACGAGCAGCCGGTGGACCACCGCAAGCCGAAGAAGGGCACCTTCAAGCAGCGGATCACCGTCCTCCACAAGTCGGAGAAGCGGCCGACCGTCTTCTTCACCTCCGGCTACGGACTGAACACCAACCCCGCCCGCAGCGAACCGACCCGGATCATCGACGGCAACCAGGTGTCGATGGAGTACCGGTTCTTCACTCCCTCGCGTCCCCAGCCCGCCGACTGGACGAAGCTGGACATCTGGCAGGCCGCCAGCGACCAGCACCGCATCTACCGCGCGCTGAGCCCGATCTACACCCGCAACTGGATCTCCACCGGCGGCAGCAAGGGCGGTATGACGGCGACGTACTACCGCCGCTTCTACCCGCACGACATGTCCGGCACGGTTGCCTACGTGGCGCCCAACAACGTGAACAACAACGAGGACTCCGCCTACGACCGCTTCCTCGCGAACGTCGGCACGCCCGAGTGCCGCGCCGCACTGGCGGGCGTCGAGCGGGAGTCGCTGAAGCGCCGTGACGAGATGGTCGCCCGCTACGAGAAGGACGCGGCCGACGAGGGCTGGACGTTCGACCTCGTCGGCTCGGCCGACCGCGCGTTCGAGGTGGCCGTACTCGACCTTTCCTGGGCGTTCTGGCAGTACCAGCGGGCCTCCGACTGCCCGACCGTGCCGGGCCGGGACGCCACCACCGAGGAACTGTACGACTTCGTCGATCGGGTCGGCGGCTTCGGGTTCTACTCCGACCAGGGCATGACCCCCTACGTGCCGTACTTCTACCAGGCCGGCACCCAGCTCGGTCAGCCCAACGTGAAGACGCCGCACCTGGACGACCTGCTGCGCTACCCGGGCATCAACGTGCCGCGCACCTTCGTGCCCCGCGAGATCCCGATGCGCTTCCAGCGCAACGCCATGCGGGACATCGACCGCTGGGTGCGGAACCACTCCTCGCGGATGCTGTTCGTGAACGGCGAGAACGACCCGTGGCGCGCCGAGCCGTTCCGCCTTGGCAAGGGCAGCCGGGACTCGGCTCTCTACGTCGCCCCGGGCGCCAACCACGGTGCGAACATCAACGCGTTGCGGGAGGCCGACCGTATCGCCGCCACCGAGTCCGTGCTGCGCTGGGCCGGCGTGAAGGCGGAGAAGGCGCAGACGACGCAGCAGCGGGCCGCCACCGAACTGGCCCGACCGCTGGCCTCCTTCGACCGTGAGCTGGACCAGCCGATGGTCGAGAGGGTCGGCGGCCGCCTGCCCTGACCCGACCGGCTGCCGGAGCACACACATCGGGAAAACCCTCCCTCCGTGGCGCAACCATCACCGGGCGTGGTGAGTCTCATCTCATGACGGCCGGCCGCTGGGGAGACGGTCCGGTCGCCACAGGGGGGAAGAAACGAGGGGCCCGGTCTTCACGACCGGGCCCCTCGTGGCGTTCGTGGCGTTCCCGGCTTTCCACAGGCGTCGGACGCGCTGTCGGTGGCGGGCGCTAACGTCGTGCCATGGCACATCCACTCGCCGTGCTCGAAGGGGTCCTGGAGCGGATCACCTACGCCAACGAGGAGAACGGCTACACGGTGGCCCGGGTGGCGCCCGCCCGCTCCCGGGAGAGCGGCGGCGAGCTGCTGACGGTCGTCGGTTCGCTGCTGGGGGCGCAGCCGGGGGAGTCGCTGCGGATGGAGGGCCGTTGGGGCTCGCATCCGCAGTACGGCCGCCAGTTCACCGTGGAGAACTACACCACCGTGCTGCCGGCCACGGTCCAGGGCATCCGCCGTTATCTGGGGTCGGGTCTGATCAAGGGCATCGGCCCGCGCATCGCCGACCGGATCGTCGAGCACTTCGGCACCGACACCCTCGACGTGATCGAGGAGGACGTGCGGCGGCTGGTCGAGGTGCCGGGGCTCGGGCCCAAGCGGACGGAGACGATCGCCGCCGCCTGGCAGGAGCAGAAGGCGATCAAGGAGGTGATGGTGTTTCTTCAAGGCGTCGGGGTCTCCACCTCGATCGCCGTGCGCATCTACAAGAAGTACGGGGACGAGTCCGTCGGCGTCGTACGTCAGGAGCCCTACCGGCTGGCCGCCGACGTGTGGGGCATCGGCTTCCTGACCGCCGACCGCATCGCGCAGGCCGTCGGCATTCCGCACGACAGTCCCGCCCGGGTGCGGGCCGGCCTCCAGTACGCGCTGTCGCAGGGCGCGGACCAGGGGCACTGCTATCTGCCCGAGGAGCGGCTGATAGCCGGGGCGGTCAAGCTTCTCCAGGTCGACACCGGGCTGGTCATCGAGTGCCTGGACGAGTTGGCGGCGGATCCCGAGGGGGCGGTGCGCGAGCGCCTGCCGGACCCGGAGGAGCCGGGCCGCACGATCACGGCCGTCTACCTGCCGCCGTTCCACCGGGCCGAGCTGTCGCTGGCCGGGCAGCTGAAGCGGCTGCTGCGGACCCCGCACGACCGGCTCGCCGCCTTCGCCGACGTCGACTGGGCCCGGGCGCTGGGCTGGCTCGCCGCCCGTACCGGGGCTGATCTGGCGCCCGAGCAGCGGGACGCCGTGCGGTTGGCGCTGACCAGCAAGGTCGCCGTGCTCACCGGCGGCCCGGGCTGCGGCAAGTCGTTCACCGTGCGCTCGGTGGTGGAGCTGGCGCGGGCGAAGGGCGCCACGGTGGTGCTGGCCGCGCCGACGGGCCGGGCGGCGAAGCGGCTGGCCGAGCTGACCGGCGCCGAGGCGTCCACCGTGCACCGGCTGCTGGAGCTGAAGCCGGGCGGGGACGCCGCGTACGACCGGGATCGGCCGCTGGACGCCGATCTGGTGGTCGTCGACGAGGCGTCGATGCTGGATCTGCTGCTGGCCAACAAGCTGGCCAAGGCCGTGCCGCCGGGCGCGCATCTGCTGCTTGTGGGCGATGTGGACCAGCTGCCGTCGGTGGGGGCGGGCGAGGTGCTGCGGGATCTGCTGGCCGAGGGCGGTCCGGTGCCTTCGGTGCGACTGACCAGGATCTTCCGGCAGGCGCAGCAGTCGGGAGTGGTGACCAACGCGCACCGCATCAACGCCGGGCAGTCGCCGATCACCCAGGGCCTGCCGGACTTCTTCCTCTTCCCGGAGGAGGACACCGAGGAGGCCGCCCGGCTGACGGTGGACGTGGCCGCCCGGCGGGTGCCGGCGAAGTTCGGTCTGGACCCGCGCCGGGACGTGCAGGTGCTGACGCCGATGCACCGGGGGCCGGCGGGCGCGGGCGCGCTGAACGGCCTGCTCCAGCAGGTGGTCACGCCGGGGCGGCCGGGGGTGGCGGAGAAGCGGTTCGGCGGCCGGGTGTTCCGGGTGGGGGACAAGGTCACCCAGATCCGCAACAACTACGAGAAGGGCGCGAACGGCGTCTTCAACGGCACGGTCGGGGTGGTGACCGCGCTGGACGTGGAGGAGCAGCGGCTCACGGTCGTCACGGACGAGGACGAGGAGGTGCCGTACGACTTCGACGAGCTGGACGAGCTGGCGCACGCCTACGCCGTGACCATCCACCGTTCGCAGGGCAGCGAGTACCCGGCCGTTGTGGTTCCGGTCACCGCGGGCGCGTGGATGATGCTGCAGCGCAATCTGCTCTACACCGCCGTGACCCGGGCAAAACGGTTGGTGGTGCTGGTCGGCTCGCGGCGGGCTCTGGCGCAGGCCGTCCGGACGGTTTCGGCGGGTCGGAGATGCACTTCGATCGATCATCGATTGCGGACAGAGCGGGAGGAGTGATAACCAAAGGGCGGCACTGGGTGCCATTTCAGCACCCTCTGGTCGACCCCGAGTGCACCAGCGCGTGCTAAATGGGGGACAGTGGAACCAGTCAGGGCACCTCGAAGAAGAGGCACTACCGTCGGTGAGGGATGACGTGAGCGAACACCGCGCAAACGACAGCGCAGTAGTACTGCGGCATGGGGGCAGCGAGTACGAGTTCCCGGTGGTCGACAGTACCGTCGGCGACCGTGGCTTCGACATCGGCAAGCTGCGCGCCCAGACCGGTCTGGTGACCTTGGACTCGGGGTACGGCAACACCGCGGGCGTGCAGTCCGCGATCACCTACCTCGACGGGGAGAACGGCATCCTGCGCTATCGGGGCTACCCGATCGAGCAGCTCGCCGAGCGCGGCACCTTCCTGGAGACGGCCTACCTGCTCATCAACGGCGAGCTTCCGACCGTCGACGAGCTGGCCGGCTTCCGCAACGAGATCGTGCAGCACACCCTCCTGCACGAGGACGTCAAACGCTTCTACGACGGCTTCCCGCGCGACGCCCACCCGATGGCGATGCTCTCGTCCGTCGTCAGCGCGCTGTCCACCTTCTACCAGGACAGCCACAACCCGTTCGACGAGCAGCAGCGGCACATCTCCACCATCCGGCTGCTGGCCAAGCTGCCGACCATCGCCGCCTACGCCTACAAGAAGGCCGTCGGCCACCCGGTGGTCTACCCGCGCAACGACCTCGGCTACGTCGAGAACTTCCTGCGCATGACCTTCTCGGTGCCGGCCGAGGAGTACGAGCTGAACCCGGTCGTCGCCGGCGCCCTGGACAAGCTGCTGATCCTGCACGCGGACCACGAGCAGAACTGCTCCACCTCCACCGTGCGGCTGGTCGGCTCCTCGCAGGCGAACATGTTCGCCTCCATCTCGGCGGGTATCAGCGCGCTGTGGGGCCCGCTGCACGGCGGCGCCAACCAGGCGGTGCTGGAGATGCTGGAGCAGATCCAGCGCGACGGCGGCGACGTCGACGCCTTCATCCGCAAGGTGAAGAACAAGGAGGACGGTGTCCGCCTCATGGGCTTCGGACACCGCGTCTACAAGAGCTTCGACCCGCGCGCCAAGATCATCAAGGCCGCCGCGCACGACGTGCTCTCCGCGCTCGGCAAGTCCGACGAGCTGCTGGACATCGCGCTCAAGCTGGAGGAGCACGCGCTCAGCGACGACTACTTCGTCTCGCGCAACCTCTACCCGAACGTGGACTTCTACACGGGTCTGATCTACCGCGCGATGGGCTTCCCGACCAGCATGTTCACCGTGCTGTTCGCGCTGGGCCGGCTGCCGGGCTGGATCGCCCAGTGGCACGAGATGATCAAGGAGCCGGGTTCCCGGATCGGTCGCCCGCGGCAGATCTACACCGGCGTCGTCGAGCGCGACTACGTGCCGGTCGAGCAGCGCTGACGCGCGTCTGTCCGAGCGTTTCGGGAGGGGGTCGCGGCCGTGGGGCCGGGGCCCCCTCCGGCGTTCCGTCGCGCCCACCGGGAAGTGACGCGAGTCACATTCACCTCGCGTACAACCATTTCCCCGGGTCGGCTGTCTCATCCGGTGACACCAGCACCCGGCGGAGTTGGTGTCGGGCAGTGGTCCCGCGGTCGCAAAGCTTTGAGCGGCCTTCCGGCCGCGTGCGCTGCCGGCAGGCGCCCGGCGTGGATCCCGTGGGGGGAATCCAACCGGGATTGGGACGCCCCGACCGCGAGCCCGTGGGGGGACTCGCGGCGGGGCGTTCCGGCTATCTCGCCGGGCTTCCTGCGCCCGCCGGCGCCGCGGGCCCTCAGGCCTGTCCGACCAGCTCGTAGCCCGCCTCGTCGATCGCGGCGCGCACCGACTCCTCGTCGAGAGCGGTCGCGGCGTCGACGGTCACCAGGCCGTCCTTGGCGGACGCCGTCACGGAGGTGACGCCCGCGAGCGCGCCGACCTCCTCGCTGATCGCCTTCTCGCAGTGGCCGCAGCTCATGCCCGTGACCTTGTAGACGATGGTGGTGTTGGGCCGCGTGTCCATGAGTCCTCCAGGTGTGCGTGAGTGGCGTCGTCCGCCGTCGCCGTAGGGGAAACTCTATACCCCCCTCAGGTATTCCCGTCGTCAACGGCCGCGCCGCCCGCTGCCCGGGCGCCGGGCGACCCACGCCCGGATGGTGTCCGCCCGCCAGTACGGACGGCCGCCGTCCACCAGGTCCGGCGGGGGCAGCAGGCCGTGCTTCCGGTACGAGCGGACCGTGTCCGGCTGCACCTGGATGTGCGCGGCGATCTCCTTGTAGGACCACAGACCTCGGTCGGGCATGTACGAGCCTCCTCGGGGTTGGGTGGGTGGTGACATCGAGCGTGCGAGCCGGCTCCCACAGCCCCCCGGGCCGACAGCGGGCTGTCGAGGAGCTGTGACGCGTACCCGCGTAACGGTGACGCCTGTTACCCGATCCCGATCAAGCCTCTTGTCCTACCGTTCCCACCGCACCCTCCCCGCC
>NZ_VJYK02000204.1 GCF_007097205.2 Streptomyces alkaliterrae
GTCGGGACTCACGGGGTCGGGGCTTGCGGTGTCCGGGCTTGCGGTGTCGGGACTTACGGCGTCGGGGCTTACGGTGTCCGGGCGCCAGGGGCGGGCGTCACAGGAAGTAGAGGCGGTTGAGGGAGACGGAGTCGGCGGCGGGGGAGCGCAGCGGGTCGCCGTCGAGGGTGACCAGGCCGCTGTCGCCGTCGACGTCCACGGCGCCGACGCGCGAGTTGAGCAGCAGATCGCCCGGACCGATGCCGCGGGTGCCGCGGACGGCGACCCGGCGCCGCCTGGTGGGCATGCGGTCGTCGCCGAGCGCCGCCGCGGCGGCCGAGACGAAGGCCACCGAGATGTCCGCTGCGGTCGCCCCGTACGCCCCGAACTGCGGTCCCAGCACCAGCGGTTCACATGTGTCGGTGGCGGCGTTGGGGTCTCCGGTGACGCCGTAGGCGGGGAAGCCGGACTTCAGCACGAGCTGCGGTTTGGCGCCGAAGAACTGCGGCCGCCACAGCACGATGTCGGCGAGCTTGCCGACCTCGATCGAGCCGACCTCGTGGGCGAGGCCGTGGGCGATCGCCGGGTTGATGGTCAGCTTGGCGATGTAGCGCAGGACGCGGGCGTTGTCGTCGGCCTCGCCGTCGCCGGTCAGCGGGCCGAGTTCGGCCTTCATCTTGGCGGCCATCGCGAAGGTGCGGCGCACGGTCTCACCGGCGCGGCCCATGCCCTGGGCGTCGGAGGAGGTGATGCCGATGGCACCCAGGTCGTGGAGGACGTCCTCGGCGCCCATCGTGCCGGCCCGGATGCGGTCGCGGGCCATGGCGGCGTCGCCCGGCAGGTCCGGCTTGAGGTCGTGGACGGAGACGATCATGCCGTAGTGCTCGGCGACGGCGTCCCGGCCGAACGGCAGGGTGGGGTTGGTGGAGGAGCCGATGACGTTCGGCACGCCCGCCATCTTCAGCACGTTGGGCACGTGGCCGCCGCCGCAGCCCTCGATGTGGAAGGCGTGGATCGTGCGGCCCTCCAGCACCCGCAGGGTGTCCTCCACGGACAGGCACTCGTTGAGGCCGTCGCTGTGCAGGGCCACCTGCACGTCGTGCTCCTCCGCGACCCGCAGCGCGGTGTCCAGCGCCCGCGTGTGGGCGCCCATGTCCTCGTGGACCTTGAAGCCGCTGGCGCCGCCCTCGGCCAGCGCCTCGACGAGCGGGGCGGCGTCGGAGGAGGAGCCGCGGGCGAGGAAGCCGATGTTGACGGGCCAGGCGTCGAAGGCGTCGAAGGCGTGCCGCAGCGCCCAGGGGGAGTTGACGCCCACCCCCCACACCGGGCCGAACTCCTGGCCGATGATCGTGGTCACCCCGGCGGCCAGCGAGGCCTCCATCACCCGGGGGGAGAGCAGGTGGACGTGGGTGTCCACGGCCCCGGCTGTGGCGATCAGCCCCTCGCCGGAGACGATCGAGGTGCCGGTGCCGACGACCACGTCGACGCCGTCGAGGGTGTCCGGGTTGCCGGCTCGGCCGATGGCGTGGATACGACCCTCGCGGATGCCGACGGACACCTTGCGGATGCCGAGCACCGCGTCGATGACCAGCACGTTGCTGATCACCACGTCGCAGGTCTCGCGGACGGCGGCGGCCTTCAGGTGAAGCCCGTCGCGGGCGGTCTTGCCGAAGCCGGCCAGGAACTCGTCGCCCGGGCGCTGCGCGTCCGCCTCCACCCGCACGGTCAGCCCGGAGTCGCCGAGGCGGACCCGGTCCCCCGCGCGGGGGCCGAAGACGCTCGCGTACTCCTGCGGGTCGATGTGGCGGCTGCCGGGGGCGCAGTGGTCGCTGTGCTTGGTGGGCCTGCTCATCGGGTGGTTCCTTCCGCGTCGTCGGGGTCCTCGCGGTGGGTGTCGCCGTCGGTGTCGCCCTCGGTGTCGTCGCCGTCGGCGTGGCCGTCGGCGGCCGGCCCGGCGCCGAGGTAGCCGCACTCGGCGGCGCGGCGCAGTGCCTCCGCCCTGGCGCCGGGGGCGTCCAGCGGGCCGTCGACGAGTCCGGCGAAGCCGATCGCGATCCGGTCGCCGCCGATCGGCACCAGGCCGACCTCGGCCTCGCCGTGCGGGTCGAAGCGCACGGAGGAGCCGGCGGGCACGCACAGCCGCATGCCGTAGGCGGCGGCGCGGTCGAAGTCCAGCCGGGGGTTGGCCTCGAAGAAGTGGAAGTGCGAGGTGACGCTGACCGGGACGGCGGCCGTGTTGCGCACGGTCAGCCGCAGGGCCGGCTCGATCTCCGGGCTCGGCGGCCCGGGCAGTACGGCGCCCGGCGCCTCGTCGCCCAGCGCGGCGGCCCCCCGGATGGGGGAGGGGACCACGGCCAGCCGGGAGCCGTCCTCGAAGACGGCCTCCACATGCACCTCGGTGACGACGTCCGCCACGCCGGGCAGCACGTCGTCGGGTCCGAGCACCGAGCACGCGGCCTCGATCGCCTCGGCCAGCCGTCTGCCGTCCCTGGCGGCCTCGCAGACGGTGTCCGCGACGAGGGCGGTCGCCTCGGGGATGTTGAGCCGCAGCCCTCGGGCGCGGCGGGCGCGGGCCAGCTCCGCCGCCGAGAAGAGCAGCAGCCGGTCGCGCTCGGTCGGGGTCAGTCGCACGACAAACACCTCCACGGTTTAGAGCATCACTCTAACCATGGATTCGTTTCGTGGAAAGCATTGACCTACCCGCTGGTCTAAGTCACATTGAGCGTCACTCAAACAAGCGTCCGTCGATCAGGGAGCCAAGCCATGCCCATCGAACAGCGCGGAGTCGACACCATCCCCGAGGAGGAACGCACGAGCGGCCCCAGGGACCTGGTGTCGATCCTGCTCGGCTCCAACCTCTGCCTCGGCGTGATCGTCTTCGGCTGGCTTCCGCCGTCCTTCGGACTCGGACTCTGGCCGTCGGTCACCTCCATCGTGGTCGGAACCGTCGTCGGAATCGTGTTCACCGCGCCGCTCGCACTGGTCTCCCTGCGCACCGCCACCAACCTCTCCACCTCCAGCGGCGCCCAGTTCGGCGTCCGGGGCCGACTCGTCGGCTCGGTGGTCGGCCTGCTGCTCTCCCTCGGCTACACCGCCCTCACCCTGTGGATCGGCGGCGACGTGATGACCGGCGTCATGGGCCGCCTCATCGGTCTCCCCGACGACCAGGGGGTGCGCGCCCTCACCTACGGGCTGCTCGCCGTCGCCACCGTCGTCGCCGCCGTCTTCGGCTACCGGCTGCTGCTGCGCATGAGCCGGATACTCGCCGTCGGCATGATCGCCCTGCTGCTCGTGGGCGTCGTCGCCTACGCCGGCGACTTCACCACCGCCGCGCCCCCCGACACCGAGTACCTGCTCGGCTCCTTCTGGCCCACCTGGCTGCTGGCCGCCGTCGCGGCCGGCCTCAGCGGGCCGGTCGCCTTCATCACCCTGCTCGGCGACTACACCCGCTACGTCTCCCCGCACCGCCACCGGCCGAAGAAGGTGCTGGCCGCCACCGCGCTCGGCCTCTTCGTCGGCCTGCTGACACCGCAGCTCTTCGGCACCTACACCGCGCTCGCCGCCCGCGCGGGCCTCGACTACGCCGGGCCGCTCGTGGCCGCCTCACCCGTCTGGTACCTGCTGCCGCTGTTCCTGGCCGCCTCCGCCGGTTCCATCGGCAACGCCGGACTGATGCTGTACTCGATGGGCCTGGACCTCGACGCGATCGTCCCCCGCGCCACGCGCACCACCGCCACCGTGGTCGCCGCCCTCGTCGCCACCGCGTTTGTCTTCGTCGGCTCCTTCGCCTGGGACGCGCAGTCGGCGATGACCTCCTTCGTGCTGCTGCTCACGGCCATCGGCACCCCGTGGGCGGTCATCACGCTCATCGGCTACGCCCGCTGCCGCGGGGTCTACGACGCCGACGCCCTCCAGGTACTCAACCGTCGCTCGCGCGGCGGCGTGTACTGGTACCGCGCCGGCTGGAACCTGCCCGCCACCGCCTCCTGGGCGCTCGGCGCGGCGGTCGGCATGGCGGCCGTCTCCACCCCGCTGTACGAGGGCCCGCTACTGGCCCTGACCGGCGGCGTGGACTGCAGCTTCATCCTCTCCGGACTGGTCGGCGGTGCCGCGTACCTGGCCATGACGCCCCGACCGGCTCCGGTTCCGGTTCCGGCTCCGGTACCGGCCCCGGAACCGAGGCCGGCGGAAGCCGTCGTCGCCGTCGACTGACGGAGACGACCGGCGGGGGTCCGGGCGGACGGGCCCGGACCCCCGCCACCCCGGCGCGCACGCGGCGGCGACCTCAGTCGTCGCGGCCGCCGTCGGTGTCGTGGTCATCCCGGCCGTCGTTCAGGGTGACGTCGCCCGAGGCCCGGTCGATCCAGAGCTCGACGTCCTCGTCGTCGTCCCGTCCGTCGACGTCCTCGAACTCGATCTTCCAGACCGTGCCCGCGCGCTCCAGCTCGATCTCCCCGATCGTGCCGGGCACCCGCTCGTCGGCGATCCGCGCCGCGTCGGCCAGCGTCACGCCGCTCTGCCGACCGGTCAGCGACCGGGCCGCCGACAGGTCGTCGTCGTCCCCGTCGTCGTCCCCGTCGTCGTCCCGTTCGGTCCGCAGGATCTGGCCGCCCTTGCGGGCGACGTCCACCTGCCGCCACGCGCCGTCGCGGGTGAGCACGTCGACCTCCCAGACCCGGTTGTCGTCCAGGTCGAGCCCGTGGGCGACGCCCGGGACCGCCTCCAGCGCACGCTTCACCGCCTGCTCGGCGCTGATCCACCCGCCGCCCGCGCGGCTGTCCGTCCGCAGGGCGTCCCGGTTGTCGTCGTCCCGGCTGTCGTCGTCGCGGCCGTCGTCGCCGTCCGCGGTGTTGAGGGTGCGGGGGGCGGCCGGCGTCGCGCCGCCGTCGTCGCCGGCGAAGGCGGTACCCGCCACCGCCGCGCCGCCCACCACCGTCACGGCGACCAGACCGGCGATGATGACGTTGCGCTTCATGGTTCCTCCCGAGTGGTCGTGTCGGCGGCTTCGTGCCGTCCGAACGAGCACCACCATGCCGAGCGCCACCTGAACGCTTCCTGAAGCTTCCTGAAGATCCCTTCAGGAAGCTTCTGCCACTCTGGGGGCCATGCGCGTGCTGATCGTGGAGGACGAGCGGAGGCTGGCCAGGTCGCTGGCGGCCGGACTGACCGCCGAGGGCTTCGCCGTGGACGTGGCCCACGACGGCCGCGAGGGCCTGCACATGGCCACCGAGCACCCCTACGACCTGATCGTCCTCGACATCATGCTGCCCGGGATGAACGGCTACCGGATCTGTGCCACGCTCCGCGCGGCCGGCGACGAGACGCCGATCCTCATGCTCACCGCGAAGGACGGCGAGTACGACGAGGCCGAGGGGCTGGACACCGGCGCGGACGACTACCTCACCAAGCCGTTCTCCTACGTCGTGCTGCTCGCCCGGGTCCGCGCGCTGCTGCGCCGCCGGGGCACGGGCGCGGCGCCGACACTGCGGATCGGCGGCCTGGCCGTCGACCGCGCGGCCCGCCGGGTGGAACGCGACGGCCGGGAGGTCGCGTTGACCGCGAAGGAGTACACCGTCCTCGAACACCTCGCCGTCCGTGCGGGGGAGGTGGTCGCCAAGTCGGAGATCCTGGCGCATGCCTGGGACTTCGCCTACGACGGCGATCCCAACATCGTCGAGGTCTACGTCAGCGCCCTGCGCCGCAAGCTGGGGCCCGGGCTGATCACCACCGTGCGCGGCGCCGGCTACCGGCTGACGGCCGATGGCTAGTCGGGCGCGGGGCGTGCGTGGCGTGCTCGGCTCGGTCAAGGCGCGGGCCGCGCTCGGGGCCACGGCCGTCGTCGCGGCGGCCCTGCTGCTGACCGGAGTGGCGGTGCTGTGGCTGCTGGAGACGAACCTGGCCCGCGAGGTCGACCTCCAGGCGGAGGTCCGGGCCCGGGACGTGGCCGGCCAGATCGCCACCGGCGCCGCGCTCGGCTCGATCGAGACCGGCGACGAGCCGGTACAGGTGCTCGACGACGACAAGCGGGTGCGGGCGGTCAGCGACGGCCTGGAGGCCATCGCCGGCACGGACAACAACAGCGTCACCGCTCTCCCGCCCGCCGACTCCCCACCCCGCGACGACAACCGGCGTGACGACGACGGCGACAGCGACGGCGGCGACAGCGACGACGACGGCGACAGCGACGACGACAGGGACGACAACAGCGACGACAACAGCGACGACGGGGACGACGACAACCGGGACGGCGACGCCGACCGGCTCGGGCCCGGTGAGGTGGACGACGACGTCGAGTTCGCCCGGGGCCGCGCCACCGTCGACGGCCGCTCCGGCGACTACCGCTTCGCCGTCCTGGAGGTCAGGAGCCCGCGCGGCGAGGAGCTGACGATCTACGCCGGGGCCCCGCTGGAACTGGAGCAGGCCGCCGTCGGCACCGTACGCACCACCCTGCTCTTCGGCGCCCCGCTGCTGCTCGCGGTCGTCGCGCTCACCACCTGGCGGGTCACCCGGCAGGCGCTGCGCCCGGTGGAGGGCATCCGGCGCGGGATGGCGGAGATCACCCGCTCGACCGATCTCAGCCGCCGGGTGCCGGAGCCGCCCGTCCGGGACGAGGTCGGCCGGCTGGCGGCCACGACCAACGAGACGCTGGCGGCGCTGGAGGCGTCGGTGGAGCGGCAGCGCAGGTTCGTCGCGGACGCCTCGCACGAACTCCGCAGCCCGATCGCCTCGCTGCGCACCCAGCTGGAGGTGGCCGAGGCCCATCCCGAGCTGCTGGACCTGCCCGGCGCGGTACAGGACACCGTGCGACTCCAGGACCTGGCCGCCGACCTGCTGCTGCTGGCCAGGCTGGACGCGGGCGAGCGGCCCAGGGGCGGCACCGTGGACCTGGCCGAGCTGGCGGCCGAGGAGGTCGCGCGCCGACCGGCGGACGACCGGACGGTGGCCGCGGGCCCGTTGGCCTCGGCGCCGGTGGCGGGTTCCCGCGGCCAGCTCGCCCGGGTGCTGGGCAACCTGCTGGACAACGCCCGGCGGCACGCCGCCTCCCGGGTGCGCGTCTCGGTGACGCCCGACGGCGGCGCTCCCGGGCCGGGGCGCGCGGTGCTGGAGGTGGCGGACGACGGGGCCGGGGTACCGGAGGCCGAGCGGGAGCGGATCTTCGAACGGTTCGTCCGGCTGGACGACGCGCGCAGCCGGGACGACGGCGGCGCCGGGCTGGGGCTGGCCATCGCCCGGGAGATCGCGGTACGCCACGGCGGCTCCCTGACGGTCGGCACGGCCCCGGAGGGCGGCGCGCTCTTCCGCCTCACCCTGCCGCTCGTCGAGCCCTCGTCCGGGCAGCACCAGCCGGGCTGAGCGCCGCCCCGCCCGCGCTCAGGCGCGCCCGCGGGCGGCGCGCAGCCGCTCCACCACCGGGGAGAGCGAGGAGCGCAGCGCGGCCAGGCTGGCCGGCGTGAGCAGGTCGATGAAGTGGCGCCGCACCGACTCCACGTGGTGCGGGGCGACTCTGCGCATCGTGTCCCAGCCGTGGTCGGTCAGCACGGCGAACAGCCCGCGTTTGTCCGTGTCGCAGTGCTCCCGACGCACCAGGCCCGCGTTCTCCATGCGGGTGATCTGGTGGGAGAGGCGGCTTTTGGACTGCAGGGTGGCCGTCGCCAGGTCGCTCATCCGCATCCGGTGCTCTTCGGACTCGGAGAGGTTGACCAGGATCTCGTAGTCGTTGAGCGTCAGACCGAACGGCTGGAGGTCCTTCTCCAGCTGGTGCATCAGCAGCCGGCTGGCGTCCAGATGGGTACGCCAGGCGCGCTGCTCCTCGGGCTCCAACCAGCGCGCCGTGTGCGCGGCGTCCTTACCGGGATCCGTCTCGGTGTCCATGATGTGACTTTACCGAGACCAACGGGGTGAACCGCCAGGCACACCTTGCTCGTCGGGCACCGCGCCCGTCGCCTGTTCCGCGATCAGCTTCTCGGTGGACTGGATGAGCACGGTGCCGCTCCCGGTGAACTCGAACTGGTGCTCCTCGCCGGAGGCGCCGCCGATCCCGGTGAGGTGCCGGACGCCGCCGAGGAAGCCGCGCAGGTACTGGTGGTCGTAGTGGTGGCAGGGCGAGGGGCAGTCGGCCCAGCCGACCAGGGCCTGCGGGTCGACGCGGATCGGGGGTTCGACGAAGTGCACCTGGCCGTTGGAGGCGGCGACGAACTTGCCCGTCCCGATCAGCGTCACGAAGCCGGGGATGATCGACTGTTTCAGCGACAGCCGGGGGTCGAACGCCAGCAGGTTGCCGGAGCGGATGGTGAGGTTGCCGTCGTCGAGGTCGTAGGAGTTGACGTCGAAGGCGCGGTCGGCGAGCAGCAGCCGGCCCTTTCCGCTGGCCACCACCCAGTCGGAGGCGTGCAGCGGGGAGTGGAAGCTGGACGCGACCAGGCTGTCCAGTGGGCCGTGGCCGATGCCGTCGAAGCTGATCTGCCCGTAGTAGGCGATCATCTTCCCCTTCTGGAGGAACCACTGGCCGTTCAGGTCGACGCTGAAGGCGTAGGGGTTGACGTTGTCGTCGGCGGGGAGGGTGTGGGCGTCGAAGACCGTGGTGCTCAAAGCTTCTCCTCACTCGCCTGGACGAAGACCGTGCCCTGCCCTGACAGCTCCAGCTGGAACGCCTCGCCGCTTCCCCGGCCGACCATGTCCCGCCAGCTGAGGGCGGTGGTCAGCCGGTTGGTGAGCTGGCCCCGGTGGCACACGTACGCCTGCGGGTCGACGTTGACCGGGCGGCCGGGCGTCACGGGCAGCTCGAAGACGCCGCCGTGGGCGAGCACCGCGACGGCGCCCTTGCCCTCCAGCGTGGTGGTGAACAGGCCCTGGCCCGTGGCCTGGCCGCGTACCAGGCCCATGACGCCGCCCTGGGAGCCGAGGAAGACGGTGCCCTGCCGCAGCGAGCCCTCGAACGCCAGCAGCCGGTCGGACTCGACGTGCAGCAGCTCGCCGGTCAGGTCGATGACGTGCACCTCGTGCCCGCCGTGGCCGAACATCACCGTGCCCCGGCCCTCGACCGTCATCAGCGGGGCCGCCTCGCCGCGCACCCGGCGGCCGATGGCCGACATCACGCCGCCCTGGCCGCCGGTGAGGCTCGGGGTGAAGGAGACCTCGCCCCGGTAGGCGATCATCGCCCCGCGCTGGCTGTAGAGCACCTGGCCGGGGTTGACGGTGGCCTCGATCATCTTGCCGTTGACCGGGCGGAATCCGCTCACAGGCGGCCCCCGATCGTGTTGCGCTCGCTGGGCTGCACGTACACCAGGCCCTCCCCTTCGAACCGGATCTGGAACGCCTCGCCGGAGCCCTCGCCGATCATGGTCCGGAAGGTCACCCCGGTCTGGAGCTGCTGCGTGAGCCGCCCGCTGTGGGCGACGTAGGCGCCGGGGTCCACCTGGAGCGGCGTCTGCGGGGTGACCCGCAGTCCGATCGCCGGTCCGGTGGAGAGGATCGCGACGGTCCCGCTGCCCTCGACGGTGGTGGTGAACAGGCCGTTTCCCTGGCTCGCGCCGCGCAGCCCGGTGAAGGTGGTGCCGGTCCGCATTCCGGCCTCGGTGCACAGCAGGTTGCTCGCCTCCACGTGCAGCGTGTCGCCGTGCAGCGGGACGAGGCTGATGTCGCGGGCCCCGTCGGCGAAGTAGCAGGTGCCGTTGCCGGTGACCTCCATCACCGCCATCTGTTCACCGGTCAGGCGCCTGGTCACGACACCGCGCAGCCCGTTGCCCCCGCCGGTGAGCTTCTTGAACGTCATGGTGCCCTCGTAGGCGACCATCGAGCCGTTCTTGGCGCGTACGGCGTCGCCGGTCAGGTCGACGGCGAGCACCTTGGCTCCCTGTACTCGGAATCTCCCCACGGCGCCCAAACCTACCCCCTCGAACGGCCCAACGGACGGGCTGCCACAATGGGTGGGCTTGTGCATCGATTCACAAGGAGGGGGCCGCCCGGGCCCGCCTGGGGTCGACGCACCGGCGGAACCCGTCCCGCAC
>NZ_VJYK02000205.1 GCF_007097205.2 Streptomyces alkaliterrae
CCGCACCTGACGGCCCGACGAGTCAATGAGGAGCCCAGAGCGCAGTGACCTCCAGCCCCGACCTCCCGCAGCCCGCACCCGGGGGCGACCCCGGACCGGCCGGCGCCCCGATCCTGCTGACGGCCCCCAGCGGCATCGACCGCGGCGCGCACCACCGCATGGACGAGGCCTGGCTCGCCGCCGCGTGGAGCCACCCCACGACGCGCTGCTTTGTCGTCTCCGGAGGGCAGGCGCTGGTCGTCGACACCGACGACGGCGGCACCGAACTCGTCACCATGCCGTCCTTCGAGGCGCCCTTCACCGAGGCGCACCGTTACTTCCTGGGCACCGACGCCGAGGGCGTGCGCTACTTCGCGCTGCAGAAGGACGGCCTGCCCGGCCGGATGGACGACGTCGCCCGACCCGCCGGACTGCGGGAGGCCGGCGCGCTGCTCGGCCCACGCGACTGCGCACTGCTCGTCCACGCCGTCGCGCTGGAGAACTGGCAGCGCATGCACCGGTTCTGCTCGCGCTGCGGCGAACGCACCGTCATCGCGGCGGCCGGCCACATCCGCCGCTGCCCGGCGTGCGGCGCCGAGCACTACCCGCGCACCGACCCGGCCGTGATCATGCTCGTCACCGACGACCGGGACCGCGCGCTGCTCGGCCGCCAGGTGCACTGGCCGGAAGGCCACTTCTCCACCCTCGCCGGCTTCGTGGAACCAGGGGAGTCGATCGAGCGGGCGGTGGTCCGAGAGGTGGCGGAGGAGGTCGGCGTCGAGGTGGACGAGGTGCGCTACGTCGGCAGCCAGCCGTGGCCGTTCCCGTCCAGCCTGATGTTCGGCTTCCTCGCGCACGCCCGTACCGACGAGCTGCGCGTCGACGGCGAGGAGATCGAGGAGGCCCGCTGGTTCTCCCGGGACGAACTGCGGGAGGCCATCGAGAGCGGCCAGGTGCGCAAGCCGTCGGGGATCTCCATCGCCGCGCGCCTCGTCGAGATGTGGTACGGCAAACCGCTCCCCGGCCGCCTGCCCGCCGAGGGGTAGCCCGGCGCCCGGTGCTCCCGGCGCCCGGAGGCTCCCGGCATACGGAAGGCTCCCGGCCCGCACCCACAGGGGGAGGGGGTCGGGAGCCTTCCGGGGGCGGCTCAGGCTCAGGCCGCCAGGGCCTGCTTGACCTGCGCCAGGCTCGGGTTGGTCATCACGACGTCCTCGCCGCCGCCCGCCGGAGCCACCAGGACCGTCGGAACCGTCTGGTTGCCGTTGTTCACCTTCTCGACGAAGGCCGCCGACTCCGGGTCCTGCTCGATGTTGATCTCCGTGTAGGAGATGCCCTCGCGCTCCATCTGGCTCTTCAGCCGGCGGCAGTAGCCGCACCACGTGGTGCTGTACATCGTGACGGTTCCCACCATGGGTCCTCGAACTCCCTCCGGTCTGCGGGGCCGCCGGAGGCTCCGGCACGGCCCGGACGGCCGGCACCCGCCGCGCGGGGCCCGCCGTCACCCCACGTCAACGCGCGGCGGCCGTCCTCGATTCCCGCCCGCCCCCGGGTGGCGACTTGTGTGACCGGCGCCACGGACCTGTGGACGGAGGTGCGGGAGGGGCGCCCGGGCCTGGCAGCATGGTGCGGATGACACCCGTACCAACGCCACCGCCGGAGCCGCTCCCCACCGCGGAGAGCGCCGACGCCGTGCTCGACGGGCTCGACCCGGAGCAGCGCGAGGTGGCCACCGCGCTGCACGGCCCGGTATGCGTGCTCGCCGGCGCCGGTACGGGCAAGACGCGCGCCATCACCCACCGCATCGCCTACGGCGTGCGCGCCGGGGTGCTGCAGCCCGCCTCCGTGCTGGCCGTCACCTTCACCAACCGCGCCGCCGGGGAGATGCGCGGCCGACTGCGCCGGCTGGGCGCCGGCGGCGTGCAGGCGCGCACCTTCCACTCCGCCGCCCTCCGCCAGCTGCACTACTTCTGGCCGCGCGCCGTCGGCGGCGAGCTGCCCCGGCTCGTGGAGCGCAAGGCGGCGCTCGTCGGCGAGGCGGCCGCCCGCTCCGGGCTGCGGCTGGAGCGCACCGAGCTGCGGGACGTCACCTCCGAGATCGAATGGGCGAAGGTCACCCGGACCGTGCCCGAGGACTACCCCGCCGCGCTCGCCAAGGCGGGCCGCACCCCGCCGCGCGACCCGGCCGAGACCGCCCGCGTCTTCACCGCCTACGAGCGGCTGAAGCAGGAACGGGTGACGATCGACTTCGAGGACGTGCTGCTGCTGACCGTCGGCATCCTCCAGGAGCGTGCCGACATCGCCGAGCAGGTGCGCGGCCAGTACCAGCACTTCGTCGTGGACGAGTACCAGGACGTCAGCCCGCTCCAGCAGCGGCTGCTGGAGCTGTGGCTGGGCGACCGCGAGAGCCTGTGCGTCGTCGGCGACGCCAGCCAGACCATCTACTCCTTCACCGGCGCCACCCCCGACCATCTGCTGAACTTCCGCGAGCGGCACCCCTCGGCCACGCTCGTCCGGCTGGTGCGGGACTACCGCTCCACCCCCCAGGTCGTCCGGCTGGCCAACGGCCTGCTGGGCCAGGCCACCGGGCCCAACGCCCGACACCGGCTGGAGCTGGTGTCCCAGCGCGAGCCCGGCCCGGAGCCGGTCTTCACCGAGTACCACGACGAGCCGGCGGAGGCCGACGCCACCGCCCGGCGGGTGCGGCAGCTGATCGACTCCGGCGTCCCGGCGAGCGAGATCGCCGTCCTCTTCCGGGTGAACGCCCAGTCCGAGCTCTACGAGCAGGCCCTCACCGACGCGCGGGTGCCCTATCAGGTGCGCGGCGCGGAGCGGTTCTTCGAACGGCCGGAGGTGCGGGAGGCGCAGGTGGCCTTGCGCGGCGCCGCCCGCGCCGGGGCCAACGACCCGATGCTCGCCGACGCCGCCGGGTTGGTCGAGCAGACCAGGCGGGTGCTCGCCACCAAGGGCTGGCGGGCCCAGGCACCGGCCGGCTCCGGCGCCGTACGGGACCGCTGGGAGTCCCTGGCGGCGCTGGTGCGGATGGCCGAGGAACTGGCGGCCGAGCGGCCGTCGGCCTCGCTCGCCGACCTGGTCGCCGAGCTGGACGGCCGGGCCGCGGTCCAGCACGCGCCGACCGCCGTCGGCGTCACCCTCGCCTCGCTGCACTCCGCCAAGGGCCTGGAGTGGGACGCCGTCTTCCTGGTCGGGCTGACCGACGGGATGATGCCGATCACCTACGCGCGTACCCCCGAACAGGTCGAGGAGGAGCGGCGGCTGCTCTACGTCGGCGTGACGCGGGCGCGGCGGCACCTCCACCTGTCCTGGGCGCTGGCCCGCTCGCCGGGCGGTCGGGCCGCCCGGGTGCCGAGCCCCTTCCTGGACGGGCTGCGGCCCGGCAGCGGGTCGGGCGCCCGCCGCGCCGCGGGCGGCGGCGGCACGGTCGCCGGCGGGGGAGTGCTGCGCGGTGAGGCCGGACGCCCCCGCGCGGCCAGGGCGCCGGCCCGCTGCCGGGTCTGCGGGCGCACGCTCACCGACCCGGGCGAGATGAAGCTGATGCGCTGCGAGGAGTGCCCCTCGGAGCTCGACGAGGTGCTGTACGAGCGGCTGTGGGCCTGGCGGGAGGGGCAGGCCCGGCAGCTCGGTCAACCCGCGTACTGCGTCTTCACCGACCGGACCTTGATGGCCATCGCCGAGACCGTGCCGGACACCGCCGCGGAGCTCGCCCGCATCCCCGGCGTACGGGCCCGCAAACTCCAGCAGTACGGCGCCGACGTACTGGCGCTCTGCTCGGGCGAGGAGCCCGGCCAACTGGCCTCGGAAGAAGCGGAATCCGATCGTCCGTAAAGTGTCACGGCAACTGTGACGAACGAGAGTGAAAAATAGTTTGCGCCCGCCGAGGGAATCCTCATAGCCTTCCGGACATGGAGACGGCGGGGGTTTCTCGCGCCTGCCGATCCATGCTGTACTGAGCTGCACTGACCTGAATACGTTCGGGACGGACCTGGTCCGTCCCCCTGAGACGCCCGAGAGGAGGCGATCGAAATGCTCACGCTCATCACCACCAAAATGACCGAACTTCCGGTCGCCGCATGCCTGGGTGTCTCCCGTCTGCGTGGCACCGGTGCGTCCTTCGCCGGACTGCCGGGCATCGCCGATGCGCGGGCCAATGGGTTCGCACTGGTTGATGAGCGCGCGTTCGACAGCAAGCGTCCGTCCGCCGACGAGCGACCGACCAGGGCATCCGCAGCAGTAGTGGCGGCACAGGCGGGCATTCCCGCCGGCGCCGCGGCAGTGGATGCCGGCACCGGTCTCGCCGCCGCGAGCAGCACCACCAAGCAGTACCTGACGACCGAGCACCACTCGATGTGGGCCTTCCGTGGGCCTGAACCCTGGAGAGATCCAGCCTGATCAGCGCGATCAGGTCGGCACCTTCCAGGGCCGCGGAACCCACACCGGGATCCGCGGCCCTTCTGTTTGCCCCGGCACCAGCCGGGGCGACCGGGCCAGCCGGCCACCAGCCGGAGACGACCGACCGACGAGGAAGCAAACAGCAGTGCACACGCCGACGCACGTCCCGTCATCCCGCACCGACCTGAACCCGCCTGATCACTCGGAGGACTCCTTGACCGCCCTGACCACCCTCAACCAGCTCGACGAGGCGATCGACCGCCTCGGGGTGGCCGTGCCCTGCCGCAGCTACGACCCCGAGGTCTTCTTCGCGGAGTCCCCGGCCGACGTCGAGTACGCCAAGTCGCTGTGCCAGACCTGCCCGCTGAAGGACGCCTGCCTCGCCGGTGCCAAGGACCGTCGCGAGCCCTGGGGCGTCTGGGGCGGTGAGCTGTTCATCCAGGGGGTTGTCGTACCGCGCAAGCGGCCCCGCGGCCGTCCCCGCAAGAACCCGGTCTCGGCGTGAACACCCCCGGCACGATCAACCGTCCGTTCCCCCACGGAACCACTGAGCAGGACTCCATGACCGCACCCACCCGCTACACCTCAGTCAACGACCGGTCCGACAGAACCGGCACCACAGTGAACAGGAACCGTGAGATGCAACTCCTTCCCGAAAGCCTGAGCCGAAGCCAAATGCAGGACAGGCTCTACGAGGCCGAGTCCCAACGGCCGGCCCAGCGGCTGCTGGCCGCGCGGCGGATGCAGCGCAGGGCCGAACGTGCCTCCCGCCGCGCCCGCCGGGCGCTGGCCATGGCCCTGATGCAGTAACCGGCTGACGCCGTAACAGTCGGCCCGCCGTACCACCCGCGCGCCGTGACCACCTGCGCGCCGTGATCACCCGCGAGCCTCCGGCGCCGGACGACCGCCCTCGGGCACGTCCGGCGTCTGGGCGTTCCGGGTGTCACGTCGGGCGTGGCGGGTGTCGCGTCCGACGCGCGCCCGGCCCCCGGCGGTACCGTCGACGGGTGGTAGACAACAGTACGGAGCGACGGGACGACGGCTCGGCACCCCGGCAACCCGTCCCGCTCGCCTGCGCCACCTGCGGCACGCCCGCCCAGGGCGACGCGCCGCCGGCCACCTGGGTGTGCTCGGTGGAAGGCGGAGACGTCCGCTACCTCTGCGAGCGATGCGCCCGGGAGAACATCAGGTCGATCGAGGGCCGACTCGACACCGCCTGGTGGTGAGAGGTGCCGCTCACTTGCTGAGCGGCACCTTCGTGCCCGCTCCCTCGTCCTCTTCCTCATCGAGGAAGCCCGGGAGCCACCCCTCCAGTTCGTCGCGCATCCGGACCGAGGCCTTCAACTGGCACAGCACGCCGATCGTGCTGAGCGTCACCCGGTGGATCAGCAGGTACTCGGGCGGCAGGTTGAGCTGCTTGCCCAACTGGTGTGCGGGGGACCGCCGGTCCGCGATCCGCGCCGCCTGGTCGCGTATCCAGCCGCGGGAGAATTCGAACTCCTCGACACTGGCGGGCTCGATGATCGGCAGCAGGTACTCGAGGATCGCGTCCGGGTCCAGCTCGATGGACTCCTTGACGAAGCCCTCCTCCCTGAGTAGTGAGTAGACCTCCTCGGCCTCGCCGTCCAGCGTGAGCCGCAACGCGGTGCCGATCGTGGGCGGAAGGCCGTCCGGGAGCCGGTCCACCGTGCCGAAGTCCATCACTCCCAGCCGGCCGTCGGACAGAAGACGGAAGTTGCCCGGATGCGGATCCGCGTGCAGCAGCCCGGTACGGGCCGTGCCTCCGAAGAGGAAGCGGGCCAGCAGCTGCCCCGCCCGGTCCCGGTCCTCCTGCGAGCCTTCGGCTATCACCTCCGAGAGCGGGGTGCCCTCCAGCCATTCCGTGACCAGCACTTGATCGGCCTGGTACACCACATGGGGAACGACCACGTCCGGATCGTCGGCGAACTCCTCGGCGTAGGCGCGCTGCGCATCTGCCTCCAGGGCGTAGTCCAGCTCCTCGGTGATCCGGTCCCGCAGCTCGGTGATCAGCGGCTTGACGTCCATGCCCGGCACCATCGGACCCAGCAGCCGGGAGAACCTGCTCAGCTGATTGAGGTCCGACACCAGTGCCTCACCGGCGCCCGGGTACTGCACCTTGACGGCGACCACCCGGCCGTCGTGCCACACGGCCCGGTGGACCTGGCCTATGGAGGCCGCCGCCGCCGGCCGGTCCTCGAACTCCTCGAACAGGTCACGCCAGTCCTCGCCGACGCGCTCGGCCAGCACGGCGTGCACCGTCGCCGCCGGGAGCGGGGGAGCGGCCTCCTGTAGCTTCGTCAGCGCCGCCCGGTACGGCTTCGCCAGGTCCTCCGGCAGGGCCGACTCGAAGACCGACAGCGCCTGCCCCAGCTTCATGGCGCCGCCCTTGAGCTCGCCCAGCACCTTGAACAACTGCTCGGCCGTGCGTTGTTGCAACTCGGTGCCGACCAGGTCCGCGGAGTAGCCCGTGATCCGTTTGCCCAGGCCCCATGTCGCCCTGCCCGCGTACCCCAGTGGCAGGGCGGCGAGCTTGACGGTACGGGTCACGGCCCTGCGGGGAAGGTCTGACATGGTGGTCCTCCAACTCCCAGACAGCGGACGCTGCTCAGACGCCCATTGTCACCCTTGCCGCTTCCATTGCTGAGGGCCGGTCGCCTCAGTGCGCAAAGCCGCACCACAGGGGCACTCCGACCACGCGGGCAGGGGTTCGGCCTCCTTGCGGAGCTCGGGCAGCACGTAGCACTCGCGCAGGCCGACACCGGCAGTGGCCTCGCCCTCCACATGACGCAACACCAGGGCCGCCGCCGCCCCCGCGACCACGCTCGCCAGCGCCACGTCACAGGCCGGCACCCCGCGTGCGCGGGCGTTGCGCCACTGGCCCACCACCAGCGGCCAGGTCGGCTCCCGCTCGGCCCGGCCCAGCATCATGCACTCCGCACAGGCACCCGCCCCCGGCCGCACCAGCGGACCCACAAAGCCGGTGCCCTCCACGACCCCCGTGTAGAGGTGGGCCCTGCCGGACTCCATCAGCTCCCGGGCGGCCTCGGGATCGGGAGCGTAGGCGGCGAGGCCGTCCCGCGGAGCGAACACCACCAGGTCGGCCCCCGGCCCGGCCGTCTGCGCGCCCCCGGGGCGGGGGCCCGCGGCGGATCGATCGACGGTCGGTGCGGGCCGGTCGACCGTCGGTGCGGGCCGCTCTACCGCCGGGGCGGGGGAACGCCTGCCGCCTCCCGGCGGCGCGACCGGCGCCGCGACCGCAGGACTGGGGCTGTCGCCCGACGCGGCGCCGACCGCTTCGGCGGCCGCCTGGTCGACCTCCGGCCAGAGTTCGCCGGGGGCGGGGCAACGTGGACGCGGCACCCGGGCCCAGGGCGTCGCTTTGTTGATCACTCTGCGCAGCGCGGAGAGCCGTCGCTCGCCCGCCCACTCCTGAGACACACCGCCGGGCGCGCAGTCGGCCAACGACACACAGCCGCCGTCCCTCGCCTCAACCCGCCCCACACCGGCGGCCGACAGCAAAGCGGCCAGTACGGAGCCCACCCGACCGCCGCCGCGAACCTCGACTCGCGCGGCCCGCCGGGCCGCGAGGCGACGCAGCGCCTCCCCAGGGGCGGCGTACACCACCGAGAGCGAGGCGAGGTCAGGCCGAAGGCGCTCGCCGACGTGCGCGGCGGTGCTCCGGTCCGCCGTGGAGTCGTCCAACACACCGGCGGCGAGGAGCCGGTCGAGCAGCGGCCCGACCCGGGCGGCGCCCAGGCCGAGACTCTGTGCCGCCTCGGCGAGCTGGGGCACGCTGCGGGTGCCGTCCAGCAGGTCGAGGAAGCTGCCCGTCGCGGTGTCGACGGGGCCCAACTGGATGGCGTGGGCGGGAGCCACTCCGTACTGGACTGTCGCACGGTCGCGCCAACCGCGCCGCAGCGCGGGCTTGATCATCGGATGCACGGCTTGTCCTCCTGATCGAGTGCCGGCGGAACGTCGCCAAGCATGCCGTCACATCAGGAATTTCTGCGCCGAGTTATCCACAGAGGTGGCCTATCATCATATTTAGTCCTGATTGTGTCGGGTTATCCACAGCTCCCGAAGGCGGGGCGGGACGCTGACAGCCGTCCGCTGTACCTTCGAGGAGTGCCCGCAGAACCGCTGAACAGCGCCACCGGCCGGCGCCCGGTCGACCGGCCCCCGACCCCACCACCCCGCCGCAGCGGGCCCACGGGGCCCGAGCGCTCCACCGATCCGGCCGGTCCGGCCGGTCCGGCCGGGGCCCCCGAGGTGGAGGTGCGGCGCAGCAGCAGACGCCGCCGGACGGTCTCCGCCTACCGCGAGGGCGGTCGGACCATCGTGCTGCTGCCTGCCCGGATGTCCGCGGCCGAGGAGCGGCGCTGGGTCGGAGTGATGCTCGACAAACTCGCGGCGCAGGAGGACCGCAGAAGACCGGGCGACGAGGAGTTGGCGCGCCGCGCCGAACGCCTCTCCGGCAGGTACCTCGAGGGCCGGGCCCGCCCCAGCTCGGTCCGATGGGTGACGAACCAGAACACCCGCTGGGGTTCCTGCACACCGGCCGAGGGCAGCATCCGGCTCTCCCACCGGCTGCGCGGGATGCCGGCGTACGTCGTCGACTACGTCCTGCTGCACGAGCTGGCCCATCTGCTGGTTCCCGGGCACGGGCCCGACTTCTGGCGGCTGGTGGCCCGTTACGACAGGACGGAGCGGGCCCGTGGCTTCCTGGAGGGCGTGGTCGCCGCCGACCGGTTGCCGCAGCCTGCGGGTGAGGCCGCCGACGACCGCGAAGGAGGGGAGGGACCGGAGTGAGCGAGGTGAGGAGTTGAGGTCTCACGGCGAGCCGCCCGCCAGGACGCGCTAGCCTGGCGCGCGAACAGCAACAGCGACGGGTTGGGGGACGGGCGTCACACATGGCCAGGGAATTCCAACGGGGCCACAAGGCCCGACTCAGTGACCTCACGGCGGGCACGGATCTGTACGTGGGCGTACAGATCACCGCTCCGGGAGTCACGTTCGACATCAGCTGCTTCGGCCTCGACGCCGACGAGCGACTCTCCGACGACCGCTACTTCATCTTCTACAACCAGCCGAAGTCACCCGAGGAGTCGATCCAGCAGCTCGGGGCCCAGGCAGGTGACACGGAGTCCTTCCGGGTCACGCTCGACCGGGTGCCGGACGGCGTGCGACACCTCTACTTCACCGCCACCATCGACGGTGACGGCGAGATGTCGCAGGTCGCCACGGGATACATACGCATCGTCGCGGGTGGCGAGGAGGTCGCGCGCTACCCGTTCACCGGCGCCGAGTTCAGCACCGAGCGGGCGGTGATGCTCGGAGACATCTACTTCAAGGACGTCTGGCGCTTCGCCGCCATCGGCCAGGGCTTCGACGGCGGACTCGCCGCACTGCTCAAGAACTTCGGCGGGGAGGTGTTGGAGGAACAGGAGGACGAGCAGCCGCAGCAGTCGCAGACAGACGGCCAGTCAAACGCGGCGCCCGGCTTCGCCCCACCCCCGGCGGCGCCTGACGGCGATGCGTGTGATGGGGGCGAGGGGGCCGCGGCGGGCTGC
>NZ_VJYK02000206.1 GCF_007097205.2 Streptomyces alkaliterrae
GCTCGGGGCCGCGGGTGGCCGCGCTCCCGCGGGCGCTGGCGGAGCGGGCGGGCCGGCGCGCGGGCGGAGCCTAGGCGGTGCCGTTGCGGCGGGTGTCGTAGGCGGCGCGGGCGGCGAGGACTTCGGGGAGGTGTTCGCCGGTCCAGCGGGCGAGGGCCCAGACCTGTCGGGCGGCCTGCTCGCCCAGCGGGGTGAGGGTGTACTCGACGTGCGGCGGCACGACCGGCTTCGCCTCGCGTACGAGCATGCCGTCGCGTTCCAGGGTCTGGAGGGTCTGGGCGAGCATCTTCTCGCTGACCCCGCCGATGCGTCGGCGCAGCGCGCTGAACCGCTGGGTGCCCTGGTCGAGCAGCGCCGCGAGGACGAGCACGCCCCAGCGGCTGACGACGTGCTCCAGCACGCCACGGGACTCGCACTGGGCGGAGAAGACGTCGGGGGCCAGGTCGCTGAGGGGCGTGTCCGCCGCTGCCACCTTCACACTTTCGCTCATGCCAGTACCTTACTTCAAAGTGGGTACTAACTTCTGGTTAGCTTCCTTGTTACCGTCGTTTTCGGCCGGGCGCTCCTGGCCGAGAACGCACCGACGGGAAGTGAGTGGGACATGAGCATCGTGGTCACCGGCGCGACCGGAAAGCTCGGACGGCTGGTCGTCGAGGGGCTGCTCGGCGTGGTGCCGGCCGCCGAGGTCGCCGCCGTCGTGCGCGACGCGGGGAAGGCGGCGGACCTGGCCGCGCGGGGCGTGGAGATCCGGGTCGCGGACTACGACCGTCCGGAGACGCTCACCGACGCGTTCCGCGCGGGTGACCGCGTGCTGCTGATCTCCGCCAACGAGGTCGGGCGCAGGCTGCCGCAGCACCGCGCGGTGATCGACGCGGCGAAGGCGGCCGGCGTCGCCCAGCTCGCGTACACCAGCATCCTCGGCGCGGAGACGGCCGAGTTCCGGCTGGCCGCCGAGCACCGGGAGACCGAGCGCCTGATCGTCGAGTCCGGCGTGCCCCACACGTTGCTGCGCAACGGCTGGTACACCGAGAACTACACCGAGAACCTGGCCCCCGTGCTGGAGCACGGCGCCGTCGTGGGCAACAGCGGCGAGGGCCGCGTCGCCTCCGCGACGCGGGCGGACTACGCCGCCGCCGCGGTGTCCGTGCTGACGACGGACGGCCATCTGGGCGCCGCGTACGAGCTGAACGGCGACGCGGACTGGTCGCTCGCGGAGTACGCCGCGCTGGTCGCGGAGCTGTCCGGCCGACCGGTCGCACACGCGGACGTGCCGGCCGACGAGCACCTGCGGATTCTGCTCGCCGCCGGGCTGCCGGCCGCCTTCGCGGCGATCCTGGTCGACGTGGACGACCACGTCGCGCGCGGCGCGCTCGCCGCACGCGGCAAGGACCTCAGCCGACTGATCGGCCGCCCGACGACCCCGCTCCGCGACTCCGTCGCGGAAGCCCTGCGGGGGCTCGGCGCCTGAGCCCCAGCGCCCCGCAGCCGGGCCGGCCCGCCGCCTACAGGTGGTCGATGGCGGTCAGGTCGATGTTGATGTCGAAGGGGACGCTCAGCTTGAGGTGGTCGTGGTGGATTCCGGTGAGCGCGTAGACGCGGGTCGCCGGGTCCAGCTCGTAGACGTAGACCACCGGGCGTCGGCCGTTGCCCTTCTCCACCCGCCAGAAGTGCGGGATGCCGGCGCGTGCGTACTTGGAGGGCTTGGTGTCCCGGTCCCGCTCCTCCGACTCGGGTGAGACCACCTCAACCACGAGTACGGCGTCCGCCGCCTCGTAGCGGGTCTCGTCGCGCTCCCGGCAGGCTTCGGCGTGGAGAACGAGAAGGTCCGGTTCGGGCGCGGTCTTGGGGGTGAGGACGATGTTCATCTCACGCCGCACGCGGAAGCACTCGGGGACGGACTGCCGTAACCCGTCCCCGAGCAGATCCACAGCCAGCGAATGGAACATTCGCCGCGGGCTCATGAAGACGAAGCCCCCGTCGATCATCTCGGTGTGCGGCGGGAGACTGGGCAGGCTGTACAGGTCGTCCACGGTCCAGCCGTCCTGTGGCGGTACCGGCCAGGAGGTCGAGGACTCGGTGTCTGCGGTCGCGGCTTCTTCCACGGACGCGATTCTGGAACCTGCGCCGACGTGACGGGACGAAACGCGGATGCCGCCGCTCCCAGGGGGGAACGGCGGCATCCGCGTTGACGGCAGAGGGGAGCGTCACTCCCACTCGATGGTGCCCGGGGGCTTGCTGGTGACGTCGAGGACGACGCGGTTGACGTCGGCGACCTCGTTGGTGATCCGCGTGGAGATCTTCGCCAGGACGTCGTACGGGAGGCGGGACCAGTCGGCGGTCATCGCGTCCTCGGAGGAGACCGGGCGCAGCACGACCGGGTGGCCGTATGTGCGGCCGTCGCCCTGGACGCCGACCGAGCGGACGTCGGCGAGCAGCACGACCGGGCACTGCCAGATGTCGCGGTCGAGACCGGCAGCGGTCAGCTCCTCGCGGGCGATGGCGTCCGCCTCGCGGAGCAGGTCGAGGCGGTCCTTGGTGACCTCGCCGACGATGCGGATGCCGAGGCCCGGGCCGGGGAACGGCTGCCGCTGGACGATCTCCTCCGGCAGGCCGAGTTCCTGGCCGACCATCCGGACCTCGTCCTTGAACAGCTGCCGCAGCGGCTCGACCAGCTCGAACTCGAGGTCCTCGGGGAGGCCGCCGACGTTGTGGTGGGACTTGATGTTCGCGGTGCCGGTGCCGCCGCCGGACTCGACGACGTCCGGGTAGAGCGTGCCCTGGACGAGGAACGCGACCTCCTCGCCCTCCTCACCGGCCTCCGCGACCAGCTCGGCCTGGGCCTGCTCGAAGACCCGGATGAACTCGCGGCCGATGATCTTCCGCTTCTCCTCCGGGTCGCTGACACCGGCCAGCGCGTCGAGGAATCGCTTCTCCGCCGCGACGACCTTCAGCTGGACGCCGGTGGCGGCCACGAAGTCCTTCTCGACCTGCTCGGTCTCACCCTTGCGCATCAGGCCGTGGTCGACGTAGACACAGGTCAGCTGGTCGCCGATGGCGCGCTGGACGAGGGCGGCGGCGACGGCGGAGTCGACACCGCCGGACAGGCCGCAGATGGCGCGCTTGCTGCCGACCTGGGCGCGGATCGCCTCGACCTGCTCCTCGACGATGTTGCCGGTCGTCCAGCTGGGGGCGAGCCCGGCGCCGCGGTAGAGGAAGTGCTCCAGGACCTGCTGGCCGTGCGTGGAGTGCATGACCTCGGGGTGGTACTGCACGCCGTAGAGCTTCTTCTCGTCGTTCTCGAAGGCGGCGACCGGCACGACCTCCGTCGACGCGGTGACGCTGAAGCCCTCGGGGGCGGCCGAGCAGGCGTCGCCGTGGGACATCCACACGGACTGGTCCACCGGCGTGCCCTCGAAGAGGGTGGAGCCCGGCTTGCTCACCGTCAGCGGGGTGCGGCCGTACTCGCGGGCTCCGGTGTTGTCGACGGTGCCACCGAGCGCCTGCGCCATCAGCTGGAAGCCGTAGCACATGCCGAAGACCGGCACGCCGGCCTCGAACAGGGCGCGGTCGACGGTGGGCGCGTGCTCGGCGTACACGGAGGACGGGCCGCCGGAGAGGATGATCGCCTTCGGGTTCTTGGCGAGCATTTCCGCGACCGGCATGGTCGAGGGGACGATCTCGCTGTAGACCCGGGCCTCACGGACGCGGCGGGCGATGAGCTGGGCGTACTGCGCGCCGAAGTCGACCACGAGGACCGTGTCGGGTGCGGCGGGCGCGGCGGTGTGGGTCGATGCCACGGTGGAGGCCACGAATGCTGCCTTTCGGCGGGTCGAGCGGGAGAGTGCCTCCGAGTCTACCGGCCGCGGAGGGGAGCCCGGCCGGGCAGCCGACCGGGCGGGCTTCCCGGCCGCGCGACGCCGGCGGTGTGGCCGGCGGTGTCGCTGGCCTCGCGGCGCGGGGGCGGGGCATACTGTGCGGCATGCGTGAGTACACGGCCTTCTGGTTTACCTATGGCACCGGCCCGTCCGGCTGCCGTGGGTCGTGTCACGCTGTCTGAGCACCAGACGCCACACACCTCCACCGCCGCCCCGGGCCGACCAAGGCCCGGGGCGGCGGTGTCTCGTCGCGGGCCGCACGGCCGCGGAACGGCTCCCACCGCCACAGCGAGGAGCGACCCGTGAACACCATGACGACGACAACCCCGACGACCCCGACGACCCCGACGACGACCCCGACGACGACCGCGAGTACGGCCACGACCGACGCGTCCGATCCCGAACAGGTGATCGGCGAGGCGCGGGAGCGGATCGACGAGCTGGACGCACGGATCATCCGACTCGTGCGGGAGCGGATGGAGGTGTCGAGCCGCATCCAGCGCACCCGGATCGCCGCAGGTGGGCGACGGGTGCACCTGTCACGGGAGATGGAGGTGCTGAGCCGCTTCCGCGCGGAGCTGGGCGGCCCGGGGACGACCTTGGCGATGACGCTGCTGGAGCTGTCCCGCGGGCGGGTGTGAGCCCGGCGGCTCCACCCGGGGGCCCACGTCACCCGTACGGAGCGTTACCGAGCGGGACGCGCTTCGTTGGTCCGAGTGCCCCAGATGTCGGCCGGGGCCCGGCGACTGTAGGGGTGGTACCACCGGAGCGATGAGGCGCCGGCCCTGCCGATGAGGGAAGGGCAGCGCGTCGTGGGACCTCGCTTCGGTGCCGTGACCGGACAGCAGGGGACAGCAGCCCGGTCACTCTCCAAGTGGCCGGCCTCCGGGACGCCGGAGGCCGGCCGCCCGCGGGTGCGGCGGCGGTTCCCGCCGGTTCGTGAACGACGTTCGCGAACGACCTCGGGACAGCTTGGGGCGTAATCGGCAGAAACGGTTGCGCAGACCTGGCGACCGGGCCCACCATCAGTACCCCGGCGGTCGACGAGGCCGCCGACCGGACCTCACTCCCGCGGCGCACCCCCCGGCGCCGCCCGGTCGGTCGCGGCGCCGCCCTGACGCCGCGACCGATCTCCGGAGGGTCCCGGGACGCGTACTCCCCCGCCCACGGCGTCCCGGGGCCCTTCGCACGTCCGGCGCCTCCCGCACGCCCAACCATGCACACGCAGGCGGAAGCCGCGCCTCCACCGCGCGGCGCACTCCCGACCGCGGCGTGATGTTCAACACACAGAAAACTCCCACCACATGGGCAACTGCCCCGACAGAGGGCTATTTGTCCCCTGGTTGTCGACGCCCGCCCTTCCCGCACCCGTTCAACAGCGCTGACAGGGCTTTTACTTCGGGATTAATGTTCGGTCCGCCAGGTCGCACCGCGCGTCACGCGCCGCGCCGGCCACACACGTTTCACCCTGCCTTCGTCCCGTGCGCCGACTGGCCGCGAAGGCACTGACCACGCTTTCCCGAGAGAAGTCACGAGGTCGCACACATGAGGATCCGTCGCGCAGTCGCGGCCGCCGCCGCAACGGCCGTCATCGCCCCCGCCGCCCTGCTGGCCGCGCCCGCCGCGTACGCCGACGAGCAGCCGACCACCGCCCCGACCGCCGAGTCCACGGACGCGCCGGGCGAGGACGACGAGGCCGGGGACCCGGACCCGGTGCCGGCTCCGACGGAGTCCGCCCCGGAGGGCGAGGAGCCGAAGCCCACCCCGACCGAGTCCGAGGACGAGGACGAGGAGCCGAAGCCCACCCCGACCGAGGACGAGGACGAGGACGAGAAGCCCAAGCCCACCCCGACCGAGGACGAGGACGAGGACGAAGACGAGGAGGAGGGCCCGGATGACGGGCTCGCCGACTGCGAGGACATCGATGAGGACGAGGCGCTCATCGACACCGACGTGCGGGGCCTGCCGAACAAGATCGTCGCCGGTTCGGGCTGGAAGAACTTCACCTACCGCGTCACCAACAACTCCAAGCAGTCGATGAAGAACGTCGCCGCCTTCGCGGACGCGTTCGCCGTCGACAAGAAGGAGTACGAGGAGATCGACCCGGTCCTCACCCACCAGTGGTTCGACCCGAACAAGAACGCCTGGTCGACCATCAACGACGAGCTGGGCTACTTCGGCACCACCACCGAGCTGAAGCCGGGCGAGTACGCCGAGGCCCAGATGCGGGTCAAGGTCGACGCGAAGGCCCCGGCCAGCCTCGGCGTTGTGATGACCTTCGGCATCCACGTCGTCGGTGACGGCAACTGCCAGATGTCGGACTTCAACTACTACGAGTTCGACATCCTGGCCGCGGGCGCCAAGCCGGGCAAGATCGACGACGCCAAGGGTGAGAAGAAGCCGGGCAAGAAGCCCGCGCCGCAGGGTGGCCTGGAGAAGCTGCCGGTGACCGGCAAGCTGGCCGACACCGGTTCTGACTCCAAGCTGCCGATGTTCGCGCTCGCCGGTGCCACCGCCGTGGCGCTGGGCGCCGGTGCCATGTTCGTCGTCCGCCGCCGCAAGGGCAGCGACGACAGCACCACCGCCGCCGCCTGAGTCGGTGACTACCGGCTCGACGCTGAGGCTCTGACCCGGCGGCACCGCCGCTGAGTCGAGAAGGGCCCGGACCTCGCAGGAGGTCCGGGCCCTTCGTCGTCGAACGGGACGGCGGCCGCTGGGAGGCCGGCCCTCAGTCGGCCGTCGCGGAGCCCTTCGGGGGCGCGGGCGGCACCGAGGGCACCGGGAGCACCGGCAGGCGGAGGGCCGCGAAGGCCGACTCCGGGACCGCCGGGGTGCGCGGCTCGACGGGTGTGATCCGCTGGTAGGGCCGGCCCTGGGCGGGGCGCGGGTCCGGCTCGCCCTTGTTGGGCCACAGTGACATGGCGCGTTCGGCCTGGGCGGTGATGGTGAGTGAGGGGTTGACGCCGAGGTTGGCGGTGACGGCGGCGCCGTCGACGACCGAGATGCCGGGGTGTCCGTACAGCCGGTGGTAGGGGTCGAGGACGCCGTGGTCGGGGTCGTCTCCGATGGGGCAGCCGCCGAGGAAGTGCGCGGTGAGCGGGGTGCCCATGAGTTCGCCGACGTTCGTTCCGGCGAAGCCGTTGATCTCCTCGGCGAGGTGGCGGGCGGCTCGGGAGCCGGCGGGGATGTGCAGGGGGTTGGGGGCTCCGTGGCCCTGGCGGGCGGTGAGCAGGCCCTTGCCGAGTCCCTTGTCCTTGCGGTAGGTGGTCAGCGAGTTGTCCAGGGACTGCATCACCAGGCCGATGATGATCCGCTCGGACCACTTCCGGGCGGACAGCGAGCGCGCGAACAGCACGGGGTGGCGGACGCAGGTGAGGACGTGTGCCAGGGCGCGCGGCAGCCGTGAGTCATGGCGGACCTGGAGTGTGGTGAGCAGCGACATCGCGTTGGAGCCCCGGCCGTAGCGGACGGGTTCGATGTGGGTGTTCTCGTCCGGGTGGACGGAGGAGGTGATGGCGACGCCTCGGCTGAAGTCGAGGACGGCGTCCTTTCCGTACTTCGCGCGGTAGCGGCGGGGGATGGTCTGGGCGCCGACGAGGGCTTCGGAGTTGGTTCTGGTGAGCATGCCGAGCCGCCGGGACAGGTGCGGCAGCCGGCCTTCGTCGCGCATCCGGTGCAGCAGGGTCTGGGTGCCGTAGGTACCGGCGGCGAGCACGACGCGGTCGGCGGTGAGGACGCGGGCGCGGGCGCGGCGGCGGCGGTCGGTGGGCACCGTGCTGACGGTGTAGCCGCCGCCCTCGTTCTCGGGGCGTTCGGTGACGGCGGTGACGGTGGTCATGGGGCGGACCTCGACCCCGGCGCGTTCGGCGAGGTACAGGTAGTTCTCGTTGAGGGTGTTCTTGGCGCCCCAGCGGCAGCCGGTCATGCACTCGCCGCACTCCCGGCACGCGTGCCGTTCCGGGCCGGCGCCGCCGAAGTACGGGTCCGGCGCGGGCTCGCCGGGGGCGGCCTTCGTCTTCCCGTCGGCGTCGTCTCCGTCGCCGAAGAAGACGCCGACGGGCGCGAGGTGGAAGGTGTCCCCGACGCCCATCTTCTCGGCGGCGGCCTTCAGATGGACGTCGGCGGGGGTGACGGTCGGGTTGAGCCGGACGCCGAGCATGCGTCGCGCCTGGTCGTAGTAGGGGCGCAGCTCCTCCTGCCAGTCGGTGATGTGGCCCCACTGACGGTCCCGGAAGAACGGCTCGGGCGGGACGTAGAGGGTGTTGGCGTAGTTGAGCGAGCCGCCGCCGACGCCCGCGCCCTGGCGAACGCCGACCGCACCCCCACCTGGGAGGGCTGGCGCGCCGTCGAGCGCATCAGCGAGCAGTACGGCATCCACGACGTCAACCTCGTCAAGCCCGGGGTCGGCGAGACCACCCGCGTCCTGCTGCGCCGCGTCCCGTGGCGGGTGCTCGCCGCCCGGGGCGCAGGCAGCGACCTCGACCACGTACGACTGCTCGCCGAGCAGCGCGGCGTGCCCGTCGAGGAGGTCGACGACCTGCCCTACAGCTGCGTCGGCCTCATCCACCCCCGCTACACACGCGGCGCCACCGGCGCCGACGGAAAGGCAGCCGGATGACCTCCGCGACCACCACCCCCGCCAGCGGGCCCGCCGGTCGCGCCACCCCCGCGACCGGGCCGGTCCTGTTCGCGAGCGATCTCGACCGCACCCTCATCTACTCGGCCGCGGCCCTCGGCCTCACCGGCCCCGACAACATGGCCCCCCGGCTGCTCTGCGTCGAGGTCTACCAGGCCAAACCGCTCTCCTACCTGACCGAGACCGCCGCCGAACTGCTGCGCCGCGCCGCCGACGCCACCGTCCTCGTCCCCACGACCACCCGCACCCGCGAGCAGTACCAGCGTGTCCGTCTCCCGATCCCCACCCCCGCCTACGCGATCTGCGCCAACGGCGGCCACCTCCTCGTCGACGGCCGGACCGACGAGGACTGGCACGCCGCCGTCCGCACCCGCCTCACCGACGAGTGCGCACCCCTCGCCGAGGTCCGCGCCCACCTGCGCGCCACCGCCGACCCCGCATGGCTGCTGAAGGAACGCGTCGCCGAGGAGCTGTTCGCCTACCTCGTCGTGGACCGCGCACAGCTCCCTCCCACCTGGGTGAAGGAACTCACCGAGTGGGCCGAGCCGCGCGGCTGGACCGTCAGCCTCCAGGGCCGCAAGATCTACGCCGTTCCCCGGCCGCTCACCAAGAGCGCCGCCATGGCCGAGGTCGCCCGCCGCACCGGCGCCCGCACCACCCTCGCCGCCGGCGACTCCCTGCTCGACGCCGACCTGCTGCTCGCCGCGGACCACGCCTGGCGGCCGGGCCACGGCGAACTGGCCGAGACCGGCTGGCAGGCCCCGCACGTCACTGCTGTGGCCGACCGGGGCGTCGGCGCGGGAGAGCGGATTTTGGCGGAAGCTCTTCGACACGCCGCTGCCTGAGGGACCGCCGCCGGGCCGCCCTGTCCGCCTCACCCGGGTGCCGGGCCTGCCAGTACGGATTGTCGTGCGGCAGCCGCCCGGCCACCCGTCCGTACATCCCGAAGAGCGTCAGCAGCAGGCCGACGACAAAGCTGAAGACGACGTTCTGGATGCGGAAGTTGAGGAAGTTCCAGTCGGTCTCCAGCAGCGCCAGGTTCACAAAACCGCTCAACAGGAACGCGAGCCCGAGGATGACGTTCACGTTCGAGGCGAAGTTCCCGCCGCGCATCGCGCTGAGGAACAGCACCCCGCCCACACCGACGGACAGCACGCTCAGTGCGCCGTTGGTGCTCAACCCGGCGATCGTCGTGTCACCGGTGCTGAAGAAACCCACCCGGTCGATCAGCCCGAGCACCCCGAACGCGGCCAGCACCACCCCCATCAACCCGGCGCCGAAGCGGTACACCTTGCTGAGCGGGTGACCGGCCGGCAGATGGGTCTCCAGCTCCGCGTTCACCCGGTGGAACGCGTGCGAGAGCGCGTGGGAAGCAGCCATGATCGGCCTCCTCGCGTCGGAGACGGTCGACCTCCAGCATCCGCCCCCGCGCCCCCACCC
>NZ_VJYK02000207.1 GCF_007097205.2 Streptomyces alkaliterrae
GACTACTCCACCGCCGACATCCCCCTCCCACCCGGCGCCGTCCTAGCCCTCTACACCGACGGACTCGTCGAACACCCCGGCACCGACATCGACGACGCCATCGACGACCTCGCCAACCAGCTTGCCGCGGCGGACCCCGGAGACCTGGACGTCCTGGCCGACAGCCTCATCCACCACGCCGAGCGCACAGCGCCGCGCCACGACGACATCGCCCTGCTCCTCATCCACCCCCAGCACCAACCGTGACCACCAACCCGAGCGGCCGACACCGACGAGCGCGCAGCACGAACCGCACCGTCGCCCGCAGGTACGGCACGGGAGAGGGCTCGCCCACCTCGACACCGGCCGCATCCACTCTCACGTGCTGCAGGAGTCGCCGGTGGCGACGGGTTGCGCGCTCCGGGGCTGATGACGGCGAGGTGCTGTCGCTGGCGTACGTCGACCTGCTGTCGTTGCGAGCCCTCCAGGATGAGGCGGCGAATCCTCCGCAACGCCCGGTGCAGCCCGAGCCGCAGCAGCCGGACCTCGCTGCGGCTCACGCCATCGACATGCCCGGCGCTCAGGACCAGAAGCGCTGACTCACCCCGTCGACGAGTCCGAGCCCGGCAAGTCTCGGAGGAATATGCCCGGTTTCGGGTCGCGCGCTCTCTGGAAATCGACAACCCGGCCGAGCCGGGCACGAACCTTAAGGATTGCTCAATAAGCGCTCCGGGACACTCTTCTTCGCGTCGGGAACAAGTACCGTCCCTGCCATTCACCGTGACGTCGGTCACGGAAACGACGACACCGAGGAGCGCTTCATGGGACGACAGCGCCTCAAATGTGGTGTGGGCCTCTCCTTGGGCCTGTGTATCACGCTGCTGACAGCCGCCTGCAGCCAGCCCGCCGAGTCGGGCAGGAGCGAAACCGGCGACCCGTCGAGGATCTCCATCGCCACCGGCACCACCGCGGGTATCTACTACCCGATGGGCGGGGCGATGGCGGAGGTGATCAACCGTAAGACGAAGGGGGTTGAAGCCAGTGCCGAGACCACCGGGGGTTCGGTGCAGAACCTCCGGCTGGTCGCGGAGCGCCAGAGCGACCTGGCCATCGCCCAGAGCGACGTGGTCCATCAGGCCTACCACGGCAAGGGCGAGTTCTCGGGCAAAGCGGTCAAGACGCAAACCCTCATGGTGCTCTATCCGAACGTGTACCACGCGGTGTCCCTGCAGTCACGGGGCGGCGACCTGAACTGCTTCAGCGACATCAAGGGAAAGCGCTTCTCCGTGGGCGCTCCCGGCAGTGGCAACGAACTGGCCACCAACCTGGTCTTCGACGCACTGGGAATGTCACCCGACAAGGACATCAAACGCCAGCGCTACGCCTATGCCGAAACCGCGTCGGCGCTACGCGACGGGCAGATCGACGCCGGCTCCTGGGTGGTCGGCGAAGGTCACGGGTCTCTGCGAGAGCTCGAAGCCACCGACGCCCTCCGGCTGGTCCCGATGTGTGACGACGAGGTGGCCAGGATTTCCAAGAAGTACCCCTTCTACAACAAGCACGTGATCAAGGGCGGCGTCTACAGCACGGTCAAGAAGGACGTGCCGACGCTCGCCCTGTGGAATGTCGTCTCGGTCCCGACTCACATGTCCGAGGAGCGCGGCTACGAGCTGGCACGCACGCTCTACGAGAACGTGGCCGCGCTCAACAAGGTCTACGAGGCCGGTGCCGAGTACCTCGTCCTGGAGAACCTCACGAAGAGTCCGGTTCCGCTGCATCCCGGTGTCCTCCGCTACGCGGAGGAGAAGGGAGTGAAGATCCCCGACAGGCTCCGCCCCTGACCGGAACGGTCACGCTCCCTGGGAAAGGGCATCGTGCCGACACCTCCCCGCCGGCGGCGCCCCGGCTGTCGGCCCCGGGATCGGGATCGCCCTGACTCCGGAGTCGGCCAGGCCGCTCGCCTCGCCCGACAGTCTCCCCAGTACCCCAACCCGCGACTCAGAAAGGGGTAGGGCGCCCCTTGCGGGTGTGCCGTGCGAGCTCGCACGGCACACCCGCCCGCGCAGGCCGGGTGCCCTCAAAGCGTTATGAGACAGACCACCGCCCTGGGCCCTTCCGACGATGCGCCTCCCGTCGAGGCGACCGATGCCCGGCCGCTGTGGCACCGGCTCGCCGCGGCCCGGTGGGGCCAGAGCCGGGCTACCACCGCTGTGGGCTACGGCGTGCTTGCCATCGCGCTCGCCCTCGGCTGCTTCCAGATCTACACCGCCCTCAGTCTGAGCCTCAACTCCTACCTGCAGCGCGTGCTGCACCTGATGTTCGTGCTGGTGCTGGTCTTCGTCACCCGCCCGGCCGGCAAGGGCCGCTGGGCGCGACGGCTGCCGATGGCCGTCGTCGACACTCTCCTCGTGCTCGCCGCGGTGACCGTGAGCCTCTATCCGGTACTGGACTACGACGGGATCGTGGCCCGCGCGGGCATACCCTCCACCGCCGACCTGGCCATGGGAACCGTGGCGATCCTGCTCCTCCTGGAGGCCTGCCGACGCGCGATCGGCGTATTCATGGCCGTGCTGGTGGCCTGCTTCCTGTGCTACGCCTGGCTCGGGCCGCTCCTGCCCGGACTCCTGTCACATCGCGGCTACACCGTCCAACGCATCGTCTCCCACACCTACTTGTTCCAGGAGGGCATCTACGGGCTCGCCCTGGGAGTCGCCGCCACCTTCGTCTTCATGTTCATCCTCTTCGGGGCGGTGCTGGAGAAGACCGGTGGCGGCAACTTCTTCATCAACGTCGCCTACGCGCTGACCGGCAAGTACCGCGGCGGCCCAGCCAAGGGAGCGGTGGTGGCCAGCGCGCTCATGGGATCGGTGTCCGGCAGTGCGATCGCGAACACGGTCACCACCGGCTCCTTCACCATCCCGATGATGAAGAAAGCCGGTTACCGGCCGCACGAGGCCGGGGGTGTGGAGGCCGCCGCCTCCACCGGCGGGCAGCTGCTCCCACCGCTCATGGGTGCCGGCGCCTTTGTCATGGCGGAGCTGATCGGCGTGCCGTACATCGAGATCGTCAAGGTCGCGGTCATCCCCGCGCTGATGTACTTCGCCGTGATCTTCCTGTTCGTCGACATTCTGGCCCGGCGGCACGGGATCAGGAGACTGCCCGCCGAGGACCTGCCGCGGATGCGCGAGGTGATGGCGGGCGGCTTCCACTTCCTCCCTCCTCTCATCCTGCTTGTCACCCTGCTCACCCTGCACTTCACACCGCTGCTCGCGGGTCTGTACGCCACCGCCGCGCTGGCCGTGGTGGCCATGCTCCGCGCCAGCACGCGGATGAGCCTCAAGGACATGGGGGAGGTGTTCGCCCTGGCAGCTCGCAACACGCTGTCGGTCTCCGTGGCCACCGCGGCCGCGGGAGTGGTGGTCGGAGTGGTGGGGCTGACCGGTCTGGGGCTGAAGTTCTCCAGCATGATGCTGAGCTGGGGCGGCGGCTACCTGCTGCCGACCCTGCTGCTGATCGCCGTCGCCTCGATGGTTCTCGGGATGGGGCTGCCGGTGACAGCCGCGTACATCGTGCTGATCGTGCTCGCCGGCCCGGCGCTGCTCGACCTCGGTGTTCCGCTGATCGTCGCGCACATGATCGTCTACTGGTACAGCCAGGACTCCAACGTGACACCGCCGGTGGCGCTGTCCGGTTTCGCGGCGGCGGGGATCGCCGGTTCGTCTCCGATACGGACGAGCATGGCGGCGTGGAAGTTCTCCAAGGGGCTCTACGTGATCCCGGTGCTGATAGCCTACTCGCCGCTCCTGCTCAACGGACCGGTCTCCGAGATCATTCTCGCGGTGGTGACCGGCCTCATCGGCCTGATGACCTTCGCCGTGGCCATCGAGGGTTTCTGGCTGCGCAGGACCACCGCCTTCGAGCGACTGGCAGCGGTCGCGGCCACCGGCCTGCTGCTCAGCCCCTACCTGGTGGCCGATGCGATCGGGGCGGTGCTGGCGCTGTTCGTGGTGGTGGCCCAGCTGCGCGGACCCCGGGCGCCAGAGCCGGTGGCCCCCGCTTCGAAGGCCACCTCGACGGCCTGTCTGAGTCACGGAACCCGCGGGTGCCTGGATTAGGCTGATACGCGTGGGCCGCGTGAGCGTGCGCCGCAGCGGACTTCGCAGCCGGTGGCGCTTGTTGTGTCCAGGGAGGTCTCCATGCCGGTGGCACGCCTACTCGCCGTTGCCGTCGCCCTGACGATGGTGCTGCTCACGGGGTGCGCCGGAAGCGACGAACCGCCTCGGCCTGCCGGGGAGATCAGCGTGGCCACCGGTAACAGGGGTGGCGTCTACGCGGCGTACGGCGCCGGCTACGCCGAACTTGTCGAGCGGCGGCTGCCCGGCGTGACCGCCCCGGTCCTGTACACGGGCGGCAGTGTCGACAATCTGCGCCGGGTGGCCGCGGGCGAGGCGGAGGTGGCCTTCACGCTGGCCGATTCCGCCGCGGACGCCGTCGAGGGGCTCGCACCGTTCAGCCGGCCGGTGCCCGTGGTGGCGCTGGCCGCGCTGTACGACAACTACGTGCAGCTTGTGGTCCCTTCCGACAGCCCGGTGCGCAACGTGACGGATCTTCGCGGGCGGCGGGTGTCCCTGGGGGCCGTGGACTCGGGGACCGCGGTCATCGCCGAGCGGATACTGGGCGTGGCGGGACTCTCCCCGGACAGCGACGTGGCCGCGGAGCGCCTTGACGTGCGCGATTCGGCGTCCGCCCTGGCCGACGGGCGGATCGACGCGTTCTTCTGGAGCGGCGGCCTGCCCACGGCGGCGATCACGGAGCTGCGCCGAACCACGCCTGTCCGCCTGGTTGATCTCGGCGACGTGGTCGGCGCCCTCGCCCGCTCCTACGGCGAGCTGTACACCGAGACGACCGTGCCCGCCGTCGTCTACGGGGCGCGGAGCGCCGTGACCACGGTGAGCGTGCCGAACTTCCTGGTGGTGCGTTCGGACATGCCGGACGCTGAGGCGTACTGGCTGACCCGGCTGCTGTTCGAGGGGCAGCGGGAGCTCATCCGCGCCCACCCGGAGGCCCGTCGGCTCGATCGCCGTACGGCGATCGCCACCTACCCGCTCGACCTGCACCCGGGCGCGGAGCGCTGGTACCGGGAGTCCCGGCCCTGACGCGTCCACGGCGGTTCAGGCACGGCGGTTCAGGTCGTCGTGCCCGGGGTCGCGGGCACGGCCGGCAGCCGCACGGTCGCCGCGAGGCCGTGCGGCTCCGCCGCGGCCAGGCGCAGCTCGCCGCCGCCCGCTTCGACCACAAGGCGCGTGAGGGCGAGCCCGAGGCCTGTGCCCCGGACGTTCTGGTGACGGGTGCTGCGCCAGAACCGGCCGCCCGCCTGGGCCATCTCCTCAGCCGTCAGCCCGGCGCCGCGGTCGCGCACCGTCACCTCCACCATGTCGCCGCCCTGCCCCCCGCCCGCGTCCTCACGTCCGCCGACGCCGGCGCGGGCCGGGGCACGGGTGACCGACACGCTCACCGGGGTGCCGTCGCCGAACTTGAGCGCGTTGTCGAGCAGGGTGTCCAGCGCCTGGTCGAGGCAGTCGGGCAGGCACAGCGCCCGCACCCCGTCCAGGGGCCGGATCGTGAGCGGGACGCCCTCCGCCTCGTAGGCCGTCCGCCAGGCGTCGACGCGGTGCGTGACCACGGCTGTGACGTCGACGGGCACCCGCTCGCCCTCGGACGCCTCGGCCCTGGCCATCCGCAGCAGCCCGTCGAGGATCTCGCCGAACCTGTCGGCCTCCTCCGCGGCGATGTGCAGCTCGTGCAGGCCGCGGTCATCGTTCACGTACTCCTCGAGGTTCTCCACCCGCAGCCGGAGTGCGGTCAGCGGGTTGCGCAGCTGGTGGGAGGCCTGTGCGACGAACGCACGCTGCTGTTCCTGCGAGGCGTGCATGCTGTCCGCCATCGCGTTGAAGCTGTTGGCGAGGCGGCGCAGTTCCGGGGCGCCGGTCCGCTCCGAGACCCTGGTCTTCAGCCGTCCGAGTGCGACCTCGTGTGTGGCCCTGTCCAGCTCGTGGACAGGGCGGAGGACCCACCTGACCATCGGGGCCGCGACGGCGAGGAGCGCGGCGAGGAGTGCGGCGAGGCTGCCCACGGCGACAAGAGTCAGGTGGTCGGCGACCTCGGACCGGGCCCGGTCGGTGGGCGAGATGACGACCACGGCGCCCAGTACCCTGCCGTCGCGCTTGACCGGCTCGGCCAGGACGAAGGGGCGGTCGTCCCACGGCCAGACCAGGCCCGGCTGCCATGCGGGGCGGTCCGCGAGGGCGCGCAGCAGTGCCGCCCGGACCTCCGGCTCCTCCAGGTCGACGGGGCGGGGAGCGACGACGATCTCGCTGTCCGCGTCGACGACGGCGACCTGCGAGTCGTACAGGGCGGTGTAGCGGTCGGCGGCGGCCTCAAGACGGTCGGTCCGCCCCGACTCGAGGGCGGTGGAGGCCATGTCGGCGAACCACGCGCCGTCTTCGACGCGCCCGATGAACGCGCTCTGGATGGTGTGCTCCGCCGTGGCACGGACCAGGGGGACGCTGAGCGCCAGGATAAGACCCGTGACCAGGGCAAAAACGATGATGAGGAGTCGGCGGCGCATGGCTGGCCGGTGGGCTCAGGCATCGGCCGCGGCAGGCGGCGAGGCGGAGGTCGACTGCTCGGAGTGTGAGACCCGCGGCGCCTCCGGTGCGGTGTCCGGGGCCGCCCGGTCGGTGGCCGCGAGGCGATAGCCCACGCCGCGAACCGTCCGCACCGCGCTTCCGGCCCGTCCCAGCTTCCCGCGCAGGTTGGCCATGTGCACGTCGAGGGTGCGCGACATGCCGGCGTACGTCGTGTGCCACACCTCGACGATGATGCGGTCCCGGGGCACGGCGCCGCCCTCGGCGCGCACCAGCACGGCCAGTACGTCGAACTCCTTGCGGGTCAGCGGTACCGGCTGCCCGTCCAGGGTGACCGTGCGCCGCCGAATGTCGATCTCGAGTCCGTCGACGGTGACGAGGCGGTCCTCGGCGGCGCGCCGGGGCATACTGCGCCGGAGCACCGCCTCGATGCGGGCGAGCAGCTCGGCGGCGCTGAAAGGCTTCACCACGTAGTCGTCGGCGCCGCTGCGAAGTCCCCGCACCCGGTCGGGTTCGCCGCCCCGCGCGGTCACCGCGATGACCGGAACCGAGCCGCGGGCACGCAGCTGCCGGCACACCTCGATGCCGTCCCGGTCCGGTAGGCCCAGGTCGAGCAGGACCAGGTCGACGGCGGGCGCGGCAAGCGCGTCCGCGGCGTTGCCCGCGCGCACCACCTCGTACCCGTTGCGACGCAGCGAGCCCGTCAGGGCGTCGGCGACCCGGTTGTCGTCTTCGACAAGGAGTATGCGCACAGAGCCTCCCGGTTCGTCACGAACCGGACATCGGGTCCCCGCCAGAGCGCAGGGAAGCGGGCAGGGTGTGTCCGGCAGCCAAGGCGAGCATAAAAGTGACCTCCGTCACCCAATCCTAAACCTGTGTTAAGAGCCCGGGCGTTCCCTGTTGCGCGCGCGTAACGGCTGCCACCGTTGCTGGAGAGACAACCGGTACAGGAGATGGTCGAGATGAGCGTGGCAACAGTGCCGTCCGAGCCTCGACGGCGAACAGCCAGCACACCGGTCCACTGCGCACAGCCGCTGCTCCACGACTTCACGGTCCCCGAGAAGGACCCGGCAGCCGTACCCGAGGCCCGCCGGCTCCTGCTGTCGGTGGTCAGCGCCTGGGAGCTGCCGCTCACGGCCGAGACGCTGCACGACCTCGAACTGCTGTCAGGTGAGGCCATCGCCAACGCTGTACTCCACACCACCGAGCCGTGCTCGGTCCGGGTGCGCTGGACGGGCGCCCTGCTGCGAGTGGAGGTGACCGACGCGGCGCCGGAGCGACCCGCCCAGCCCGACCAGGAGCCCTACGCCGAGAACGGTCGGGGCCTGCTGCTGATCGCGTCCCTGGCAGCGGACTGGGGCTGTGCACGTACCGCCACCGGGAAGACGATCTGGTTCGAGGTCATGCCCGCGGACCCCGCCGCGGACTGGACCAGCTGACCTCGATGCCGCGGCCAGGACGGCGCGTTCGGCCCGGTCAAGTGATCAATATGCACGAGGACCGGTCCGTGGCCGGCACGGCGGTGGTGCGGGAGGGCCGGCCGTCTGCGGCACCGGACGCCATCGGGTGAGGCGCCTCCGCAGCCGAACGCAGAAGGAAATCCGATGTCTTCCAGCCGCTCGAGGCCGCAGGATGGGCGCATGACGCTGACCACCCCCACTCTGCAGACCGCTCGGCTTCGCCTGCGGCCCTTCGCCGACACCGACGCGGACGCCCTGTTCACGATGCACAGCAGCGCCCACGTGATGCGTTACTGGGACTCGCCGCGGTGGGAGGAGCGGGCTCGCGCCGATCGCTTCCTCGCGGTGTGCCGGAGGATCGCGGACGAGGGCACCGGGGCCCGCGTGGCCGTCGACCGTGCTTCTGACGGGGCGTTCGTCGGCTGGTGTGCGCTGAGCAGTTGGAACCCGGAATACCGCAGCGCGTCGTTGGGCTACTGCCTCGACGAGGCGATGTGGGGCCACGGCTTCGCGACGGAGGCCGCGCACGCCATGCTGCGGTGGGCGTTCGACACTCTGGACCTCAATCGCGTCCAGGCCGAGACCGACACGCGCAACGTGGCGTCCGCACGGGTGCTGGAGAAGGTCGGATTCGTGCGTGAGGGGACGCTGCGGGAGGACTGCGTCGTGGACGGCGAGGTGTCCGACTCGTGGGTGTTCGGCCTGCTGAGGCGGGAGTGGCGACCGTCGGCCACCCCGATCCCAAGTCGCTGACGTGGGAGTCACTTTCCAGGAGGGGTGCATGGCAAAGCCGAGGTGGCAGCTCAGGAAGAACGGGCGTCTGGTAGGGACGTTGACCCTCACCGAAGTCGACATGTTCTGGTCCGGCTGTCACTTTGAGCCGGGAGCGGCCTGGGAAGAACTCGCCCCGCTGTTCGCCGCCTCGCACGATGCGTGGCGGCGGGGTGACGAGGGCGCCGCCTTGGCCGCGGACGAAGCGATCCATGAACAGGGTCTCGTTCTGTTTCCGGACGACGGCGGTGCGCCCATGGAGGAGTTCCTCATACGGATCAGCGGCGAGGACGCCCGGTTCCGGTACTGACGCCGCGCATGAGCTTGGTGCGGAGGTCCGGCTGGCTCAGAACCGTCCTGTGGCGAGCATGTTGCCGTCCGCGCTGTAGACCGTGACCGTGCCGTTGTCCGCCTCGTAGCAGGAGGCGAAGGCGCCGGCGATCAGCCTGGCCTGTCCGATGCTCGGGCCGACCCTGCCGCCCGGCAGGTCGGTGAAGACTTCGGCCGCGGCGTTCTCCCGGTTGAGGTCGCGGCTTCCGGTGACCGCGGTGACGCGTTGCAGCGCCATCTTCTCCGGGTCGGTGCCGTTCTCCTCCACGCACTCCCGGAACTCGGCGGCCTCTTCGCGGGCCTCCGGGCCTTCCGGTTCCTCGACGCCGGGGTCGGCGGGTCCGGTGGTCGCCGGGGTGGGTGAGGGCAGTTCCTCCGAGTCGCCGCCGTCGTCCCGTACGGCCAGGGCGACGACCACGAGGAAGGCGAGGACGATCAGGGCGCCGAGGCAGCCGAAGCCGAGGGCCTTGCCGCGCCCGCCTCTCGGCGGCGGGGGCGGCGTGTAGGGGTGGTCGGCGGAGCCGGGCTCGTGCGAGGTCACGGGTGCCCCTTTCCTCACCGGAGGCGCCCGACGCGGGGTCGGGATCTTGTTTCTTGTCACCAGGATGAGGGGAATGCGGCCGGGCCACGACTTCGGACGCCCCGGCATCCCTCGCACGTGTGAGCGCTCCGGCCACCGCCGGTCGGGCGGTGGCCGGAGCGCTCGGGTGCCCCGCGGGGCGGTGGGTCAGGCGTTGACGGGGTGCTTGGTGG
>NZ_VJYK02000208.1 GCF_007097205.2 Streptomyces alkaliterrae
GCCCGCCCCGAAGGACGGTCCGGCGCCGGCCGCCGTGATCCCGTGGGGACTCCGGGTGGCAGGCGAAGCGGGCTGGCGGCTGCTGGTACTCGCCGGCGTCGTCTGGGTGCTCATGGAGGTCATCAGCGCCATCAGCATGCTGGTGATCGCCTTCTCCGCCGGCCTGCTGATCACCGCGCTGCTCCAGCCGACCGTCTCCCGGCTGCGCCGCTACGGCTTCGGCCGCGGCCTGGCGACCACCACCGTGTTCGTCGGCGGCTTCGGCATCATGGGACTGATCGGCTGGTTTGTCGTCTGGCAGGTCATCGAGAACCAGGAGGACCTGGTCAAACAGGTCCAGAGCGGTATCGACGAGCTGCGGGTGTGGATCCTGGACAGCCCGTTCAAGGTCACCGACGAGCAGCTCAACGACTTCGTCGACAACCTCAACAGCTGGATCGGCGAGCACAGCCAGGAGCTGACCTCGGCGGGCATCGAGGGCGCCTCCTACCTCGTCACCTTCTTCACCGGCGCGGTCCTCGCCGCGTTCGTCTGCCTCTTCCTGCTCTACGACGGCCGGCGGATCTGGCAGTGGTGCCTGAAGTTCGTGCCGCTGGTCGCCCGGGAGGGCGTCGCCGGTGCCGGGCCGCGCGCCTGGGTCACGCTCACCGGGTACGTGCGCGGCACGGTGATCGTGGCGTTCATCGACGCGGTCGGCATCGGCATCGGTATCTACTTCCTCGGCGTGCCGATGGCGGTGCCGCTCGCGGTGATCGTCTTCCTCTTCGCGTTCATCCCGATCGTCGGCGCCCTCCTCTCCGGAACGCTGGCGGTGATCGTCGCCTTCGTGACCAACGGTCTGACCACGGCGCTGCTGGTGCTTGCGGTGGTGCTCGCGGTGCAGCAGCTGGAGGGCAACGTGCTCCAGCCGCTCATCCTCGGCCGGCTCGTGCAGGTCCATCCGCTGGCGGTGGTGCTCGCGGTGACCGCCGGAACGCTGCTGGCCGGGATTCCCGGCGCGGTCGTCGCGGTGCCGCTGGTGGCGGTCGCCAACACGGTGGTCGGTTATCTGCGTGCGTACGCGGAACAACAGCATCCGACACGACATCCGGTGCACGGCTCCACCGTCTCCGAACTGTCCCCGGCGCTGCCGGCCGCCATCCCGGGCGAGGGGCCGCCGCCTGCGCGTCCCGTCGGTCCGGCCCCCAGCGCCCCGCCCGGCGGCCCGTCACGTCCGGAGGGCGAGGCCGAGCAGCCGGAGCAACCACCGCGCGAGACCTGACGCCACGCGGGCGCGAGGGACGCGCGCGCCCGCGGTCAGTACGGCGCTTCGTGCGCCTCCGCGAACGCCTTCAGCCGCAGGGTGTCGGCCGCGGTCCAGCCCTCCGGGGGGATGACCGCGGCCCAGCCCTCGACGGCGTTGGTGCCGTACCGGTGCCCGTGCGGCGCGCCGACCCCGTAGGACATCGCCATGTCCACGGTGAGCTGCCAGAACGTCACAAACGGGAACCACTGGGCCTCCGCGCTGACGTCAGGCCCGGTCGGCGGCCGCAGCCACTCCGGCGAGCGCACCGCGAGCCCCGGCGACCACCACACGATCGGGTCGGAGGCGTTCTGCAGGTAGACCACCCGCGGCCGCTCCCACGGCGCGCCCTCCGGCAGCAGGAGGTCCCGCTGCGGGTACTGGGCGAACCGGACGTGGCGCCCGTTGTCGTAGACGGGCCGCCACACCGGGCTGCCGGGATCGCGCCGCTCGGTCACCTCGGTGCGGATCGGGCTGTAGTTGGGCGGCCCGACCAGCAGTGCGCCGTCCGTCCTGGCCAGCAGGTCGCCCACGCCGTCGAAGGCGTCCTCCACGGCGGTCGCGCCCAGGCTCTCGCCGAACACCACCAGGCGGGGCCGGCGGTCCTCGGGCATCGACTCCAGCCGTTCCTCCACCGCCGTCACCAGTTCGCGGGTGGCCCGACCGGCCTCCTCGCGGTCCACCAGGAACGACACCCAGCTCGGCAGGTAGGAGTACTGGATCGCCACGACGGCGGTGTCGCCGTTGTACAGGTACTCCAGCGGCTCGGCGGTGCGGGCGTCGATCCAGCCGCTGCCGGTCGTGCCGGCGATGGCCAGCACCGCGCGGTCGAAGCCGCCGGTGCGGTCGAGTTCGGCGATCGCGAGCTTGGCCTGCTCGGCGTAGCCGCCGCCCGCCGCCCGCCCCACGTACACCCGGACGGGGTCCATGGCCTCCTTTCGGGTGAAGGAGCTGATCTGCTCGCGGCTGAGCACGCTGCCGGTGAAGTTGCGGCCCTGGTAGCCGAGGTCGTCCCAGGCCACGAGTGATTCCGGGCTGCCGGAGACGTAGGGCGAGTCGGACTGGACGACGCCGTCCTTGGTGCTCTGGTCGGTGTTGGCGGCGATACGGGACGCCATGTCGATCACGCCGCGTTCGAACACGACGTTCTTCGCGCCGAACATCACCACCACCGCGCTGATCAGCAGTCCGGCGAACACCGCCAGCGGCTTGGGGACAAAGCGCAGCAGCACCCGGATCAGCGCCCGGGTGCCGAGCCGCACGAGCCGGGCCAGTACCAGCAGCAGCCAGCACAGCGCGATCGCGATCAGGGTGATCATCAGCGAGTGCCAGGTCAGCGTGGGCGGCAGCCCTTGGAGCTTGCGCAGCTCCCGTTGCATGTGCGCGGACTCCGACAGCAGCAGCACCGTCAGCAGCGGCGCCAGCAGGAAGAACGCCTGCCAGGCCCGCACCCGCACCCGGGTGCGGGTCGGCTCGCTCGGGCGCCAGCGCACCACCGCGGGCACGACCCAGCTCAGCAGCGCGCCCAGCGCGTAGCCGATGGCCGAGGTGATGCCGCCGACCAGACCCTGGAGGTACCACGGTCTGGGCACCAGGGAGGGGGTGAGGGAGAGCCAGTAGAAGAGGGTGGCGGTCACGGTGGCCGTGAGGTCGGGCCAGCGGCGCACCAGCCAGGTCTCGTTCGGCCGTTCCCAGTAGGGCTGCCGGGCGACGGTCAGTGCGACGTCCGCGCAGCGGCGGGCCGCGCGACGGACGGCGTCGGGCAGCGGGCGGCCCACGAGGTGCCGCTGCTGGGCTACCGGGGAGCTGCCTCCCTTGGTGTCCAGCATCAACGTCGCTCCCCGTCTGTCATCAGCCGACACCGACCCTAGATGATCGGAAGGCCAGTCTTATGGACGCACCGGCGGCCCGTCGGGTTGTGTGCCCGGTTGCCGTCGTGAATTCCCCCGAGGAGCGGCGTGGCCGGCCTAGCAGCGGTTGCCGGTGCGTCACGGTGGCGTTCTGATGAGGAGTGGCGTCGGCCTCCTCGGCCTCCGGCCGTCCCTTGTCGTCGCCCACCCGCTCAGCGTCCCCACAGGGGAGGAACCGTATGCCCGAGACGCCGCAGGGCTCTCGCCCCGCCGACTACACCACCACGACCGCCGGCATCCCCGTGGAGAGCGACGAGCACTCGCTCACCGTCGGCCCCGACGGCCCGATCCTGCTCCAGGACCACTACCTCATCGAGAAGATGGCACAGTTCAACCGGGAACGGGTGCCGGAGCGGGTGGTGCACGCCAAGGGCGGCGGCGCCTACGGGACTTTCGAGGTGACCGGCGACGTCAGCCAGTTCACCAAGGCCGACCTCTTCCAGCCCGGCCGCAGCACGCCGATGCTGGCCCGTTTCTCGACCGTGGCCGGGGAACTCGGCAGCCCGGACACCTGGCGCGACCCGCGCGGCTTCGCGCTGAAGTTCTACACCCGGCACGGCAACTACGACCTCGTCGGCAACAACACCCCGGTGTTCTTCGTCCGGGACCCGCAGAAGTTCCAGGACTTCATCCGCTCGCAGAAGCGCCGCCCGGACAGCGGGCTGCGCGACCACGACATGCAGTGGGACTTCTGGACGCTCTCCCCGGAGTCCGCGCACATGGTCACCTGGCTGATGGGCGACCGGGGCATCCCGCGTACCTGGCGCCACATGAACGGCTACGGCTCGCACACCTACATGTGGGTGAACGCGGGCGGTGAGAAGTTCTGGGTGAAGTACCACATCAAGACCGACCAGGGCATCGGCTTCCTCACCCAGGCGGAGGCCGACGCCCAGGCCGGTGAGGACGCCGACGCGCACCGCCGCGACCTGCACGAGGCGATCCGCCGCGGCGAGGCGCCGACCTGGACGATGTACGTGCAGGTCATGCCGTTCGACGACGCGCCGGACTACCGGTTCAACCCCTTCGACCTGACCAAGGTGTGGCCGCACGGCGACTACCCGCTGGTCGAGGTCGGCCGGATGCGGCTGGACCGCAACCCCGAGGACCACTTCGTCCACATCGAGCAGGCCGCCTTCGAGCCGTCCAACCTGGTGCCGGGCATCGGCCCGTCGCCGGACAAGATGCTGCTCGGCCGACTCTTCTCCTACCCAGACACCCACCGGTACCGGATCGGTCCCAACTACAACCAGCTGCCGCCGAACCGCCCGCACTCGCCGCTCGGCTCGTACAGCAAGGACGGCGCGATGCGGTACGAGCCGGCGCGCACCGGCGCGGTGTACGCCCCGAACTCCTACGGCGGTCCGGCCGCCGACACCGCCCGGTTCGGCGAACCGGCCGGCTGGCTCGCCGCCGGTGAGATGGTCCGGCACGCCTACACGCTGCGCAGCGAGGACGACGACTGGCGGCAGCCGGGCACGATGGTCCGCGAGGTGCTGGACGACGCGGCCCGCTCCCGGCTCGTCGACAACGTGTCCGGGCACCTGGCGAACGGGGTGAGTGCCCCGGTGCTGGCACGGGCCGTCGGCTACTGGCGGAACGTCGACAAGGACCTCGGCGACCGGATCGCGGCCAGGGTGAACGGCGGCTGAGTCGCCCTCCCGCACGCAGGGGCGGTGCCGGTCCACGAGGCCGGCACCGCCCCACCGCGTTGCGTGAAACCGCAGTTCAGCGGCGTGTTCAGGGTGTATCCACCACGGCTATACATCGAGTGTATAAACCTCGTGTATAGTCCTTGCCATGTCCATCAGTCACACACTGCTCGGTCTCCTGGAGGCCGGGCCGCGACACGGCTACGACCTCAAGCGCGCGTTCGACGAGCGGTTCGGTCATGACCGTCCGCTCCACTACGGGCAGGTCTACTCGACCATGTCGCGGCTGTTGAAGAACGGCCTCGTCGAGGTGGACGGCATAGAGGCGGGCGACGGTCCGGAGCGCAAGCGCTACGCGATCACCGACGCCGGCATCACCGACGTCGGCAACTGGCTCGGCACACCGGAGAAGCCGGAGCCGTACCTCCAGAGCACGCTCTACACCAAGGTCGTGCTCGCCCTGCTCACCGGCCGGGACGCCGCCGAACTGCTGGACACCCAGCGGGCCGAGCACCTGCGCATGATGCGCGAACTCACCCGCCGCAAAACCGGGGGTGACCTCGCGGACCAACTGATCTGCGACCACGCCCTTTTTCACCTGGAAGCCGACCTGCGCTGGCTCGAGCTGGCCGCGGCGAGGCTCGACAAGCTCGCCCGAGAGGTTGGCGCATGACCAGCAGTACCACGGGGGGCGCGGGCGCCCTGCTCACCGCGACCGCGCTTCGTAAGACCTACGGCTCCACGTCCGCCCTGGACGGCGCCCACTTCAGCATCAATCCCGGCGAGATCGTCGCCGTCATGGGGCCGTCCGGCTCCGGCAAGTCCACGCTGCTGCACTGCCTGGCCGGCATCGTCACCCCGGACGAGGGCACCGTCCACTACCGGGGCCACGAGCTGTCCGCGATGTCGGACGCCGAACGCAGCGCGCTGCGCCGCGGCGACTTCGGCTTCGTCTTCCAGTTCGGCCAGCTCGTTCCCGAGCTGACCTGCGTGGAGAACGTCGCACTGCCGCTGCGGCTGACCGGCGTCGACCGCAGGTCGGCCGAGGCGAAGGCCGTCGAGTGGATGGAGCGCCTGGAGGTGGACACCGTCCGGCACAAGCGGCCCGGGCAGGTCTCCGGCGGCCAGGGGCAGCGCGTGGCGATCGCCCGCGCGCTCGTCGCCTCGCCCCGCGTCCTCTTCGCCGACGAGCCCACCGGCGCCCTGGACTCCCTCAACGGCGAACGGGTCATGGAGCTGCTGACCGAGGCCGCCCGCGAAACCCGCGCCGCCGTCGTGCTCGTCACCCACGAGTCGCGGGTGGCCGCCTACTCCGACCGTGAGGTCGTCGTCCGGGACGGCAAGGCCCGCGACCTGGCCGGCATGGCGGGCGCGGCATGATCAAGGTCTGGATACGCGACCTGCTCATGGGAGTCAGGTTCGCGGTCACCGGCGGTCGCCCGGGGTGGACCCGCACCCTGCTCACCGGGACCGGCGTCGGACTCGGTGTGGCCGTCCTGCTGCTCGCCGCCTCCGTTCCTTCCGCCATCCACGCCGGCGACGTGCGGGACGCGGCGCGGCAGTACCAGTACACCGAGGACGCACGCCCGACCGACACCTCCGTCGTCGTCGGCCACGTGTTCACCGAGTACCGGGGCAAGGTCGTCGGCGGCATGCTGCTCCAGCCGGACGGCGACCCCGAGAAGACCGTCACCCCGCCCGGCATCAACCGGGTGCCGGGCAAGGGCGAGATCTACGTCTCCCCGAAGCTGAAGCGGATGCTCGACGGTGGCGACGGCGAGCTGCTCGCCGAACGCTTCGGCAACGCGAAGGTGATCGGCACGATCGGCCCCGACGGGCTCAGCGGCCCCGCCGACGTCCGCTTCTACCTCGGTACCGACACGCTCACCGCCGAGGAGGACGGCACCCGGACGGAACTGTTCGGCTTCGCCACCGCCGACAACGACCCGCTGCCGCCGAGCCTGCTGGTGCTGGTCATCGTGATGGTCGTGGTGCTGCTGCTGCCCATCGCGGTGTTCATCGCGACGGCAGTGCGCTTCGGAAGCGAGGGCCGCGACCGCCGGCTTGCCGCCCTGCGCCTCGTCGGCGCGGACAGCGCCATGACCCACCGCATGGCTGCCGGTGAGGCGGTCACCGGTGCGACCTTCGGCCTGCTCTTCGGCGGCCTCTTCTTCACCGCCGGCCGCCTCCTGGTCGAACGGTTCGAGGTCTTCGGCTACAGCGTCTACTCCGCCGACGTGGTGCCCACCGGCTGGCTGGCCGCGCTGATCCTGCTGCTCGTGCCCGCGTCCGCCGTGATGGTGACGCTGCTCGCGATGCGGAAGGTCGCGATCAGCCCGCTCGGCGTCGCCCGCGAGGGCACCGACCGCGGCCGCCGGCTGTGGTGGCGACTGGTCGTCCTGATCGTCGGCGCCGTCAGCCTCGGCTTCTTCGGCCCGAGCATGCGCGGCGGCGACCAGGTCAACGAGTGGGGCATCGCCGGCGGTGTGCTGCTCACCCTGGTGGGCGTCACCCTGCTGCTGCCCTGGGCCGTGGAACGCGTGGTCGGCCGGATGCGCGGCGGCCCGCTCTCCTGGCAGCTCGCCACCCGCAGGCTGCAGCTGAACAGCGGCCTCGCCGCCCGCGCGGTCAGTGGTGTCACCGTCGCCGTCGCCGGCGCGGTCGCGCTCCAGATGCTCTACTCCTCCGTCGAGTTGCGGGACCGTCAGGAGACCGGCCAGGATCCGAGCCGGGCCACCATGGCGGCCTCCCACTACGACATCGACGCCCCCGAGGCGCTCGACTGGATCGAGCGGATTCGCGAGGTCAAGGGTGTCACCGAGGCGAACGGCTTCCTGGTCGCCGACCTCGTCAACGAGCGGACCAAGCCGGACGACGACGGCTGGCGCCACGCCCACCGGGTGAAGATCGCCGACTGCGACACCCTGCGGCTGCTCGTCAGGACCGACGGATGCCGGGACGGCGACGTCTTCTTCGTCCCCGACCCGGAGGAGGAGGAAGGCCCGAGCCCGGTCAGGCCCGGGGACCGCTTCGACCTGCGTGCCGACCAGAACGCGGAGGCCAAGCAGCCCACCCCGCTGTGGTGGACGGTCCCGAAGGACATGCGGGCCGCGTCCGCCATCGCGAACCCGATGGGCGAGCTGTCCCGCGGTCTGTACGTCACGCCCGGCGCGATCGACGTGAAGGAGATCCGCCACACGTGGCTCGAGGCCATGCTGACCACCGACCCCGCCAACCGGGACACCGTCGAGCACGTCCGCAACCTCGCGCCCGTCACCGACCGGGGTTTCCAGACGTACGAGCTGTCCATGACCACCAACAGCGACGAGTTCAACGGCATCCGCAACGCGCTGATGATCGGCGCGGTCGTGATCCTGCTGCTCATCGGCGCCAGCATGATCGTCTCGACGATCGAGCAACTACGGGAGCGTAAGCGGCAGTTGTCGGTTCTGGTGGCGTTCGGCACCAAGCGCTCCACGCTCGGCATGTCGGTCCTGTGGCAGACCGCGATCCCGGTCGTACTCGGCCTGGTGATCGCCACGGGCGGCGGCATCGGCCTGGGTGTGCTGCTGCTGCGGATGGTGGACGAGAGCGCCACGGACTGGCTCGCGTTTGTGCCGCTGGTCGGTGCGGGGCTGCTGATGATCGCCCTCGTGACACTGGCCAGCCTGCCCTCGCTGTGGCGGATGATGCGGCCGGACGGCCTGCGGACGGAGTAACCGCCACGACGTCACGCGGTAAGCCGCGCGCGATCCGGGTCCCGGTCGGCACCACAGGGGGGTGCCGACCGGGACCCGGCCGTTCCCGGAGCCGCAGCCCCCTGGCGCGTTCCCGCCGCCGTCCCTTAAAGTGCTATCACTTAGTTAGCACGACACGGGGAAAGAAACGGGGCCCGCATGACCGAGACCATCAACACCGAGAGCGCCGAAGGCCCGTCCGGCGCCGCCGGCAGAGCCGCCGCCATCGACCAGGAGCCGCGGATCGACGGCCCCGACATGCCCACCGCGCCCGTCACCGAACGACCCGCGCACAGCCTCTCCGGCGGCCTCGGGCTCCTCCTCGCCGCACTCGGCCCGCTCGCCGGAATCGGCCTGATCATCGGCGGCGTCGTCGTCGGCTTCGACCCCGGCGACCAACCGGCGATCGGCGTCACGATGATCGTCCTCGGCGCGCTCACCATCCTCATCTCGCTGTTCGCCTGGAACGGCGTCAAGATGGTCGCCCCCGGCGAGGCCCGGGTCATCCAGCTCTTCGGCCGCTACGTCGGCACCCTCCGCACCGACGGCCTGCGCTGGGTCAACCCGCTGACCAGCAGCACCAAGATCAGCACGCGCGTCCGCAACCACGAGACCGCCACCCTCAAGGTCAACGACGCCAACGGCAGCCCCATCGAGATCGCCGCCGTGGTCGTCTGGCAGGTCGAGGACACCGCCCAGGCCGTCTTCGCCGTCGACGACTACGAGGAGTTCGTCACCACCCAGACCGAGACCGCCCTGCGCCACATCGCCACCCACTACCCCTACGAGGCCGACGGCGACACGCTCAGCCTGCGTGACAACGCGGTGAGCATCACCGACCGGCTCTCCGCCGAGGTCGAGGCCCGCGTCGCGGCGGCAGGAGTCACAGTCATCGAGTCCCGCTTCACCCACCTTGCCTACGCCCCCGAGATCGCCTCCGCGATGCTCCAGCGCCAGCAGGCCGGCGCCATCATCGCCGCCCGCAAACTCATCGTCGAAGGAGCCTGCGGCATGGTCGAGGAGGCCGTATCCCGCATCAGCGAAGGAGACTTCGTCGACCTGGACGAGGAGCGGAAGGCCGCCATGGTCTCCAACCTGCTGGTCGTCCTCTGCGGCGACCGCGCCCCACACCCGGTCGTCAACGCGGGCTCGATCTACCAGTGACCGAGCGGCCCTCCCGCCCGGCACGCAAGCAGGTGCTGCTGCGGCTCGACCCCGCCGTCCACGAGGCGCTCGCGCGCTGGGCGGCGGACGAGCTGCGCAGCACCAACGCGCAGATCGACTACCTGCTGCGCCGCGCCCTCCGCGAAGCGGGCCGCCTCCCCAAGAA
>NZ_VJYK02000209.1 GCF_007097205.2 Streptomyces alkaliterrae
GCTGTGTATAAGAGACAGGCCACGCCCCGCCCGCCACAGGTCCGACCGGTGACGGTGGCGGACCCGCCGGGCCCGGTCACTGGTCCACGGGCCCCCGCACCGCGATAGTGGAAGCCGCGTGCCCGTCCCGACCACCGCCGCGCGGCGACCTCGTGCGCCTCGACCCGTGCGCACCCACGCCACGCGTACCCGACCAGCAACCGACTGGGGGAACGTATGAGCAGCAGCACTCCCGCCTCCCGCCGCACCGTCCTCGTCACCGCCGTCACCGCCGCCGCGGGACTGGCCCTGGCCGCCTCTCCGGCGCTGGCCGTGCCCGTCCGGGGAAGAACAACCGGCGTGCCCGGGACGCCGACCGAACCCGACACCATCTCCCGCCACAGCTGGACCAGCCGCCGCGACTGGCGTGCCGGCCTCCACGAGGGCGTCGCCCCGACCCCCGGCCGCCGCGCCGGTGTCCGCCTGCGCACGCCCCAGGGCACCGTCGACTACCAGGACCCGCACGGCGGCACGACCACCACAGTCTGGGAGTACGCCAGGTGGACCGGGCCCGTACGCGTACTGCCGCAGCCGGCGACCGAGGTGCTGCCGTCGTGGAACGCGCACACCCCGCCCGGCACCTGGCTGCGCGTCGAGGTGCGCGTCGGCTACACGACCGGCGGCCGCAGTCCCTGGTACGTGCTGGGCGTGTGGGCGTCGGGGGACGGCCCCGACGTGCCGCGGCGCACCTCCGTCGACGGCCAGAAGGACGGCGTCACCAGCGTCTGGACGGACACCGTCACACTCGACGACAGCGCGGGTCGGGCGCGCATCGGCTCGGTCCAACTCCGCGCCGTGCTGTTGCGGGCGCCCGGCTGCGACGCCGTCCCGGTGCTGTGGCGACTGGCCGCGACGGCGTCCGCCGTGCCGGACCGCTTCGAAGTGCCGCCCGCCCCGCCCGGACCGGCGAGCGGCGTGGAGGCGCGGGTACCGCACTACTCGCAGAACGTGCACATCGGCCGCTACCCCGAGTACGACAACGGCGGCGAGGCCTGGTGCAGCCCCACCTCCACGCAGATGATCACCGAGTACTGGGGGCGCCGGCCCACCCCGGAGGAACTGGCGTGGGTGCGGCCGGAGTACGACGACCCGCAGGTCTGCCACGCCGCCCGCCGGACCTACGACTACCAGTACGGCGGATGCGGCAACTGGCCCTTCAACACCGCCTACGCCGCCAGCTACCGGGACATGCAGGGGGTGGTGACCCGGCTGGCCTCCCTGGAGCAGGCCGAACTGCTGGTCGCGGCCGGCGTCCCGCTCATCACCTCCCAGTCCTTCCTGGCGAAGGAGCTCGACGGCGCCGGGTACGGCACAGCCGGCCATCTGATGACCCTCGTCGGCTTCACCGACGAGGGCGACGTGATCGCCGCCGACCCGGCCGGCCGGAACAACGCCGACGTCCGCCGCACCTACCCCAGACGGGCGTGGGAGAACATCTGGCTGCGCACCAAGCGCTACAACGAGAACGGGCAGGTCAGGAGCGGCACGGGCGGCGTGTGCTACGTCCTTTTCCCCCTACGGCCATCCGCCGCCCAACGCCACGCCCTCCACGCGCTCGGCATCCGCTAGCGCGCGCGGCGGGCGCCCGGTACCCGGCAGCCGGGCGAAGGCTACGCATCGGCGGGTTTGCGCCCCTCTCGACGGTGTACACGGCAGGCGGACGCGTGCACGGCCGACCCGGGCGGACCCACCGCCCGCCGAGGCACGCGCAGGGAGGCGACGAGCCCATGACCAGCTCGGTCAAGGACATGCTGAACACCTACCCCGCGGACCTCGGCGGGGTCGACGCGGAGGCCATGGCGAAGTGCATCGAGGAATGCGTCGCCTGCGCCCAGGCGTGTACCGCCTGCGCCGACGCCTGCCTGTCGGAGGGCATGGTGGGCGAGCTGACCAAGTGCATCCGCACCGACCTCGACTGCGCCGACGTCTGCACCGCCACCGCGGCGGTCCTCTCCCGCCACACCGGCTACGACGCCAACATCACCCGCGCCGTCCTCCAGGCGTGCGCAACGGTCTGCAAGGCCTGCGCGGACGAGTGCGCCCGGCACGCCGAGGAGCACGAGCACTGCCGGATCTGCGCCGAAGCCTGCCGCAGCTGCGAGGAGGCCTGCCTCACCCTCCTGCAGCGCCTCGGCTGAGCCCGCCACGCCACCGGCGGCTCCCGACCGGCCCTGTCAGGCAGGACCCGGTCGGGAACGCCACCGGCGTGTGCGCGGGGTGCCTCCGCCCGCCGGTCAGCTGCCCGCCTGTCAGCGAGTGGAGGCCGGCAGGACCCGCGGGGCGGACGCGAGCGTGTCGCGGACGATGCGTAGCGGAGCGCTCAACCGCAGGTCGCCGGCGCTGCGCCCGACACACACGATGTACTCGCCCGGACGCGCCGAACAGCCTCCGCCTCCACGGTGGCGGTGCAACCACCCGTCGAGCCCGTACGGAGCCCGCTCATGCGTGGAGCCCATGTGGTTTGCACGTGCAGCCACTCTGGGGTCAGCGGCCCCGTCGGCGCCAGACCCGTGATGTGCCGACGCGGTTTCGCGCGGGACCGCGCCTGGCTCAGGAGTCGTCGGCGGAGCGGCGGCGGCCGAGCAGCCGCCGCAGGCCGTAGGCCGCCGCGCCGAGCGCGACCACGGCCAGGCCGCCGACCACCGAGGCGGCCGGCAGGAAGAACGCGAGGGTCAGACAGCCGACCAGCCCCACGATCGGCACGATCCGCGCGGGACGGCCCTCGGCGGGGGAGAGGGTCCAGGCGGCGGCGTTGGCGACGGCGTAGTACAGCAGCACGCCGAAGGAGGAGAAGCCGATCGCCGCTCGCAGGTCGGCCGTCGCGGCGAGGGTGGCGACCACCGCGCCGACGACCAGCTCCGCCCGGTGCGGCACCCGGAAGCGCGGGTGGACGGCGGAGAGCGCGTGCGGCAGATGGCGGTCCCTGGCCATCGCCAGCGTCGTCCGGGAGACCCCGAGGATCAGTGCCAGCAGCGCGCCGAGCGCGGCCAGCGCGGCGCCGACCCGTACGACAGGTTCAAGTCCCGGCATGCCGGCGGCGCGTACGGCCTCGGCGAGCGGTGCCGTCGCCTCGGCCAGCCGCTCACCGCCGAGCACGGACAGCACCGCGACGGCCACCGCCGCGTAGACCACGAGCGTCACGCCGAGCGCGATCGGCACCGCGCGCGGGATCGTCCGGGCGGGGTCGCGTACCTCCTCGCCCAGGGTGGCGATCCGCGCGTAGCCGGCGAAGGCGAAGAACAGCAGGCCGGCCGCCTGCAGCACCCCGCCGAAGGTGATGTCGTCGGCGATGTCCAGCCGGCCGACGTCGGCGGCGTCCGAGGTGAGCGAGGCGACGACCACGGCCGCCAGCACACCCAGCACCACGGCGACGATCAGTCGGGTCAGCAGCGCCGACTTGTGTACCCCCAGGTAGTTCACGACGGTGAGCGTGACCACGGCCGCCACCGCCGCGGCGGACGCGTGCTCGGGCCACACGTAGAGCCCCACGGTGAGGGCCATGGCCGCGCAGGAGGCCGTCTTGCCGACGATGAACGACCATCCGGCCAGATAGCCCCAGAACTCGCCGAGCCGTTCCCTGCCGTAGACGTAGGTGCCGCCGGACGCGGGGTAGCGGGCGGCCAGCCGCGCCGAGGAGGTCGCGTTGCAGTAGGCGACGACAGCGGCGAGCGCGAGCCCGAGCAGCAGTCCCGAACCGGCGGCCCTGGCCGCCGGGGCGAGGGAGGCGAAGACGCCGGCGCCGATCATCGCCCCGAGCCCGATGACCACCGCGTCGCCGAGCCCCAGCCGGCGTTCCAGCTCGACCGGCCCGCCGGTGCCCGTGCCCTTGCTCATCCGTCACTCCCCGTACGCGGCTGCGCCCAGTCCGGCAGCTTCGTGGCTCCCGCCGGCCCGTCGCCGACGCGACCCGACGATAGAGCACCCAGGTGACGGCACGGGCGCGGGCCCCGACCGCCCGTCGGAGCCCGCGGAGCGCTTCCGTCCTGCCGGACCGTAAGGCCGTTCCTACCCGCGTGGTCGGCCGCGGCCGAGGATCAGGCCCAGACCCACCATGCCGATGCCGAGCGCGAAGTGCAGCCAGTCGTCGGCGGTGTTGACGGGGACGAAGTTCGCGCCGTGGTCCTTGTCGACGACCAGCCCGTACACCCACAGCGCCAGGTAGACAAGACCGCCGACGAGCAGGTAGGTGCGGGCGAGGAAGGCCGTCCGGGCCATGAGCAGTCCGGCCAGACCGAACAGCACGTGCACCAGGTTGTGCAGGACCGACACCTGGAAGACGCCGAGCAGCTTGGCGTTCGACTCGTGGCCCGCGAACTCCAGGTCCCCGAGGTTGGTCGTGATGCCGGGCACGAAGCCCAGCAGCCCGATGAGCAGGAAGACGACTCCCACCCCGACGGCTGCGGCTCCCAGCGGGCTGCGCGGGATGGGGTCGGCGTTGTGCTTGGCGTTCATGGCTCCGCCCAAGGGTCGTGGGTGGGGGATCCCCGACGGCAGGTCATCCTGTCGTCGGCCGGGTTTCCCGCTTCCCGGTGATCAAACCCGCGCCCGGCCGCGGCGTCAGGCGGTGAGCCGCGGCAGGACCTTGCTTCGGTAGAAGTCGAAGAAGCCCTGGAGGTCAGGGCCGATCTGGCTGACGTGGACGGCGTTGAAACCGGCGTCGCGGTAGGCGAGCAGGGCCCGCACGTGCTCGTCGGGGTCGTCGCCCAACGGGATCCCGGAGTCGGTCACGTGCTGTTCGGTGACAAGCCGGCTCGCCTGCTCGAAGTGGGCGGGGGTGGGCAGGACCTGGGCCAGCTCGCCTGGCAGGAACATGTTGGGCCAACGGTCGAGCACCGCCTTCGCGGCCCGGTCACGGTCGGTGTCGTAGCTGACCTTCGCCCCGCCGCGGACCGGGTTCTGACCGCCACCGGCGCGGCGGAACCGCGCGACGGCGTCCGAGTCGGGCTCGGTGGTGATGAAGCCGTCGCCGATCCGTCCGGCGAGTTCGACCGCGGAGGGGCCGAAGCCGGCGACGTCGATCGGCACGCCGCCGTCGGGCACGTCGTACAGCCGGGCGTTCTCCACGGTGTAGTGGCGGCCGTGGTGAGTGGTCTCCTGGCCGGTGCACAGCGTGCGGATGAGGCGCACGGCCTCCTCAAGCATCTCCAACCGGACCGGCGCCGGCGGCCAACGGTCGCCCAGCACGTGCTCGTTGAGCGCCTCGCCCGTGCCCACGCCGAGCCGGAATCGGCCCTCGCCGAGCAGCACGGCGGAGGTCGCGGCGGCCTGCGCCACCACCGCCGGGTGCACGCGGACGGTCGGGCAGGTCACGGCCGTCTGCACGGGGAGGGAGGTGGCCTCGGCGAGCGCGCCGAGCACCGACCAGACAAACGGGGAGTGGCCCTGGGCGGAGTTCCACGGGTGGTAGTGGTCGGAGATCCACAGCGAGGTGAAGCCCGCCTGCTCGGCCATCCTGGCCTGCTCGACGAGCTCCGCGGGCCCGTGGTCCTCGCTGGCCAGGAAGTAGCCGACGGCGGTGACGGACGGGGTGGGGGAACCGGATGTGTCTGCCATGCCCGTCGGGTTGCCGGTCGGGGACGCGGGCAAACCGGTGGGGCCGCCGCGCGTCGCGACGGCCCCACCGGCCCTACGTCGTGCCGTCCTGTCCTCTTGGACTTCCCTTTCGCGTGGGCGCTCAGGCGTGGGCCGCCGGCCGTGACACCTCCCCGGCCTCGTCCTCCACCTCTCGCCGGACCCGCTCGCACGTGCGGCGCAGTACTCGGGAGACGTGCATCTGCGAGATGTTGAGCTGGTCGGCGATCCGGCTCTGCGTCATGTCGCAGTAGAACCGCAGGTAAAGGATGCGTTTCTCCCGCTCGGGCAGGCGCCGCAGACACGGCTTGACCGACTCCCGGCTGATGATCCGCTGGTAGGCGGGCTCGGCCGAGCCCAGCGTGTCCAGCAGGCTGTACCCGCTCTCGGCGCCGGGCAGTTCGGCGTCCAGGGACAGCGAACTGTAGCTCTCCAGCGCGTCCAGGCCGAGCTGGGCGTCCTCCTGGCTCAGGCCCGTGTGCTCGGCGAGCTGTGCGATCGTCGGCGCGCGGCCGGTGGTCGCGGCCAGCTCCCGCACCGAGCGCCGCACCCGGTTGCGCAGCTCCTGGACCCGCCTGGGCACGTGCACGTCCCAGGTGCAGTCCCGGAAGTGCTTCTTGATCTCGCCGAGGATCATCGGCACGGCGTAGCTCTCGAACGCCTTGCCGAGGGTCGGGTCGAAGCGCTCCACGGCCTTCGTCAGACCGAGCGCGGCGACCTGCTCCAGATCCTCGGTCTCCTCGCCGCGGTTGCGGTACTTGCGGGCGAGGCGTCCGGCCATGGGCAGCCACGCGCTGACCACTTCCTGGCGCAGCGCGTCGCGTTCGGGCCCCTCCGGCAGGGCGGCCAGCTCTCGCAGGGCGGCCGTGGTGTCGGGGGCGTCGTGGTGGTCGTGTCGAGGCCGCCGGCTGCGCGCAGCACGGCGGGCGTCGATGGTGCTCATGGAGTCAGCTCACTCCCAGTGCGCGAACGTGTGGTCCGCCACGGCCCGCGGCGTGCCGGCCGCGTTTCCGTGGCTCGTCTTTCGCGTGCCTGCTGTCCGAAGCACCCGCCGGAGTCCCCAGGTGAGTGGCACGGGTCCCGTTCCGCCGCGCGGCGGACGCGGGAACCGGAACCCCGGCTTCCTCTTCCACCATGGCAAATTCCGCCGCTCGCGTCACCTTCTTCCGGGCGTTCGGGCCTCGATGCCGGGTGAAACGGGTCGGCAGATACCCGGGTGGGGTGTGGCGAGAAGGAGGGGGTCCGGGGTCGGCGCCGTCGCGGATTGGACCCGGTGACCACCGGGCACCCGGTGCTCCGTCAAGGACATCGCTCGGCCCGGGCCGTTCGGGCGGCCCGCCGGGAAGGAGGAGAATCCGGTGACCGACTCCGAGGTCCAACGCCCCCGGGTGCGTCCCGCCGTCCGCCTCGCCTCCCCGCAGGCCGCCGCCGACTTCGATCCGCCCGCAGCCGGTGGCCGGATCGGGGCGGCGCCGCCCGGCCGGCGGCGGGCTCTCGACCCGCGCCCCCGTGCACTCACCGTCCTGGTCCTCGACGTGCCCCGGTGGCGCCTCGCGGAGCCGCTGGAGGAACTGCGGGAGCGGGCCGGCGAGCGGCTGCGGGAGCTGCGTCTGGCCGCCGGCCACCCCCTGGCCGGGCAGCCGCCGACCGGCCCTGCCGCGAACGACGCGCGGCCCGTGGACGTCGACCGCCGGCCCCGCGGTGAACAGGAGAAACGATGACGCACCACACCGACCACCGCCCGGAGTCCCGGGACGAGGGGGAGCGCCGGGAGCCCCGCGCCACGTCGCTGACCGTCTACCTCAACGACCACCTGGTGGGCGCCACCGCCGGCGTCCGACTGATGGAGCGGCTCGAGCGGCAGGCCGAGGACGAGCAGGTCGCCGAGGAGCTGGCGCAGCTGGCCGAGGAGATCGACGAGGACCGCGCCACCCTGCTGCGCCTGATGCGCGAACTCGACGTGCCCGTCCGCCGGTTCATGATCGTCGCCGGTCGGCTGGGGGAGACGCTGGGCAGGTTCAAGCCGAACGGCAGGCTGCTGGGAAACACCGAGGTGAGGGCGGTCCTGGAACTGGAGATGATGGTGCTGGGCGTCCAGGGCAAAGCGGCCCTGTGGCGGGCGGTCGCGGAGCTTCCGGAGGCCCGCGAGGGCCGCTGGCCCGAGCGGCTGAGGGAGCTGCTGGAGCGGGCCGACCGACAGGCCGAGACGCTGGAGAAGCTGCGCGGCGCGGCGGTGCGCAAGGCGCTCGCGCCCGGCTGAGTCCGGCCGGTCGGGTGCGCCGACCACTCCCGTGCGCCCTACCGCACCACCGGCGCGCGCCGTTCGCGCTACGGTGGCTGAACGGTCGCGCCGTGCGCGGCGCGAGGACGACGGACTGGGAGGAGTGGGCATGCAGAGCGCCGACCGACCGGACACCGCGACGGACGAGGCCGTGCTGGTCGAACGGGTGGCCCAGCTGGAACAGGCCGTCGAGTCGCACGCGGTGATCGATCAGGCCGTCGGCGTTGTCATGGCGCTGGGCGGATGTGACTGCGAGGAGGCGTTCCGGGTCCTGCGGGACACCTCCCAGGACACCAACACCAAGCTGCGGCTCCTCGCCGAGGAGGTCACCGGCTGGGCCGAGCACGGCAGCATGGACCGGCGCCTGGCGCAGGCCCTCAGCACCCGGCTCCCCAAGCGCCGGGCCGGCGCCCCGAGCCCGGCCTCGGAGCCGGCGGGGGAGTCCTCGGGCTGAGCGCCGCGCGCCGGGCCGCGTAGTCGTGTCGGGACGTCACTTGCCCACCGCGCGCCGGAGCTCGTCCTTGTTCATGTTGCTGCGGCCCTTCACGTTCTTGCGCTGCGCCTCGGCGTAGAGCTGGTCGCGGGTGGGGCCCTCCGACCCGGAGTGCGAACGCTGGCCGCCACGGCGCGAGGCCGACATGTCCCTGGTGGAGGTCTTGCTGGCCGTACGGCTCTCGCCGGACTGGGCGCGTTCCTTGTTCACCGTGCGGGCCGCGATCTCCTTGGCGCGCTTCTTGCTCTCGCCGCGCTGCTCGGCGCTCTCCTTGATGTGCTCGTATTGGCGTTCCCTCTTGCGTGAGCTTCCGGCGGGCATGTCGGGCCTCCTCGGGGTGGGTGGTCGGTCACGGGCGAGGGACGGGTACCCGAGCCGGAACATCCCATTCGTCCCTCCCTGTCCGCCGACCGGGTGCACTGCGGGCGGCGGATCAAGCCGGTCACGGGCGTCCGCCGACGCCTGTGACCAGCTCCCGCAACCGGCCGCCGCGAAGGTGCGCGGCGAGTGGGGGTGTGTCCATCCCGGCGCCCTCCCTCATCCCCCGCAGCAGCTCCGCCACCGCCTGGGGGCCGCTGAGCGCCGGCTCCCAGCCCAGTTCCCTCCGGGCCCGCCCGGTCTCCAGCAGCGGTAGCCGCATCAGCGCGTCGAACAACGTCGGCGAGGCCGGTACCAGACGCAACCGCCAGGCCGCGGCGAGCGCCTGGCGCACCGGCAGCCTCGGCACCGGAACGGGCCGGGCGCCCAGCAGCCGCCCCAGCTCGCGGCCGTCCAGCAGCGTGTCGGCCGCCAGGTTGAACGCGCCACGCGCCTCCCCGGTGACGGCGCTCGCGTACGCGCGCCCCACGTCGTCGGAGTGCACGGCCTGGAACCGCAGGCCCGGCACGTCCGGCACCACCGGCACCAGCGACGGCCGCACCAGCCGGTTCGGCAGCAGCGGACCGGCGAACTGGCGCCGCTGAGCCATCGCCGACCCCCGCTTGAAGATGAAGGTCGGCCGCATCCGCACCACCCTGACGCCGGGATGGTCCCGCTCGAAGACGTCCAGCAGCCGCTCGACGTAGGCCTTCTCCCTGCTGTAAGCGGCGGTCGGCCAGCCGTGCGTCGGCCAGGACTCGTCCACCCAGAACCGGTCCCGGTCGGCGGGACGCGGCGAGTAGGCCGCCACGGACGACGCGTACACCACGGCCGGCACCTCGGCCGCGGCGGCGGCCCGCAGCACCCGGTCGGTGCCCAGGACGTTGGTGCGCCAGGTGACCGCCGGATCGTGGCTGGGCTGGAGCAGCCACGCCAGATGGACCACCGCGTCCGCCCCCTCCAGCACCCCGGTCAGCTCCCGTGCCGCGTCCTGCCGCCCGATGTCGACGCTCACCCAGCCGGTGCCCGCCGGAGGCGGATCGGGCAGCCGCCGCGCCACACCGACCACCGAGACCGGTCGGGAGCCGGCCAGCAGCGCGTTCAACACGCTGGTGCCGACGTTGCCGCTGGCGCCCGTCACCACCACCCGAAGC
>NZ_VJYK02000021.1 GCF_007097205.2 Streptomyces alkaliterrae
GGGCGGCGGCTCGTACGGCTGCTCGTTCGGCGGAGCGCACAACCGGCGGCACTCACCCGTACGGGGGGTGCTGGCCCCGCCGGACCCCCACGCCCGGGCGGGCGCTGGGACGCTGCTTGGCATGGAGTCAGCGCAGCGCACGGTTCTTCGCCCGCAGGTGCCGCCGCAGGTCCCCGTCAGCACCGAGGCGTCGACCCACCCTTCGCCCTGGCCGTCCCGGCTGACGGCGCGGCTGCGGACGGCCGGGCCGGTGCGGGCGGCACCCGTCGACGGTGTGGCGGTGTTCCACCGGCTGTATCTCTCGGCGGCCACCGGCTTCGGTGGCGGGCCGGAGCCCGACCGGCCGCCGGGCACCGACGATCTGGCGGTGCGGCTGGCCGACCGCTATCTGGGGGCCCTGGCGGCGGCGCAGGCCGGGCTGCGCCCGCCGGCGTGCTGGCGGCCGCTGTTCCGGCTGCGGCACCACCCGGGGGTGCGGCCGTCCCAGTTCGCGCTCGCCGGGGTGAGCGCGCATCTGGCACACGATCTTCCCCTGGCGCTGCTGGAGGCCGCGACGGCGCGCGGCGTGGGCCCGGAGGCCCTGGAGGCCGATCTGGACGGCCTGGCCGGCCTGTTGGAAGGCCTGGAGGAGGCGGTCGGCGAGCGGGTGAGGGCCGAACTCTCCAGCGTCGCCGACCCGTTGGCGTACCTGGTGGGGGGTCGCAGCGCGGCCAGGGCGCGGGAGGCCGCGTGGTCGGCGTTCCGGATGCTGTGGCGGCTGGGCGAGGCGCCGGCGCTTCCGGGTGAGTTCACGGCCAGGCTCGGCGCCGAGGCGCAGTCGGCGGCCCGGCTCCTGCTCACGCCGCTGCGCCCGCCGACGGCCGCCGCCCCCCGCCCGGAAAAGGGCGAGGGGCGGCGGCACGGCGGAGGCTGAAAGACGGGCCCAGTCCTCCGGTCAGTCCTTCGACCGGTCTCCGGTCAGTCCTCCGGCAGCTCGACGGGCGCGAGCTCGTCGTAGCGGTCGCCGGGGCCCGGGTTGCTCGGGTCGGTGGTGCCGCCGAACTGGTGCATCACGCCCCAGACCGCGTTGAGCGCGGTCTGCACGGCGCCCTCGGCCCAGCCGGCGGTCCAGGAGATGTCGTCGCCTGCCAGGTACAGGCCGCGCTTGTCGGCGGGCAGCCGGTCCTGCATGAAGTGCGTGAACAGGCGCCGCTGGTAGCGGTAGTGGCCCGGCAGGTTGGCCTTGAACGCGCCCATGAAGTAGGGCTCGTTCTCCCAGGACACGGTGAGCGGGTTGCCGATGATGTGGCTGCGGATGTCGACCTTGGGGTAGATCTCGCCGAGCGACTTGAGCATGACCTCCATGCGCTCGTTGGCGTCAAGCGGCAGCCACTTGAGGCTGTCGTCGCACCAGGTGTACGACAGGCAGATCACGGCGGGCTTGTCGGGGCCGTTGTCCAGCAGGTAGGTGCCGCGGGTCATGCGGTCGGTGAGCGTCATGCTCATCACGTCACGCCCGGTCTCCTCGTCGGTGTCCAGCCAGAACGGCCGGTCGACGGGGACGAACAGCTTCGAGGACTCCATGTAGTGGGTGCGCTCGACGGCGGTCCAGTGGTCGATCGGGAGCAGCGCGTCGTCGCACTCGATCTTCGACAGCAGCATCCAGGACTGCGCGGTGAACACCGCGGCCTTGTAGGTGCGGATGTCGCCGTCGGCGTCGGTGACCGTGATGCGGTTGCCTGCGGTGCGGCTGAGGCGGGTCACGGCCGGGCGGTGCCCGCCGTCGTGCAGCGAGCGCAGCGAGGTGCCCAGCGGCCAGTGGACGATCTTGGCCGGTTCCCGCTCCCACAACCGCTCGGGGAGCTGCTGGCTGCCGCCGACGATGCCGCGGTGGTCGTCGTCCGCGCCGGTGTAGACGACGCGCAGGATCTCCAGGATGGAGTTGGGGAAGTCGGTGTCCCAGCCGCCGGTGCCGAAGCCGACCTGGCCGAAGATCTCCCGGTGGCGGAAGGAGGAGAACGCCTTGGAGTCGCAGAGGAAGCCGTAGAAGGTCTGGTTGTCCAGCTTCTCCACCAGCGGCGCCCACAGTTCGCGGATGCGGGCGACGTCGCGCTCGCGGATGGCGCGCTGCATGTCGGAGAAGTCGGCGCCCTCCTCCAGGCAGGCGTTCCACGCCTCCATCACCTGGTGGTAGACCTCGGGCAGGTCGTCCAGGGTGCGGGCGTAGTGGCTCTCGCCCTTGAGGTCGACGACCGTGGAGGGCGTGTCGGGCGACAGCGGGTTGGGGAACGGCTTGGTCTCCAGCCCCACGAGGTCGACGTAGTGCTGGAAGGCGGTGGAGGACGGCGGGAAGCGCATGGCTCCCATCTCCGCGTTCAGTCCCTCGCCGTCGGCGCCGCAGCCCTCGAAGTCGGAGGTGCGCAGCCGGCCGCCGATCTTGTCGGCCTCGTAGACGACGGGCTTGAGGCCCATCTTCATCAGCTCGTAGGCGGTGATGATGCCGGACAGACCGCCGCCGATGACGGCGACCTCGGTGCCGTGCTCGGTCGCCGGGACGGAACCGATGCCGGCCGGGTGGCCGAGGAAGTCGTCGTAGGGGAAGGGGAAGTCCGGGCCGAACATCGTGATGGGCGGCTGCGGAGAGGGGCTCTCGGCGTGCTCGTCATGGACGGCGGCGGGCACGTTCGCGGTCATCGGCGCGGTACTCCTTGGCGGTGCACGGGGTGGAACAGGTCGGTGCGGAGGTCGGTGAGGTAGGTGTTCTCGGCGCGGGACGCGGCCAGCAGGCCGGTGTCCACGTCGGCGAGGACCAGGTCCTCACCTGTGCCCGCCCGGGCGCGGACGGTGCCGTCCGGGGCGGCGAGGCAGCTCAGTCCGGCGAAGGTGAGGTCGTCCTCGGCGCCCTGCCGGTTGGCGTAGGCGACGTAGAGCTGGCTCTCCCAGGCGCGGGTGGGGATGAGCGTCCGCGGTACGAACTCGTAGGGGCGCATCAACGCGGTCGGCACCAGCAGCAGCTCGGTGCCGGCCAGCGCGTGGGCGCGGACGGTCTCGGGGAACTCCACGTCGTAGCAGACCAGCAGGCCCAGCCGGACGCCGTCGAGTTCCGCCTGGACGACCGGCTCGTCGCCGGGGGTGAAGGCGGTGTTCTCGAAGGTGCCGAAGAGGTGGGTCTTGCGGTAGTTCGCGAGCGGCTTGCCGGCCGGGTCGATCAGCCGGGCGGAGTTGTACACCGCCTCGCCGTCGCGCTCCGGGTAGCCGTAGACGATCGCGAGGTCGTGGCGCGCGGCGATCTCGCCGACGGCCTCGGCGGCGGGGCCTTCGGCCTCCTCGGCCAGTTCGGCGGTGGCCGGGCCCAGGGCGTAGCCCGTCAGGGACAGCTCCGGCGTCACCAGCAGCCGCGCGCCGGCCTCGGCGGCGCGCGCGGCGGCGCTCTCCAGTGCCGCCAGCGCCTCGGCCCGTGGCAGGGGCGCGCCGCTGGGGCCTTGGGACAGCGCGATGCGCAGCTGCGTCATGACACCTTCCGACCTGGGAATTCGCACGTTCGGGGGACATATCGAAGGTACGGCCGGGGCGAGTGGGGCGACAAGACGCGCTTCTTGCGCATCCAGGTGCGATCTGTTGCGTCTGAGGCCGCCCGATCGGCGATTTGTTGCACACGCGTGGGGCGGCCGCGTCCTTCCACGGTCTTGCTGGAGTACCGCGGCGGTAGGACGACCGACCAACCTGGCGGCCGATGCCGGGCGCACGGGGACGGAGCGAGTCTGTTCGCGGGCGTCCGACCGGTCGCCCGGCAAGGCGAAACGGAGGGAACCCGTATGTCCGTCCTACCACAGCCCCGTCGTGCGGTCGGTATCGCGCTGGGCACGCTCGCGCTGTCGGCGACACTGGTCGCGCCGGCGCTGGCCGGCGACACCGCCGAACGCCGGACGACCGACCGGGTCGAGGCGGCGAGCGACCCCGAGCCCCGACTGCGCGGCACCGCCAAGCTGCACCGCCCCGAAGGGCACGTCATCCACTTCACCTTCGACGGCAGGGGCGGCGGCATGGACACCCGTGGCACGTTCCGGTTCAGCCACTATGCCGGCGACGAGGGCGCGTACGCCGTGGGCAGACTGGACTGCATGATCTCCGGCGGTGGGGTGACCACCGCCTCCGGTGTGATCACCCGAAGCGACCTCAAGGGCGCCAAGGGCAAGCGGGTGGGCTTCTCCGTCACCGACGACGGGACCCGTCTGGGCTACAGCTGGGCGATGACGGGCAGCCCGGCGGCCACGAAGGACCTGCCGCCCTGCGCGGCGTCGGCCCCCTTCGAGCGGGTCGAGTCCGGCGGGTTCGAGGTCGTGCCGTGGGATCCCTGGCAGCAGTAGCCGGGCGGTACTACGCGGGGGTGTCCGGCGTGGTCGCCGTGTAGCGGCGCAGCAGGGGGGAGAGCACCAGGACGGACTTGGTGCGCTCCACGAACGGCTCGCCCGCGATCCGCTCCAGCACCCGCTCGAAGTGCCGCATGTCGGAGGCGAAGATCTGGACGAGGGCGTCCGCGTCGCCGGTGACGGTCGACGCGGACGCCACCTCGGGATACCGCGACAGCGCGTGCCGGATATCCCGAGGCGAGGTGTTGTGGCGGCAGAACATCTCGACGTAGCCCTCGGTCTCCCAGCCGAGCGCGGCCGGGTCCACCCGCACGGTGAAGCCGGTGATCGCGCCCTCGGCACGGAGCCGGTCGACGCGGCGCTTGACGGCCGGGGCGGAGAGCCCGACCTGGGCGCCGATGTCGGCGTAGGACCTCCTGGCGTCCTCGGCCAGGGCCTGGACGATGCGCTCGTCGAGTTCGTTCAGTCGCACTGCGGGTCGTTCACTTCTCTGGGTCGTGCGGTGTGCTGGCGCCGGCGTCGGCGTCGGCCAGCCGGGAGCGACGCTGCCCGTAGAGGAAGTAGAACACGAGCCCGGCGGCCATCCAGCCACCGAAGACGATCCAGGTGATCACGGGCAGGCTGGTCATCATCCACAGGCACATCGCCAGGCCGATGGCCGGGACGAGCGGCGCCAGCGGCACTCGGAAGCCGCGCGGCATGTCGGGCCGGGTGCGGCGCAGCACGATCACTGCGACGTTCACGAGGGCGAAGGCGAAGAGCGTGCCGATGGAGGTGGCGTCCGCGAGCTGACCGAGCGGCACGGCGGCGGCGAGGGTGCCGCAGAAGGCGGCGACCAGCACGGTGTTGGCGCGCGGGGTGCCGGTGCGCGGGTTCACCTTGGAGAACACCTTGGGCACCAGGCCGTCGCGGGACATCGCAAAAAGGATGCGGGTCTGGCCGTAGAGCACCGCGAGCACCACGCTGGCGATCGCGATCACCGCGCCGGCGGCCAGGATCACCGCCCAGAAGCCGTGCCCGGTCACGTCGCGCAGCACACCGGCCAGCGCGGCCTCGGAGCCCTCGAAGTCCTGCCACGGCGTGGCGCCCACCGCGACGGCGGCGACGGCGACGTAGAGCACCGTGACGATCAGCAGCGAGAGCATGATCGCGCGCGGCAGGTCGCGCTGCGGGTTCTTGGCCTCCTCGCCGGCCGTGGAGGCGGCGTCGAAGCCGATGTAGGAGAAGAACAGCGAGGCGCCGGCGGCGCTGACGCCGGCCAGGCCGAGCGGCAGGAAGGGGTCGTAGTTCCCGGCCTTCACGCCGGTGAACGCCACCGCGCAGAACAGCAGCAGCGAGGCGACCTTGACGACGACCATGATCGTGTTGACCCGGGCGGACTCCCGGGCGCCGCCGAGCAGGAAGGCCATCGCCAGCAGCACGACCAGCAGCGCCGGCAGGTTGAACAGCCCGCCCTCACCCGGCGGCGCGGACAGCACGGCCGGGATGGTGACGCCGATCGTGCCGTCGAGCAGTTCGTTCAGGTACTCGCCCCAGCCGACGGCCACCGCCGCCACCGAGACGCCGTACTCCAGCATCAGGCACAGACCGCACACCCAGGCGACCAGCTCGCCGAGCGTGGCGTATGCGTAGGAGTACGACGAGCCGGAGGCGGGGATCGTACCGGCCAGCTCGGCGTAGGACAGCGCGGAGAACAGCGCCGTCAGACCGGCTATGACAAAGGAGATCGTGACCGCGGGGCCGGCCTTGGGGACGGCCTCGCCGAGCACCACGAAGATGCCGGTGCCCAGCGTGGCACCGATGCTGATCATGGTGAGCTGCCACATGGTCAGCGTGCGGCGGAGCTGGTTGCCGTCGCTGCCCCGGCCCGCCTCGGCGACGAGCTGCTCCACCGGTTTGCGGCGCATGAGCCGCTGCAAGGGCGTGGGGGCCGGAGGGCGGGGTGGCGCGGCTGTCACGGTGGACTGCGGCACGGGGGCTCCTTGCTGTTCTTCAGGGGAACGGCGGGTGCGCGCGGCGGCCGCGTCCGGGCACGCCGAAGGTGCCGGACGTCCGGTGGGGGATGACCGCCGAGCAGGCGGTCACCGCCATCTCGTACAGCGCCAGACTCTATGAGCCCGCGGCTCGGACGCGAAATGCGCATACCTTGCGCAACCGCGTCGATGTGTTGCGTGAAATCGCCGAGGACGCAAGATCGCGTACGTCGGGTGTTCGGATCGCGATATTCGCCTCCGCAGACGGCAAACGGCCCGTGGCCACCGCATCGGTGACCACGGGCCGTTCCGCCTACCTCGTCGCCGGGTTCCGGGCCGTCAGCTCCAGCTGGCGTGCAGCGGCTTGCCCTCGGCGTAGCCGGCGGCGCTCTGCACGCCGACGACGGACTTCTCCGCGAACTCCTCCAGGGAGCCCGCTCCGGCGTAGGTGCAGGAGGAGCGCACGCCGGCGATGATCGAGTCGATCAGGTCCTCGACGCCCGGACGGGTCGGGTCGAGGAACATCCGGGAGGTGGAGATGCCTTCCTCGAACAGCGCCTTGCGGGCCCGGTCGTAGGCGGACTCCTCGGAGGTGCGGTTGCGCACCGCGCGGGCGGAGGCCATGCCGAAGGACTCCTTGTACAGCCGGCCGTCGGCGGACTGCTGGAGGTCGCCGGGCGACTCGTGGGTGCCCGCGAACCAGGAGCCGACCATCACGTTCGACGCACCGGCGGCCAGCGCCATCGCCACGTCCCGCGGGTGTCGGACGCCGCCGTCGGCCCAGACGTGCTTGCCGTGGCGGCGGGCCTCGGCGGCGCACTCCAGCACGGCGGAGAACTGCGGGCGGCCCACGCCGGTCATCATGCGGGTGGTGCACATCGCGCCCGGGCCGACACCGACCTTGACGATGTCGGCGCCCGCCTGGATCAGGTCGCGCACGCCCTCGGCGGCGACGACGTTGCCGGCGACGACCGGGACCTGCGGGTCGAGCGAGCGGACCGCCTTCAGGGCGTCGATCATGCCTTCCTGGTGGCCGTGCGCGGTGTCCACGACCAGCGTGTCGACCCCGGCCTCCAGCAGCGCCTTGGCGCGCCCCGCCACGTCACCGTTGATGCCGACGGCCGCGGCGACGCGCAGCCGTCCCTCGTTGTCGGTGGCCGGGGTGTAGAGGGTGGCGCGCAGGGCGCCCTTGCGGGTGAGGATGCCGGCGAGCTTCCCGTCGGCGTCGACGGCCGGGGCGAGCTTGCGGTGCGCGGCGTCCAGCCGGTTGAACGCCTCGCGCGGGTCGATGTCGGCGTCCAGCAGCAGGAGTTCGGTGGACATCACCTCGCGCAGCTGGGTGAAGCGGTCCACGCCGGTCAGGTCGCTCTCGGTGACCACGCCGACCGGTCGGCCGTCCTCGACGACCACACCGGCGCCGTGGGCGCGCTTGGGCAGCAGGGACAGCGCGTCGGCGACCGTGCCGCCGGGGGCGAGCACGATCGGGGTGTCCAGCACCAGGTGGCGCTGCTTGACCCAGGACACGACGTCGGCGACCACCGGCAGCGGGATGTCCTGCGGGATCACGACCAGACCGCCGCGCCGGGCGACCGTCTCGGCCATGCGGCGGCCGGCGATGGCGGTCATGTTGGCCACGACGAGGGGGATGGTGGTTCCCGTGCCGTCCGGAGTGGAGAGGTCCACGGACTGGCGGGAACCGACCGAGGAGCGGGACGGCACCATGAAGACGTCGTCGTACGTCAGGTCGTAGGGGGGCCGCTGGTCGTTGAGAAATCGCACGTGCTGTACATCCCAGTCGATCGGAGGACGCCCACGGGTGGCTCACCCGGGGCAAAACGCACGTACTTCATTCTCCCACGGCACGCCCCCCACACACCCCGGGACAAACCACCAGACGCCCCGTGGGCGTTTTGTGCGAACATACGACGAGCAGGTCCGGTGCCGCGTGGCCGGGTCCGTCCGCCGTCCACGGCGGTAGCGTGCGCCCATGAGCGATCTTGATCTTCGTCCCGACGCGCGGGTCTGCGGCGGCCGCGCCGAGGTCGCCGCCGCCCCCGTGCACGAGCTGCTGCGGGGTCGGCCGGTCCCGCTGGGCGAGTCCACCGAGGTGCGCCGGCTGCTGCCGAACCTCGGCCGCCGCATGGTCGGCGCCTGGTGCTTCATCGACCACTACGGTCCCGACGACATCGCCGACGAGCCGGGTATGCAGGTGCCGCCGCATCCGCACACCGGGCTGCAGACGGTCAGCTGGCTCCACCAGGGCCAGGTGCTGCACCGCGACAGCCTCGGCAGCCTCCAGACCGTCCGCCCCTACGAGCTGGGGCTGATGACCGCGGGCCGGGCGATCGCGCACTCCGAGGAGTCGCCCCGCGACCACGACCGCTATCTGCACGGCGCCCAGCTGTGGGTGGCGCTCCCCGACGCCCACCGGCACACCGACCCGGCCTTCGAGCACCACCACGAGCTGCCGCTGGTCACCGGCGGCGGGCTGCGCGCCACGGTGATACTCGGCGAGCTGGACGGCGCCCGCTCCCCCGGCACCACCTACTCCCCGCTGGTCGGCGCCGACGTGACGCTGCCTGGCGGCACCTCCGCCCGGCTGCCACTGGAACGCGACTTCGAGTACGCGGCGCTCGGCATGAGCGGCGCGCCGGTCGTGGACGGCGTGCCGGTCGAGGCCGGCTCGATGCTCTACCTCGGCTGCGGCCGCGGCGAACTCCCGCTGCGCGCCGACGCCGACAGCTCCCTGATGCTGCTCGGCGGCGAGCCCTTCGAGGAGAAGATCGTCATGTGGTGGAACTTCGTCGGCCGGTCCACCGACGACATCGCCCACGCTCGCGCCGACTGGCAGGCCGGCCACCGCTTCGGCGAGGTCCACGGCTATGCCGGTACCCGCCTGCCCGCCCCGGACCTCCCGGCGACCCCGCTCAAACCCCGCGGCCGCACCCGCTGAAACCGTCCCACGGCCTCCGCCCGGTGAGCGCTGTCACCCCGCCTGGTGGGCACGGTCGGTCTCGGACCGGCGGTTGTGCCGCCGCTCGAGGAAGAGGTCGGTGAAGACCGCGACCTTCGCCCGCAGGGCCCAGGGGTCGAACGGCTTGCCGATGTAGTCGACGGCGCCGGCCGCGTAACCGCGCGCGCTGTGTTCCGCGTTGGCGCTCATCGCGGTGAGGAAGATGATCGGGATGTCGCGGGTGCGGCGTCGGCGCTTGATGTGGGCGGCGGTCTCGTAGCCGTCCATCTCCGGCATCTGGACGTCCAGCAGGATGACGGCGAAGTCGTCGTGGTCCAGGAGGGCTTTGAGGGCTGCCCGGCCGGAGGAGGCGACCACCAGTTCCTGGTCGAGGTTGGCAAGCACCGCGGTCAGCGCGAGGATGTTCGGCTGCTGGTCGTCCACGATGAGGATCCTGGGCAGGGCCTTCCGGAGGCCGGCGGGCGGCGCGGCCAAGGAGGAGCTCGGGTTCGCCGCGTTCCGCTCGACGATCTCCAGTTGGCGTTCCAGGAGCGCGCAGCGGGCCTCCGCCTCCTCACGGCATTGCTGGGCGTCGGCGAGGTCGGCGGTGAGCTGGGCGACCTCCGCGGTGAGTCGGTCGCGTTCCCGGCGCAGTCTCCGGGCGTCGCCCCACTCGGCTTCGAGGCGGTCGGCGCGCACGCGTTCGGCGGCCCACTCCCCTTCCAACTGGCTGAGGCGTACCTCCAGATCAGCGATCCGGTGGCTGCGGTCCAGCAGCGCTTCCTCGAGTACGTCGCCTCGGGCGGTGGAGCGCCGTGAGGTGCGGTCGGCGTCGGCGAGCTGCTGGGCGAGGAGTTCCGCGGCGTGCCGGGGCGATCCGCCGGCGCCCACCGCGCTGTTGTGCAGTCCCCGCAGGTGCTCGATGAGCTCCGGGGTGACCGGGCGACCACTGTGTTCGGCGAGGTCGGTGAGGAGATCCATGACAACTTCCCAGGGAGGGACTCGGTTGCCGTTGAGGTAGCGGGAGAGCGCACCGGGATCACGGCGGCGGCGGGCGGCGTAGCGGCGGACGGAGATGCCGAGGCCGTCGAACAGGTTCCGCAGGGCGGTGGCGAGGGCCTGACTCTCGGGTGGCAGGTCGTCCGCCAGCGGGCGCAGCTCAGCCACGGTCCGCCTCCGGGGACTCGGCGGCGATCAGCCGGTGAAGGGCCGGTACCGCGCCGCCGAAGGCCACACCCGCGGCCAGCACGGCCTGGGCGCCGCTGCCTCCGGCGAGGAGGGTGAGTATGGCGGTGGTCGCGGCGGTGATGCTGCCGAGGGTGAGGATGACAGCGGTGCGCAGCGTCATCAGCGGGCCGTTCACGGCGAGCGCCTCCCGGGAGATCGGGACCGGCACCGTGCCGGTCCGCAGCCCAGCATGCCGACGGCCGCACGTGTTGCGTGGCCCGTTGCGGGAGATGCCGGGCTGTTGCTCCAGCGGCGCGGCGGCGTCGCCGCAGGCACGTTCGCCGGCACGCCGTGGTGTTGCCGGAACGGCCGGCAACGGCTTGCCTGCACCCACCTCCTCACATTCACCCGTTCGGCGGTTGCATATCGGGGGTGGAGTCGCTGTAGCGAGGCCCGCGGCGCACTCTGGCGGTGTCCGGGCCCGGTCATGCCGGTCCCGGTGCCAGGGGGAGGCCGACCTAGCTCCCGGGAGCCGAAAAATGCCCTCGCTTTCAGTGGCCCGCCTCGCGCCACTCACCGGTGTTGTCGCGGTGGCCCTCACAGTGGTCATGTTCATCGTGGTCGGCGAGCCGCCGGACGTCCGCGACAAGTCGTCGTCCGAGATCGTCGAGTTCTGGGACAACAACAAGCACATCGCCGGCGCCGTCATGCTCACGCTGGCCGGCGCGTTCTTCGTCTGGTTCGGCGGCAGCCTGCGGACGGCGCTGTGGCAGGCCGAGAGGCCGCCCGGTCGGGTGAGCACGATCTGCTTCGCCGGCTTTGTGCTGTTCGGCCTCAGCTTCGCGCTCTTCGGCGGCGTCGAGATCGCCGCCGCCGAGACCGCCGGGGACGTACCGCCGGAGGTCACGCACACACTCGCGACCTTGGACATGTACCTGTTCATGCCCGCGGTGCTCGGGCAGTTCCTGGCGATGGCCGCCGCGGCGGTGGTGATCCTCCGGCACGGCGGGCTGCCGCGCTGGCTGGGCTACGTCAGCATCGTGATCGCGATCGTGCTGATGACGCCCGTCGGGTTCTTCGGCTTCGTCGCGGTGGGGGTGTGGGTCCTCATCGTCTCCGTGCTGCTCTTCCTCCGGGAGGACGCGACCGCGCCCGAAAGGTGACCCGGGCGCGCTGCCCGAACGGGCGGCAGGGGCGAGCGGTCGGACCGCTCCCCCGGTCCGCTCGGGCAGCGGGCGCCGCCCTTGTTCCGGCCCCTGCGGCCATGGTGTGCGACCACGTCGTCGCGGTGCCATGGAGGGACCGGACTACGGGAGGCGTGGCGACACATGTGGGAACAAGGCGGTCGGGCCGAGGAGACGGGCCCGCTCACGGCGGCGGTCGCCGACGGCGAGCCGTGGGTGCGGCAGGCGCTCGTCGCGCGCTGGGGAACCTCCTGGGCGGGGGCGTCGATCCGGCCGTTGACCGCCGGAGGTGACGCACCGCTCACCCACACGGCCGGCCTGTGGCTGGTGGCCCGCGACCGGCGGGAGTACGTGCTGAAGGTCGGCGTCACCGACGAGGCCGACCGGGAGGACGCCTTCCACTGCGTCAAGGCGGACGTGCTGGCGCACTGCCGGGAGGTCGGTGTGCCGGTCGCCACGCCGGTTCCCGCGTTGAGCGGAGGGCTGCCGGTCCGTCATGAGGGGCGGATCTGCGAGCTGACGCCCCGCTACCGCGGCCGGGTCGGCGACCTGGCGGACCGGCGGTGGGCGCGGGCGGCGGTGCGCGGCGGACTGCTGCTGCGGGCCGCCCTGGACCGGCTGCCCGCCGCCACGGTCGAGGCGTTACGCCCGATGAGGCCGCCGGCGCTGGTCGAGGAGGAGCACTGGCCGACCGCGCTGGCGGACGCCCAGCGGCGGCTCCTCCCGCTGGCCGAGGCACGCGGGGACTCCTGGGGCCGCGCGGTGGTCGACGCGCTGCGGCCGGCGGTCGAGGCGGGCGGTCTGCTGCGTGACCCCGTGTTCGGGCCCTCCGCGCCCGGCTCGCGTGAGGGCGTGGTCCACGGCGACCTGCACGCCCACCACTTCGTGCTGGACGAGCCCGACGGCCGCCCACCGGAAGTGGTCGCCGTTCTGGACTTCGACAATCTGCAGGTCGCCGACCGCCTGCTGGACCTGGCGTGGCTCGCGGACTGCGCGGGACGCGTGAGCGACACGGCCGAGCGGCGTCGGGCTGTGACCGACTTCCGGACGCGGGCGCGGCAGGCGGGGCTGCTCACGCCGAGCGAGGAGCGGCGTCTGATGCCGCTGCTGATGGCCCACTCCCTGCCCGTCGTCGTCGACATCGCCAAGGACGTTCTCGACCGGAACCTGCTCGACCCGCTGTGGCTGCGGTACCTCGACGTGCTGAGCCCGTCCCGCCGACTGGCCGTGCACGCGCTGCTGACCGACCGGTGACCACTGAACCGGACGCGGGCGCCGCTTCTCCGGCGCCCGCCCGCCGGACCTGTCCCACGACCCCGTCGCCGTCCTACGTCAGCGACCCAGGCGGCGCCGTACCGACCCTCAACTCTTGGAGCCCACGTGCCCGTTTCCCCTGACCGTCCCGTCGCCGGCCGATGGCCGGCGGACCTCTCGGCCTACTGCTTCGAGGTCCCGCACTCCGATTCCTCCCTGCTGTTCGAGTCCGCGAAGGGCGTGCGGCTACGGGACGCCGGGGGGCGGGAATTCCTCGACGGCATGTCAGGCGTCTTCGTGACGTGCTTCGGTTACGACTGCGAGCCCATCGCACAGGCCGTCAGCGAGCAGGTGCGGACCCTGCCGTTCAATCCGCCGCTGCACGGCACCAACCGGCCGGCCCTGGAGCTCGCCGGGCGCCTGGTCGACCTGGCTCCGGCGGAGATCACCACCGCCAAGCTGGTCAACGGCGGTTCGGAGGCCATCGAGGCGGCGATCCGGATCGCCCGGCTCTACCACAGGACACACGGCGACCCGGGAAAGGTGAAGGTCCTCAGCCACTACCACGGCTATCACGGCTCGACCTTCGGGTCGCTCTCGCTCACCGGCCGCCCGGACGTCGGGCGTTTTGGCCCCGGCCTGCCCGGCGTCGTGCACTTCTGGCCGCCGGACTGCCTGGAGTCGTTCACCGGGGTGTCGTACGAGGAGTCCGGCCGGCTCGCCGCCGCGCTCGCCGAACGCGCCATCGAGGCCGAGGGTCCGGACACGGTCGCGGCCCTGGTCGTGGAGCCGGTCATCCACCTGCGGGGCATGGCCGTTCCGCCGGACGACTACCTCCGCGAGCTGCGCGCGGTGTGCGACCGGCACAACGTACTGCTGGTCTTCGACGAGATCGTGACCGGTTTCGGCCGGACCGGGCAGGCGTTCGCCGCGCAGACCTTCGGCGTCACGCCCGACCTGATGTGCGTCGGCAAGGGCATCTCCGGGGGCTACGCCCCGCTCGCGGCGGTGCTGACGGCCCGGCACGTGGCCGCGATACTCGGCGAGGACGGGGGACCGTACGCGTTCGCGCCCTCCCACACCTACGCCGCGAACCCGATGGCCTCGGCCGCCGGCCTGGCCGCGGTGACGCTGTTCGGCGAGCAGGACTATCCGGGTGTCGTCCGCGGGCTGGCGGCGAGCCTCGAACCGCGGCTGCGCTCCCTGGTGGGCTCCCGGGGCGCCGTACGCGCGCTCGGCCTGCTGTACGGGGTCACCCTGCACGGCGACGGGCCCGGGCCCGTCGGAGAGCGCGTCGCCCGCGCGTGCCTGGACCGCGGCCTGATCATCCGCGGGCAGGACGACTGGATCGTGCTGGCACCCGCGTTCACCACCACGGAGGCCGACCTGGCCGAGTCGCTGCAGATCCTCGGCGACGCGCTCGACGAGGTACTGGGGGGCGGGCGATGAGTACGCTGCGCACACTCGTCCACGACGAGGCGACCGCCGCGCTGCCCCGGCTGACCCCGGCGGAGGCCGCCGTCGTGCGGCGCGAGCTGGCCGAGCTGGCCGCCGGGGAGCTCGGCGGTGAGCTCTTCGAGCAGATGCGGAAGCTCGCGGCGGCCGTGCCCGGGCGGCTCTACGACGACAGCGCGCACGTGCTGCTGCGGATGCACGAGATCGCCGGTTCGGGGAACCTGCAGAGCAACCTCTCGTCCCTGTCCACGGTGCGGGCCTGCTTCGACCTCGGCCTGGTCGGCGGTGACACGCCGCCGGCGGAGCTGGTCGTGGGGCGCGGCCACATCGCGCCGGCGTTCTACGCCGAGCACTACGTGCGGGGCGCGTTCCCCTTCGCCCCGCTGACGACGCTGCACCGGGGCGGGCTGACCGGCGTGGTCCACCGCGACCTCGGGTTCGGGAACACCATGCGGTACAGCCTGGGCGTGGGTGTCCACCAGGCCGTGGGGCTGGCGTGGGAGCTGCGGCGCCGCGGCGACGGCCGCAAGGTGGTCTGTCTGGCCGGTGACGGTGAACTCCAGGAAGGGTCGGCGTTCGAGGCGCTGCGTTTCGCCCACGAGGCCGACCTCGACAACCTCGTGCTGGTGGTGGACGCCAACGGCAAGGGCATCGAGCCGCTGGCCAAGCCGGTGAGCCGGGACTATCTCGCCGCTTATCTGGGCCGGGTCGCCGAGACCGACGGTACGGACGACGACGCGGTACGGGACTCGTTGGAGAGCCTGTTGGCCGCGCCCGGCCGCGCGGCGCTGGTGTGCCGCACGCTGAAGGGCGCGCACAGTTTCCGTCCCCCGAGCGCGGCCGGCGCCACCGGGCGTCCCTCGTTCTCCCAGACGACGGGCCCGCTGCTGGCCGACAGGTTGCGGCGGACAAAACGTCAGGCGGCGGTGTTCACCGCCGACATGGCGGCCCGCTTCGGCTTCAAGGACCACCTCCCCTACGTGAACACCGGGCTGGCCGAGACCCTGAGCGTCGGCCTCACCCTCTCGCTGCCCGACCCGACGCTTAAAGTCGTGGCCACGGACGGCATGTACTACATGGACTCGCTGAGCATGCTCACCGAGGCCACCACCGGCGCCCGCAACCTGCTTGTCCTGGCGGGAAAGAGCCACGGCCAGTGGGGCGGCGCGCACAACGCGGTCAACCTGCTGGGCGGGCTGCTCAACACCCGGGTGTACGAGCCGGTGACGGCGGCGGAGTTCCAGGCGTGTCTGGACCGGCTCGACCGGGAGCCCGGGACGGCGCACGTGGTCAGCGCGGTCGACGCCAAGTTCGAGCCGCCGCTGACGGACTGCTCGGACGACCTGGACGGCGCGGTGTGGGTCACTCCCCCGGCCCCCGGGTGGTCCGGCACCGCCGTGGTGACCTTCGGGTACGCGGGTGTCCTGGTCTCCGAGGCGAACGCCGACCTCGGTGTGCCGCATCTGCACTGCGCCGCGCTGGAGCCCCGGCTCCCGCCTGAAACGGTGGCGTTGCTGGCGGGTGTCGAACGGCTGCTGACGGTCGAGTACAACGGTGTCCAGGGCGGCTTCGGCGAACGGCTGCGTTCCCGCCATCTGCTGGACGCCGAGGTCCACGGCATCCGCACCGACATCCTCACCTGCGCGCACGCCCAGCAGCTGCGCCGGCACGGCATGGCGCCCGACCAGCTCCGCGCCCTCCTCGGCGCGGCGCCTGGGGCGTCGGAGGACGAGGAGGTGCGCGGTGCGGCTGCATCTGCATGACTACCGGTCGCCGCGCGCCTCGGGCATCGTCGACGGCGCGGTGCTGATGCACCGGGAGGTCGCCGAGTTGCTCGCCCGCCGGGCGCCTGTCTCCTGGCACGACCTCACCCGACGCGGCGCAGCCGGACCGTCGACCGGGGCCGGCCCCGGTGACGTGGTGTACGCCGGGTCGGGGCCGTACGCCTACCTCTACCACCTGTGGCGGGAGCGGACGGGCGGCGACTTCCGGATCGTGCGGGAAGCGCACACCGCGCTGTGGTCGGGGTACTGGGCCCAGGAGGAGCTGTGCGCGCCGCTGGTCCGGCCGGGTGATCTCGCCCTGTTCCCCACCGAGTACACCCGACGGCTGTTCGACCTCCGGTTCCCCTCGGTGGCGCGTGGCGGGTCGGCGGTGGCGTACCCGATGCTGGACCGGCTACCCTCCCGTCCGCCGGTGCGACGACCGCGCCGCGGCGAGCCGCTGCGGCTGGGCTATCTGGGAGCGCTGTCGCTGGCGAAGAACTTCGACCAGGTGCTCTCCGTCTTCGCCCGCTGCCACCGGGAGTCCGGCGGCCGGGTCACGCTCAGCTACGCGGGGAAGGCCAACGATCCGCGCTGGGCGCCGGACCGGGTCTCCTCGGACCTGCGGGCGCGGGGCGTGCCGCCGGCGGCGGTCAGGGCGCTGGGCGTGCTCCCGCAGAGTCGGCTGGGCGAGTTCTTCGCCGGCGTGGACGTGCTGGTGTTCCCCAGCACCGCCTCGCGCGAGACGCTCGGCCGGGTGGTGCTGGAAGCGCTGGCACACGGTGTGCCGGTGCTCGCCGCCGACGTCGGCCCGGCCGTGGAACTCCTCCCCGCCGACAACCTCGTGCCCACCTCCCTGGACCAGCGGCGGACGTTTGCCATGGACCGGGTGGAGCCCCTTGGCAGGGTCGACGAGGACGCGCTCGTGGCCAGACTGCTGGACCGTGCGTTCGCGTCGGCGCTGCTGCCCGCCACGGCTCCGTACCGGGACGACTCCTTCCTCGCGGCCCTCGCCGGCGAACCGGTGCCCTGGAAGGGCGTGAGCGACCGGATCCTGCCCGGTGCCGTCCGGGTGGACCGGCGTCCGGGGTTCGACGCGGACGCCGCGCTGGCCGGGGCCGCCGAACTCTTCGAGCGCTACTTCGTACGACGCGACGACGCCGCGCTGCTCGAAGCCGTCGACCGGCTTCCGGAGACCGGGGACAACCGCGAGCGGCTGCGGCGGATCGTCGAGCAGCCCGACCGCGACCTCGCCGACTACCGCGCCTTCCCCCGACTGCTCGACGCGCTCGTGCTGCCGCCGCTGGGCTACACGCTCGAGCCGCCGCGCCCGGAACCCCCAGGCGCGGCGCCGACCACAGGCGGCCGACTCGCCGCGACCACCGGAGAGGACTTCTCAGCAGTATGACAACCGCATTCGTGACAGCAGGCGCGGCGGGCTCACCGGCCGCGACGAAAGACCAGGTCGCCGTGGTGATCGGCGGGGGACGGGGCATCGGTGCCGCCGTCGTCGAGGCTCTTGCGACCGGCGGCCGGCGCGTGGTGGTGGCCGACACCGACCACCTGCCGTCCGAGTACAACCACTACCGCTCCCACGACGTCGGCGGCCACACCGAGGCGCGGGCACTGGCCGAACGGCTCACCGACTCGGGGCTCGACGTCACCGCCGAGGCCGCCGACGCCGGCGACGAGCGTGCGGTGGCGCGGCTCTACGACCGGATATCGGCCGAGTACGGCCGGCTGGACGTGGTGGTGAACGCCTTCGGCGTCACGCATGTGCGGCCGGTGGAGGAGATGGAACTCGCCGAGTTCCGCCATGTGGTCCAGGGGAACCTCGACGGGGTCTTCCTCTCCTCCCGGCACGCGCTGCCGCTGCTGCGCGCCACCGGCGGCGGAGCGATCGTCAACTTCTCCTCGGTGTCGGGGCGCAGCGGATTCGCGAAGGTCGCGCACTACTGCGCCGCGAAGTTCGGGGTGGTGGGGTTCACCGCCGCGCTCGCCCAGGAGGTCGCCCGGGACGGCATCCGGGTCAACGCGGTCTGTCCCGGCATCGTCCGCAGCAACATGTGGCGCTACCTGCTGGAGGAGTTCACGCGCCCCGGGGAGAGCGAGGACGAGTGCTGGGAGCGGATGCGCGGGATGATCCCGCAGCGCGAGTTCCAGACCGCGGAGGACATCGCCCAGCTTGTGGTGTTCCTGGCCGAGGCCAGGAGGGTCACCGGCCAGGCCGTCAGCGTCGACGGAGGAATGACCGCGCCGTGACCAGCTCCGACAGCACGACCTCCGCTCCCCCTCCTCCGGCCGGTCCGGAGCCCTTCGATCTGCGGGACACCTGGCGTTGGTCCGGCGAGCCGGCCGCCTGCTCGCTGACCGGCGGTTCACTGGAGATCACCGCGCCCGGGCACAGCGACCTCTACTCGCTGCCCGGCAGCCACGAAGTCGCGAACCTCCCGCTGCTCCAGCGGGCCGTGGACGGCGACTTCACGGCCTGGACCCGGGTCACCGTGCGCCGGGGATCGTCGTTCGCCGACGCGGGCGGCCTCGCCCTCCACGGCGCCGAGCACTGGCTCAAGGTGTGCGTCGAACGCGGCCGGGACGGCGGATGGTCGATCGTGACGGTGGTGTCCGCGCCGCACTCCGACGAGGCGGCGGGCCCGGCGCTGGTCACCCCGGCGGCGGATCTGCTGATCACCCGTCAGGGCAGGCGGTGCGCGGTGCGGGTCCGAGCCGACGCCACCGAACCGTGGCGGGTGGTGCGGACCTTCCACGGGCCGCCCGAGACCCGGCTCCGGCTGGGGCTGTTCGCGCAGGCCCCGTTCTCGGAGTCGGCCTCCGCGACGTTCGAGCCGGTGCGGCTGGCGGCCACCGCGTTGGCCGACCGCCGGTGAGCGCGAACGCCCGCGCCGCCACCCTGCCGGTGGTCGCCGGCTGTCTGGCACTGTCGCTGCTGCTGGGCGCGGCCACCGCCGTGCCCGGTGCGGCGCTGCCGATACTTCGGGCCTCCCACGGCCTGGCCGAGGGGGCGGGCACGGAGGTGGTGCCGCTGTACAACGTGGGCGCGTTGGCGGCCATCGTCGTCTGCGGTCTGGCCCGCCGGCGGCCGGGCGCGGGAGCGTCACGGCTGCTGCTGGCCGGGTTCGCGCTGGGGGCGGCGGGCATGGCGCTGGCGCCCACCTGGCCGGTCCTCCTGGTCGGCGCGCTGGTCGCCGGTGTCGGGTTCGGCGGGCTTGTCCTCGTGCTCAACACGGCCCTGTGCCGGCTGCCCGGTCGGCGTCCCACCGTGATGCTCGGGCTGCTGCACGCCGCGTTCGGGGCGGGCGCGGTGACGGGGCCGCTCACCGCCGGGGCGGTGGACGGCGTCACGGTGCCCCTGCTGGTCGTCGCGGGCGGGTCGTTGCTGACAGCGCGATCGCTGTCCCGGGTGTGCGGCGTGCCGAGCCGAACCGGCGCGGTACGCCGTTCCCCGGGCGGCGAGTCGGACCGACCGCTGCTGCTGGTCCTCGCCGCGCTGGCCTTCTGCTACGCCGGGATGGAGGCCGGGATCGGCGCGCTGATGTCAACCCACCTGGAGGCGCTGGGCCGGAGCACGCAGGGCGCGGCCCAGCTCACCGCGCTGTTCTGGGGAGGTCTGACGGCGGGCCGCCTGGTACTCCCGGTGGTGACACGCGGGCTCCCCGAACCGGCGGTGGTGGTCGGCTCGTTGGTCGGGGCCGCCCTGGCGCTTGTGCTCACCTTCTCCGCCGGGCCGGCGCCCGTCGGCTATCTCTGCGCCGGGCTGGCCATGTCGGCCGTGTTCCCGCTGGTGATGGCCGCCGCCGACCGGCTCTCGGACGGAGCCGCCAGCGGTCCGGGCGCGCTGCTGCTGGTGGCCAACCTGGTCGGGAGCGCCGCCGTGCCACCGCTGCTGGCCTTCGCCACCGAGCCAGCCCGGCCCTCGTCCTTCCCCTCCGCCCTGCTTGTCCTGACCCTGCTGGCCGCGACGGCGGCGCTCGCCGCCGCACGACGGGTGTCCCGGCTCGCCGCCGCACGACCCGCTCCCCGAACCCCTCAGAAACCGACAGAAGGCAGCTTTCGACATGACCTCTCCACAGCCGTTGACCGATCTGATGTGGGCGCACTGGAAGACCCGCACCCTGCTCGCCGCGATTGAACTGGGCCTGTTCGCGGAGCTGGTGAAGGGGCCGCTCACCGTGCCGGAGGTCCGGGACCGGCTCGGCCTGCACCCGCGCCCCGTGACCGACTTCCTCGACGCGCTGGTGGCGCTCGGGCTGCTGCGCCGCCACCATGACCGGTACGAGAACGCGCCCGAGGCGGCGGAGTACCTCGACCCGGGCCGGCCGGAAACCTATCTCGGTGACAGCTTCATCACCCAGTGCGCGGGCATGGGCGACGATCTCACGTCGGTGCTGCGTACCGGAGAGGCGCTGCGGGGCGCCCGGGACGGCCGGGACTTCTACGCCGCCGTGTACCACGACGAGGCGTCCGTGCGGGCGTTCCAACGGGACATGACCGCCCTCAGCATGGGTTCGGCGCGGGCCATAGCCGAGAAGTTCCCGTGGCACGAGCACCGCTCGCTGGTGGACGTGGGCTGCGCGGAGGGCGCGCTGGCGGGTCGGGTGCTGCTGCGGCACCCGCACCTGAACGCGGTCGGGTTCGACCTGCCCGCCGCGCGGGCCGGCTTCGAGTCGTACACCTCGCAGCTCGGTGTCGCCGACCGGACCCGCTTCGCCGCCGGGGACTTCTTCGAGGACGAACTGCCCGCCGCCGACGTCCTCGTGTTCGGCCACATCCTGCACAACTGGTCCGAGCCCCGACGGATCGAGCTGCTGAGGAAGGCCCACGCGGCGCTTCCGCCCGGCGGTCGGGTACTGGTCTACGAGACGCTCATCGACGACGAGCGCCGCCGCAACGCCGTCGGCATGATCCTCAGCCTGATCATGCACGTGGAGGTGCCCGGCGGCTCCGACTACACCGGTGCGGAGTGCGAACGCTGGCTGCGTCTCGCGGGGTTCGACAAGATCCACGTCGAGCATCTGGACGGCCCGGAGTCGATGGTCGTCGGCGTGAAGAGCGCCGCGTGACAGCGGTGGTCGCCCCTCCGGCACCGCCCCCGCCGGACCGCGGGGGCGCGTCCGACCTGGTGATGTTCTGGAACCTCTTCGAGGCCGGGATCGACCGGGTCTCCGGTGACGACAGGCGCTGGCAGGCACAGGTCGAGGTGGTCCGCCGGCAGCGCCCCCGGGTGCTGATGACCACCGAGGGATGGGGCTGGCATCTGGACGAGCGGGCGTTCTTCGAGGAGGCCAGGAGCGCCTTCGACATGGACGGCGAGCTGTTCGTCGCCAAGACCGGCTGCCACCAGGCGGTCTTCTGGCAGCGCGACGTGCGCGCCGTCGAGTTCGAGCACGTCCCCCACGCGCTGGCCGACTGGCACGGCCACGGCGCCGCCGTCCTGCGACTGCCCGGCTGGAGCACACCGTTGCGCTTCGTGGTGGCCCATCTGGACCCGTTCAGTCCGGCGACCCGGCGGGTGGAGGCCGACCGGCTGCGGCGCTACGCCGATCTCCGCGGGTATCCGACGGTGTTGGCGATGGACGCCAACACCGTGCCGCCCGGCGACCGGGAGCCCGATCTGTCGCTGGTTCCCCGGCACCGGCGGGAGGACCACCTGATGCCCGGCGGCCGCACCGTGGACCGGATGCCGCTGCACCGGCTCACCGGGGAGGAGGACGACCCCCTGTTCGTCGACGCGGGCGCCCACCTGGGTGACCGGCGGCCCACCTTCGGCTTCCATCCACCGGCCGAGGCGCCACGGCGGATCGACGTCTTCCTGCTGACCGTCGACCTTCTCGACCTGCTGGACTCCTACCGGGTGGTCACCGACCCCCGGCTGGAACCGGACGGCGACCGCCTCGCGGCGTCCGACCACCGTCCGATCACGATCGGCCTGCGACGCCGATGACAGTTCGACCAACCGACCAAGAAAGCAACGTCATGATTCCCGAGCGGCTGAGGTCCGCGATGGCCTCGGGTGAGCCCTACCCCGGCTTCGACCCGGCGTTCCTGCCCCAACGGCAGCGGTGTATGGAACTGCTCGACCGGTTCAACAGCACCGCGCTCCCCGACTTCTCGGCGCGCGAGAAGATCCTGCGGGATCTGCTCGGCGCGGTCGGGTCGGGCGGCTGGGTGATGCCCCGGTTCCTCTGCGAGTTCGGCTCCCAGATCCAGCTCGGCGACCGCGTCCGGATCAACTTCGACACGATGCTGCTCGACTGCGCGCCCATCGTCGTCGGCGACGACGCGATGATCGGCCCGGGCTGCCGGCTCTTCACCGGCGACCACGACCTGGACCCGGTGCGTCGCCGCGAGGGATGGGAGCGCGCCGGGCCCATCACCCTCGGCGCGGACGTCTGGCTCGGCGGCGGCACCACCGTGCTGCCCGGCGTCACCGTCGGGGCCGGCACGGTCGTCGGCGCGGGCAGCGTGGTCACCAAGGACCTGCCCGCCGGCGTGCTGGCCGTCGGCAATCCGGCACGGATCGTGAGGGAGTTGTGAGTCACCCCATGGCCGCCGCACCGCTCCCTCCGCTGCCACCGGATCTCCGGGCCGTCGTCTTCGACCACGACGGTGTCCTCGTCGACTCCGTCCGAGGCGACCTGCTCGCCTGCTCGGCGCTCTTTCGCGAGTTCGGGGCGCGGCTGCCGGGCGACCTGTGGGCGACGGAGGTGTGCGGCAGGCCCGACGGCTATCCCGGACTCTTCCGGCGGCTGCGCGCCGCCACCGGTACCGAGGTCGACGACGCGGAACTGTGGCGCCGTCTGGAGGCCCACTGGGAGCGGTACCTCACCGCGCGGCACGTGGTCCTGCGGCCGGGGGTGCGGGAACTGCTCGGCGCTCTCCGGGCGGCCGGGTACCCGCTGGCAGTGGCGTCCGCGGCCGACGCGGAGTGGGTGGGCCGCTGGCTCGGCCACTACGACCTGGCCCGGTTCTTCGACGTGGTGGTGACCGGTGAGCAGGTGGCCCGGCGCAAACCCGACCCGGAGGTCTACCTGGAGGCGGCGAGCCGACTGGGCGTGCCGCCCGAGCGGTGCGCGGTGTTCGAGGACTCGGTGACCGGGGTCGCCGCCGCCCGGGCCGCCGGAATGACGGTGCTCGCGGTCCCCACCGAGGCCACCCGGGTCTGCGACTACTCCGCCGCCCATCACCTGCTGCCCGATCTGCGGGCCGTGGAGCCGTCCTGGTTCCCGCTCGTCCGCCCGGCCGCGACCGAGAGGAGCCTGTGACGTGGCGACCCATTCCGCGCCGGAGACCGCGACCGCCCGCCGGCACACGCGCCGGGAGTGGTGGCGGGACGCGGTGGTCTACCAGGTGTATCCCCGCAGCTTCGCCGACGGCAACGGCGACGGCGTCGGCGATCTCGCCGGTGTCCGGTCCCGCCTTCCCTACCTTCTTCGACTGGGCGTCGACGCACTGTGGTTCACGCCCTGGTACGCGTCGCCGCTGCGCGACGGCGGGTACGACGTGTCCGACTACCGGGCCGTCCACCCGCTGTTCGGCACGCTCGAGGAGGCGGAGCGGCTGATCGCGGACGCCGCCAGGCTGGGCCTGCGCACGATCGTCGACGTCGTTCCCAACCATGTGTCCCGGGACCACCGGTGGTTCCGGGAGGCGGTCGCCGCCGGCCCCGGCGGCCGGGCGCGCGAACGGTTCCACTTCCGGCCGGGTCTCGGCCCGGACGGCGGACTCCCGCCGAACGACTGGCAGTCGGAGTTCGGCGGCCCCGCCTGGACCCGGTTGACCGACCAGGACGGGACACCCGAGGACTGGTACCTGCACCTCTTCTCCCCCGACCAACCCGACCTCGACTGGTCGCACCCCGAGGTGCGGGCCGAGCACGAGGACGTGCTCCGCTTCTGGTTCGACCGGGGGGTGGCGGGCGTACGGGTGGACTCGGCGACGCTGCTGGTCAAGGACCCGTCCCTGGCCCCGCTCTCGGCGGGCGCCGACCCGCACCCGTACCACGACCGCGAGGAGGTCCACGAGATCTACCGCTCCTGGCGCTCGGTGGCCGACTCCCAGGAGCCGCCGCGCATGCTGGTGGGAGAGATGTGGCTGGACGACCCCGACCGCCTCGCTCGCTACCTGCGCCCCGACGAGCTCCACACCGCCTTCAACCTCGCCTATCTCAGCGCCCCCTGGGACGCGGCCGCGCTGCGGTCCTGCGTGGAGGCCACCTGCCGGGCCCACGCGGCCGTCGACGCGCCGCCGACCTGGGTGCTGGGCAACCACGACACCACCCGTGTGGCGACCCGCTACGGACGCGCGGACACCTCCTTCGACTTCACCACCATGGCCCACGGCGGGCCCGGCGACCTCGCGCTCGGTACCCGCCGGGCGCGGGCCGCCGCGCTGCTGACCCTGGCACTTCCCGGTTCCGTGTACCTCTACCAGGGCGAGGAGTTGGGACTTCCCGAGGTCGAGGACCTGCCCGCGGACCGGCGGCACGACCCGATGCGGCTCGGCGCCGACAGCGGCAACCCGGGGCGGGACGGTTGCCGGGTGCCGCTGCCCTGGGAGGGTGACGCCCCGCCGTACGGGTTCTGCGCGGACGGCGTCGAACCGTGGCTGCCGCAACCCGGCGACTGGGCCCGGCTGAGCGTCGCGGCGCAGGACGGGACCGCCGGATCGACTCTGGAGCTGTACCGCGCGGCGCTGCGGCTGCGGCGCGCGTGCCGCTCACCGGCGGCGACGGAGCAGCCGGCGCCGCGCTGGCTGCCCGCGCCGCCCGACGTGCTCGCCTTCCGGTACGGCGGGTTGGAGTGCCGGACGAACCTCGGTTCGCGGCCGGTGAGTCTGGAGACGGACCGGCAAGTGCTTCTGGCGAGCGCCCCGTCGGAAGACGGCGTGCTTCCGCCGGACACGTCGGTGTGGCTCCGGGCGCCGGACGGTCCGGCCGTCGGCCCGTCACCCACCGGCACGCTCATCGCGGGAGGTCGGTCCGATGCGTAGCGTGGTGGTGGTCGGCGCCGGTCTGATCGGTACGTCGGTGGGCTTGGCTCTCACCGCCCGGGGCGTCACGACCCATCTGCTCGACCGTGATCCGAGAGTGGCCAGGGCGGCCGCCGCGCTCGGCGCCGGCCGGACCGGACGCCCCCGGCGGCCGGCCGACCTGGCCGTACTCGCCGTACCGCCCGGCCAGGTCGCCCGGGTCCTCGCCGCCGTGCAGGGCGAGGAGCTGGCACGTATCTACACGGACGTGGCGAGTGTGAAGGAGGTGCCACTCACTCACGCGGCGGAGGCCGGGTGCGACCTGGCCCGCTTTGTCGGCGGTCATCCGATGGCCGGGCGTGAGACGTCCGGCCCGGAGGGCGCGCGCCGCGACCTCTTCCGCGGGAGACCGTGGGTGCTGACGCCCTCCGCCCGCTCCGGTGGGGAGGCGCTGGACACGGTGCTGGAGCTGGTCGCCCTCTGCGGCGCCCGTCCGGTGGTGATGGGGCACCGTGAGCACGACCGGGCCGTGGCCCTCACCTCGCACACGCCCCACCTGGTCGCGAGCCTGCTGGCCGGCACACTGCTCCGGGGCGAGAGCGACGAACTGCGCCTGGCCGGACAGGGGTTGCGGGACACGACCCGGGTGGCGGCCGGCGACCCCGATCTGTGGACCGACATCCTCGGCGACAACGCCGAAGCGGTGCTCACGGTGCTGGACGCCCTGCACGGCGATCTGTCCCTGGCGCGTGAGGCGCTGCGCGACCTGGCACGCGGTGGTCCGACCGCACGCCCGGACGCGGCCGCCCGGTTGCGCGCCGTCCTGGAGCGGGGAGTGCGCGGCCGGGCCCGCGTGCCGACGCCCGGCCGGAGGCCGGCGGAGAACGCACCGCGGGTGCCCGATGCGGCGGTGTCCGGCGCGGCGAGGGTGTCCCGCCCGTCACAGATGGCCCTCCCGCAGGGCGTACGCGACGGCGTGCGCCCGGTTGCGTAACCGCAGGCGCGTCATCATGCCGTGCAGCACGCTTTTGACGGTCCGTTCGGAGTATGCCAGCCGCTCGGCGATCTCCCGCGTCTCCATGCCGTTGGCGACCAGTCGCAGTACGTCCAACTCACGGGCGGTGAGGCCGTCCGCCGGTCTGGTGCCGGGCTCTGCGACCGTGGAGCGGTACAGGCGCCGGGTCTCGGCGAGCAGCCGGGCGAGCAGGTCCGCCGGCACCAGACTCTCCCCTCTGGCGGCGGTGTGGACGGCACTGACCAGGCGCCCCGGCGTCGCCTGCTGCCGCCAGACCACCACCCGGACGCCGGAGTCGATGACCCGCATCATCTCGGCCTCACGCAGCCGGTCGGAGACGAGCACCACCCGACGCCGGGGGTCGCGCGCCAGGGACCTCAGGCGTTTCTCCGTCCCGTCCGAGAGACGGTCGGTGAGGACCATGGCGACCTCGTCACCGGCCGGCGCCGCGTCCTCCCGGCCCTCGTCCAACAGCTCCACCGTCGGATCGCAGCGCAGGCTGCTCACCACGCCGGCCTGGGTCAGCGGATCCGCCGAGTGGATGGAAACGGGTACACGCGTGCGCGATGCGTTCATGGTTCTCCGTCGTGTCCGGGCAGGTGGTCGCTCGCACGCGCGGTCCCGCGCCGGGCGGCGAGGCACGCGGGCAGCCCGTCTCCCCCGAGAGCGCCGCGTGCCCCTCCACGACAACAGGCGACGGAGAGGAAGGACAACCGAAGAAAAGGCCTCGTGCGCAACCCTTCGGTGGGCGGGGCCCGTTCCTTCGGTCGCGCGCCTTCCGGTCCTTCGGTCCCCCTGTGGTCCCCTCCCCGGCTCGCTCGACGGCGTCGGACACCGGCATGTCGCCGCCGAGAGCGTTCACACGTTTCCGCTAGCATCGAACGCGTGGCACCAACTCGCCTGCATGACCAGGGATTTGTCGGCAAGGGCGGCTCGAACGCCACGACGGGTGAGGGATGCTTCCTTCTCCGCGCGGAGGAGTCGCGGTTGCTGCGGGCCTGGACGAGCCCGCAGGAGACCGGGGCGTCGGTACTGCTCCGCGGTACCGGCGGAATGGGCAAGTCCACGATGCTGCGCACCTACGTGGCCGACGCCCGGCGCGAGGGTGAGCCGGTGTTCCTCGTCTGCGCCGACCCCCCGGACGCCACCCGGGAGTACGGCGTCGTCGAGCAGCTGCTCGCCCGGCTGGAACAACCCACTTGCGAGCGGCCGCCCGTGACGGCGTGGGGCACCGCGTTGGGCGAGGTCCGGGCGGCGTTCACACGTCTCGGCCGGGAAGGCGTCGACGACCCGACGGCGACCACCGACGCCTACCGCGCCCTGTGCGGACTGCTCACCCGCCTCGCTCGTGCGCGCGGCCGCCGGCTTGTCATCGCGGTGGACGACCTGCACTGGGCGGACGTCTCGTCGCTCTGCTTCCTGCGCTACCTGCTACGTCGGCTGGACCGGATTCCGGCGGCGGTCGTGGCGTCTCTCGGCGACGCGGAACCGAGCGTCGACGAGAGCCGAGCCGGCTTCCTCTTCCCGCTCTTCCTGCGGCAGTTGACGCTGCGCCCGGTGAGCGAGCAGGAGGTGGCGCAGCTCGCGGAGCTGGTGGTCGGCGCGCCGGTGGGCCGGGTCTTCGTCCGCGCCTGCCACTCCGTCACGGGCGGCAACCCCTACCTGCTGCACGCGGTCCTGCGGTCACTGGCCGGCGTCGCTCTGACGCCCGACGCCTGGACGGCCGCCGAGATCACCCGCCATCTGCCGGACGAGGTGTCCCGGGCCGTGCGCGCCCGGATCCGTCACGCGGGACCGGAGGCCCTGGCACTCGCGCAGGGTCTCGCGGTGCTCTCCGGGTCGCCCGCTCTCGCCGTGCTCGCCGAGACGAGCGGGCTGACGGAGGCGACCGCCGAGGACGCCTCACATCTGCTGGAAGGGCTCGGGTTGACGCGCCGGCTGAAGGGGGCCCGGGTCGCCTTCAGCTGTCCCGCCTTCGAGGCCGCCGTCCACGACGGCATGCTGCCCAGCGCCCGCAACGACCTCCACGCGCGTGCCGCCGAGGTGCTGCGCGGGCGCGGTGCCGGGTGGGAGGTCGTCGTCCCACACCTGCTCCGGACGCCGGGTGGGACGCCGTGGCTGGTCGACGCACTGCGGCGCGCCGCGCTGGAGGCGGCGAGCCGCGGGGACGCCGAGCAGGCGTCACGGTGCCTGCGCCGCGCACTCGTCGAGGACCTGCCGGAGGAGGTGCGCGTCGCCGTGCTGGTCGAGTTGGGCACCGCAGAGCTCGACAGGTCCGTGCCGGAGGCCTCGCACACCCTGCGACGCGCGTTCGACCTCGCGCGGACCGAAGAGCAGCGGGCGGCGGCCGCTCGGGTCCTGTCCGTCGCGCTGTGCGCCCTCGACCGGCACGACGAGGCGGCCGAACTCCTCACCGGCGTCCTCGACTCCCGCGCGCTCGGGGCACGGCGGGACCCGGAGCTCGAACTCCGGCTGTGCTACGCGCGGTGGTGTGCCGAGGGTCTTTCCCCACGGGTGCTGCGCGGTCTCGCCCAGGTCGAACGGGCGGCCCGGCGCGATGCCACGAGCCCGCGCCCGCTCGCCGTCCTGCGGGCGATGCTCTCGCCCGCCCCGCCGGAGGCGGCCGCCGGTCCGGCGCCGCGTCGCTCGGAGGCTGCCGACGGATCGTGGGCCCGGGTGCTGTGCCGAGCGGCGGCACTGCTGACCGCACCCGCCACCGCCCGCCTGCCGGAGGACGACGCACGACCGGCCGACGCCCCGGTCAGCTTGCGGGCGGCGCTGGGCGGCAGGTCGCTCGACGCGGCGCTGTTGGCGGCCCGCGCCGTCGCCCACCTCAGCCGGGGGCGGCTCGCCGACGCGGAGGCCGACGCCGACGCCGCTCTGGCGGAGTTCACCGCGCTGGAGGTCGGCGTCCAGCACGGCTGGCCCGCGGTGGCGGTCTCGGTCAAGGTCGAGCTGGGGCGGGCGCGCGGCCGCCTGGAGGAGGCCGAACGCCTGCTGGTGGAGCACCGGTTGGCCGGAGGGCTCGGAGTGAGCGCGCTGACCGACCGGCTGCTGCTCGCCCGCGGCCGGCTGAACCTGGCGGCCGGGCGGGCGCGTGAGGCGCTGGCGGACTTCCTCGCGGTGGGTGAGCGCGAGTGCGCCGGGTCGAACGGGCCGACCACCCGCCGCCACGCCGGGGGGCCGTCCTCCTGGCGCGCGGACGCGGCGCTCGCCCACCTCGCGTGTGACGACGCGCGCGCCGCGGCCGCACTGGTCACGGTGGAGGTCGAACAGGCGTCGCGCGCTTCGGAGGCGGTCCGGCACGGCGTCGCCCTGCGCGCCCGCGGCCTGGTGTTCGGCGGCGCCTGCGGGCTGGCCTCCCTGCGGCAGGCGTGTGAGCTGCTGGCGACGACGCCGGCCCGGCTCGAGGAGGCGCGGGCGTGGGCGGACCTGGGTAGCGCCGAACGCCTCCTCGGTGACCACGAGGCGGCCGGTGCGGCGCTGCGGCGCGCCACGACGCTCGCCGAGTCCTGCGGTGCGACACCGCTCGCCGACCGCTGCCTGGCCGAGCTGCGGGCGGCCGGGCACCGACCGCGTGCGCGCACCTTCGCGGGGGTGGCCGCGCTGACTCCAGCCGAGCGCCGGGTCGCCGAGCTCGCCGCCCGCGGCCTGACCAACCGCCAGCTCGCCGAGTACCTGCACGTCGGGCGCCGCACGGTCGAGCTCCATCTCTCAGCCGTGTACGACAAGTTGGGCATTCCGGGGCGCTCCGGCCTGCCGACCGCCCTCGACGAGCCCTCGTTGGGAGCGTTTTCAGCCGTTGTTACCGGGCACTCCGGGGGACAGGCGGATCCGGCGGCATAATCACGGCAGGAAGCGCGCGGCACCGCCCCGCCCCGCCACGCGTCCGGGGGAAACGACACGGGGCCCGACCAGGAAGGCAGCCGCATGTCCTGCGCACCGAGGCCCCCGGTGGAAGACCGCCGGCCGCCCCACGCGGACGCACACACCGGGGGCGGTCGGTGGTGATCGGACGTGACGACGAGCTGGCCCGGTTGCGCGCGATGCTCGGTCGGCGCGTCGGGAACCGTTCGGCGCTTCTCCTGCACGGGGGCTACGGGAGCGGAAAGAGCGCGCTGCTGCGGGTGCTGCGCGCGGAGGAACTCGCCGCCGGACGGGCAGTGGTGTCGGCCACCGCCGAACCGCTGGAGAGCTCGGTCGAATTCGCCGTCGTGCGGCAGCTGTTCGACGACGTGCACGAGACGGAGCACGGTACGCCGCCGGTACCGCGACCGTTCGCCGACCCGGGCACGACGGCGGAGGCCGCCGAGGAGGCCCTGTACGCGGCGGTGGCGTCGGCCGCCACCCGCCGGCCGGTGCTGGTCGCGGTGGACGACCTCCAGCACGCGGACGCCCCCTCGCTGCGCTGGCTGGGATACCTGATCAGGCGGGCCGACGACCTGCCGCTCACCGTGCTCGTCACGCTGGGGCCCGGCGAGGTGGCGCACGAGGACGAACTGGCCGCCCTGTTGCGCCTGCTGCCACGGCAGCAGGACCTCCTGCCGCTCGACGAGGACACCGTGCATCGGCTGGTCCTCGGCGCCCTGGGCGAACGGGCGGATCGGGCGGTGTCAGCGGCGTGCCGCACGGCCACGGCCGGCAATCCCCTGCTCCTTCAGGCGCTGCTGCGGACCCTGGCCACCACGCCCGCACGCCCCGGCGAGGAGAGCTGGGAGGAGGCGGTGACCGGAACGGTTCACGAGATCCGGCCGGCGGTGCGGGCGCTTCTGGGCGACCTCGGCGCGGAGGTCGAGGCCACCGCGACCGCCCTCGCGGTGCTGGGCGGAGCGCAGAGCGCGGAACTGGTCGCCCAGACCGCCGGGCTGTCGGCACCGGCCGCCCAGGACACCGTCCACCGGCTGACCCGGGTGGGACTTGTCGTCGGCACCGACACGGGCCTCGTACGGACCGCGTGCCCGCTGCTCGAAGCGGCGGAGGCGGCGTGCGTGGCCCCCAGCCGACGGCGGGAACTCCACGGGCGTGCGGCGGACCTCCTACGGGAGTGGGCCGCGCCCTGCGAACAGATCGCCGCGCACCTCCTCCGCTGCGACCCCGGTCGCCCCTGGGCCGACGCCGTGCTGCGCGACGCCGCCGCCCTGGCTGCCGAGCGCGGCGACCCGGCCCGCGCCGCCGCGTATCTCCGCGGCACCCGCTCGGGTACCCGCTCGGCGAGCTCTCCCCCCGCCCGCCACGCGGTTC
>NZ_VJYK02000210.1 GCF_007097205.2 Streptomyces alkaliterrae
CCTGGGGGCCCCAGTCGCTGGCGAGCCGGCCGGCAGCCGTGTAGAGGTGTAGGACGGCGGTGCGGGCGGAGGTGGTCTCCGCGGGTCGGGTGGCGGCGAGCCGGTGGGCGAGGGCGCGGACCAGGTCGTGCATCCGGTAGCGGCCCGGCTGCGGCTGTTGCAGCAGGCTGGCGTCGACCAGCCGTTCCAGGAGGTCTTCGGCGTCCGCGCGGGGGCGGCCGAGCATGGCGGCCGGGGTGAGTGCGTCGAAACGGGAGGTGGGTGAGTGGCCGACGGCGCGGAAGGCGTGTTGGAGGTCGGGGCAGAGCTGGTCGTAGGAGACCCGGAAGGCGGACTCCACGCTGCGGTCCTCGGCGCGTAGTTCGCCGAGGCGGCGGTCGGCGTCCGGCATACGGCCGATGAGGTGGGTCAGCGTCCAGGTCGGGCGGCTCTGGAGTCGGGCCCCGGCGATGCGCAGCGCGAGGGGGAGGCCGCCGCAGCGTCGGGCGAGTTCGCGGGCGGCCTCCGGTTCGCGGTCGGCGCGGTCCGCGCCGAGGAGGTGCCGGAGGAGTCCGACGGCCTCGCCGGCGCCGAGGGGTTCCACGGTGAGCCGGACGTCGGCGTCGAGTCCGGGGAGCCGCTGGCGTCCGGCCACCAGCACTCGGCTGCCGGGGCCCGCAGGGATCAGCGGGCGCACGTCCTGCGCGGCACGGACGTTGTCCACGACCAACAGGAGGCGCAGCCCGCTTGTGGCGGTGCGCCAGGCGGCCACGAGCTCGCCGAGTTCGGCGGCGGCGTCCGGCCTGGCCAACCCGTCCAGTCCGCCCAGACCGTCCAGACCGTCCGGAAGTTCGTCGTCGGCGCCGTTGAGCGCGCGCAGCATCCGGTGGAGGGCGCGTTGCGGACTGACACGGTCGTGGGGGCCGCCGTACGCGTGCAGGTCGACGAACAGGCAGCCGTCCGGGTGCTGTGCGGCGAGCGTCCAGGCGGCGCGGACCACCAGGGCCGTCTTGCCGACTCCGGCCGTGCCGTCGACGGCCGCCACGGAGACGGCGTCGGGTGGGGCTGGGGCGGTCAGTCGGGCGAGTTCGGCCTCGCGGCCGACGAGGCAGGCGGTGTCGCCGGGCAGTTCGTTGAGCGTGGGCCGGGAGGGTCCGGCGGAGCCGGAACGAGTGGGCACGACGGGTGTCCTGGGGGCGTCGGGCGGCGTCGACGAGGTGGCGGACGGCCGACCGAGCAGGAGGCGGTGGTCGTGGCGAAGCACGGCCTGGTGAATTCGGCGGAGTTCCTCGCCGGGCTCCACGCCCAGTTCCTCACGGAGTCGGTCCCGGGTCTGCCGGTAGGCGGCAAGCGCCTCGGCCTGCCGGTCGCTGCCGTACAGCGCGCGCATGCGCAGCGCGGCGAGTGGTTCGTCGTAGGGCTCGGTCGGGGACGCCGTCGCCGCAAGGGCGTCCAGGGCGTCCAGGGCTTCCGTGTGGCGGCCGAGGTCGACCAGGCACTCGACGCGTTGCCGGTGGAGGGCGCGTCGCTGCTGCGCCAGGCGCCGGCGTTCGGCCTCGGCGAGCGGGCCGGGCAGGCCGGACAGCGGCTCCTCGCCGCGGAAGAGGGCGAGCGCGGTGGTGAGCTGTTCGAGGGCGGCGGGGAGGTCGGCGGCGGCTCGCGCGTCGCGGGCGAGGGCGGCGCGTTCGGCCAGTTCAGCGGTGTCCGTGTGCACGCCTTCGGGAACAAAGCGGTAGCCGCCGCGGACGCCGCGGATCAGCGACCGGTCGGGCGCGGTGTGCGGGGCGTCCAGTGCTCTGCGCAGGGCGTAGACGTAGCTCGGCAGGACGCGGTGGCCTGTTCCCGGCGGGTTGTCGCCCCACACGTCGTCGAGCAGCCGCTGCTGAGTGACGGCGGTGTCCGCGCGCAGCACCAGGGCGGCGAGCACCGCCTGCCGCCGTACGGGGCCGAGGTCGAGCGGCGAGTCGCCGCGGCCGGCCTCCACGGGTCCCAGCAGGTTGACGCGCAACCGCTCGTCTGCCGTGTCCGCTGATTCCGCCGCCACGCCGGAGTCTCCAGTCTCGCGAGGGTCACTCGCGCAATCCCCTGCCCCGCGGTTCAGCGGGATTTCATCGCCATTGCAGCACCCGAGGTCAGAGTGTGCCAGGCCGTGGTGGTTCCGGTGACGTCCCCCTGGCGCGGTCGTGGGGACCGCCACGGCGCTGGGCCGGTGCCGCCGCCGGCGGCTTCGAGCAGAGCGAAAGCGAGCGTTCCCGTGAGTCAGTCCCCGCAGCCGGGCCCCCGGCACGGCACGTCGGCCTGGTCGCAGCCCGCCCCGGCCGCTCCCCCGCCGTCCGGGAACTCCGGCCCTGCGGGCGGCGGACGCCGGCCGTGGCTGATCGGTGGCGGCGTGGCGCTCGCGCTGCTCGCCGCGGTGGGGGTGGTCGTCGCCACGACGGGGGGCGACGACGGGGACTCCGCCGCGAAGAAGCCGCCCGCCGCCGACCCGTCCCTGGCGGAGGCGGCGGACGACCCGCTGGGCGAGGGGAAGACGTACACGAAGGTGCCGGAGGGCTGCGAGCTGGTGAAGGCGGCCACGGTGGCGCGGTTGGCGCCCGGCGCCGAGTGCGAGCCCTCGCAGTTCGACAACGCCACCATGCCGGCGATGATCACGCGCATGCCGAGGTGGAAGTGGCCCTCCGGCGCGGCTGACGGCCCGCAGAACCTGAACGTGCATCTCACGGTCGGACCGCACGCCGCGGGAATGTTCGACATGCAGAAGAAGTCCGCGGAGGAGGCCCTGAAGGACGTCCGCGACGTCACCGACTCCCGGCCGCTGGACGGCCTCGGGGAGAAGGCCCATGTCGTACACGGGGTGGACAGGGAACCGTTCGACCTCGCGGGGGCCAAGGTGATCGTCTCCGACGGCAACGCGACGTTCACCGTGGAACTCGGCTACCACCCGCAGCGGTCGGGGCTGAGCGAGCGGCAGGCCGTCGACGGCGTGGTGGCCGCGGCCCGTGATGTCCTCGCCGCTCTTGCCTGACGGCCGCGGCCCCGGCCGGATCGGGCCGTACGAGGTGTTCCATCTGCTCGGTGAGGGCGGCATGGGCCGGGTGTTCCTGGCCAGGTCGCCGGGCGGGCGGCTGGTCGCGCTGAAGGTGATCCGTCCCGAGTACGCCGAGGCGCCGCAGTTCCGTGCCCGGTTCCGGCGGGAGGCGGCGGCCGCCCAGCGAGTGAGCGGGTTCTTCACACCGGCGGTGCTGGAGGTGGACGCCGACGCCTACGAGCCGTGGCTGGCCACGGTCTACGTACCGGCGCCGTCCCTGCACGAAGTGGTGCGGCGCTTCGGTACGCTGCCCGCTCCCGCGCTGCGCGCGCTCGGCACCGGGCTGGCGGAGGCGTTGCTGGCGATCCACCGCGCGGGCGTGGTGCACCGGGACCTGAAGCCGGGCAACGTCCTGGTCGCGGAGGACGGGCCGCGGGTCATCGACTTCGGCATCAGTCGGGCGGTGGACGCGACGCGGGTGACCCACACCGACGCGGTGATGGGAACGCCCGGGTTCATGGCCCCCGAGCAGATCGTGTCGAGCCGGGAGGCCGGCCCCGAGGCGGACGTCTTCTCCCTCGGTTGCGTTCTGGCGTTCGCCGCGACCGGGCAGGGCCCGTTCGGGGGTGGCGGCACCTCGGAGGTCCTGTACCGGGCCGTGCACGCGCCGCCCGCGCTGGACGGCGTGCCGGACGGGTTGCGGCCGCTGCTAGCGGAGTGCCTGGAGAAGGATCCCGCGCACCGGCCTTCGGCGGACGCGGTGTTGGCGGCGTTGGCGGCGTTGGGATCGGCCGTGCCCGAAGCGCTGCTGGTCGCGGGGCTGCGGGAGGAGCTGGCGCGGCGTGCCGCGCAGGTCGGCGCGCTGGTCGCGGCGCCGTCTCCGCCCGCCACTCCCCCAGCGGTAGCGGGCGCGCCGAGCACGGCGTCGCCCGGTCGGCCGAGTCGGCGCCGCTTCCTGTGGATCGCCGGGGCGGCCGCCGGCACCGCCGTGGTGGCGGCGGGCGCGGCCGCGGCGACCGGGTGGTGGTCCGGTTCGAACGCCCCGGCGGCGAGGCGCGGTACGGGCGCCGGGACCACGGTGCGGCCTTCCCCCAGGGCCCCGACCGGTCCCGATCCCGAGTGGTCGTCCTCCTTGCTCCCGCAGGTGGAGAACGGGCAGCTGCGGCTGCTCGGCGACACCCTGGTGCACTTCGACCGCAAGAACGCGAGCGGCTACGACACCGCCACCGGAAAGCGTCTGTGGACGGCCGATCCGGCCGTTCCGAAGGGCGTCTCCAGCGGCGTCAACTGGCTTGGCGTGCACGGGAAGGAACTCTTCGCCGCGGCTTGGAGCGGCGACCGCGGGTATCTGCTGAGACTCGGGGCGGACGGCAGGGTGAAGTCCACGGTCGCGGTCACCGAGCGCGGACGTTCCTTCGCCAGCCACGTCGACACGGTCTTCGACGCCGCCGGGTCGGTCGCGGTCATCGGGACCAGCGACGACCCCGGCTACGCGGTGCGCGCCGTGGACCTGGCGGCGGAACGGGTCCTGTGGCACCGCGAGGTGGGAAGCAGCGACCACACGGCCTGTTCCGACGGGAAGTTGTGCTACGTGTACGACGGGGACCGGTTGATCGGTCTGGACCTGCGCACCGGCGCCGTCCGCTGGACCGTCCGCGACCTCTTCAAGCCGGGCACCTACCCCTCCCTGGCCACCGACGGCACGGCCGTGCTCGTCACCGGTACCAAGGTGCTGGCGTTCGGCGCAACCGACGGCCGCGAACTGTGGACGGCCGTCAACGAGTCGTACATGCTGCGGCCCGCGACGGTCCTCGGCCGGCGGGCGTACGTCGTGGGCACGAGGGACACGGTGCACGCCGTCGACACCCGGGACGGCGGCACGCGGTGGCACGCCACCAGCCCGCTCTCCCTCGCGACGAACGGCGCGCGCGACCCGGGCCCGGCCGTCACCCCGTCCGTGGTGGCGTACCCGCTGTCCGGCAGCGGGAGTTCGGCCGCGGGCTTCGCCGTGTGGAACGCCTCCGGCGGCAAGCTCCTGTGGGCCCACCAGGAGGACGCGGACTCCACCCCCACGGCGGGTTCCACGACGCGTCGCTGGCAGGTGCGGGCCAGGGGCGACACCCTCTACGCCGCATCCGACACCACACTCCACGCCTTCCGGAGCACCACCCCATGAGCAGTACGACGCCGACACCCGCCCCGACCGACACGCACATCGGCCCCTACCGGGTGATCCGGGAGTTGGGAGCCGGCGGAATGGGGCGGGTACTGCTCGCCGCGTCGCCGAGCGGCCGTGCCGTCGCCGTGAAGGTGGTGCGCCCCGAGCTGGCCGCCGACCCGGACTTCCGGCGGCGCTTCGCCTCCGAGGTGGCCGCGGCCCGCGCGGTCAGCGGCGCGTTCACCGCGCCCGTGCTCGACGCCGACCCCGACGGGCCGCGCCCCTGGCTCGCCACCGCGTACGTCCCGGGACCCGACCTCGGCGAGGCGATCGAGGCCCACGGACCGATGCCGGAGGCGACCCTGCGGGTCCTCGGCGCCGGACTCGCCGAGGCGTTGGCGGCCATCCACCGGGCGGGACTGATCCACCGCGACCTGAAACCGTCCAACATCCTGCTCACCCGCGACGGCCCCCGGGTCATCGACTTCGGCATCAGCCGCGCGGTGGACGGCACCCGGCTCACCGCCGAGGGACAGGTCGTGGGCTCCCCCGGCTTCATGGCGCCCGAGCAGGTGCGGGGCGCGGCCCTCACTCCCGCCGGCGACGTGTTCTCGCTCGGCGCGGTGCTCGCCTACGCGGCGACCGGTACGCCGCCCTTCGGGACCGGCGCGGTGCACGCGCTGCTCTACCGCGCCGTCCACGAGGCCCCGCGCCTGGACGGCGTCCCGCACGCCCTGCTCGGCGTCCTGAGCGCCTGCCTGGACAAGGAGCCGGACCGGCGTCCGAGCGTCGAGTGGCTACGGGAGGCGCTGCGCCCGACGACCACCACCGCCGACTGGCTCGGCGCGGTCGCGCGGCAGATCGCCGCGGAGGAACGGACCCTGCGCGAGGCGGTACGGCCCCCACGCCTCAGCCGCCGCAGGCTGCTGGCTGCGGGCGGCGGCGCGCTCGCCGTGGCCGCGACCGGTGCGGGGGCGGCGCTGCTGATCCGGTCACGCGACCGGGAGAAGCCCGTCGCACTGCCGGAACTGCTCTGGACCCGGGCCCTGCCCCACTCCGACATGACCCTGCACGCGGTGACCGAGTCCAGATTGCTGGTCACCGGGAAGACCTCGGCGGCCGTCCTCGACCGGGCCGGCGGCAAGCCTCTCTGGCAGGACCTCAGCGGCCGCAACGGCGACGTCCGCGCCGACGAGAAGCACGTCTACGCCGTGCGGGCGGACGGGAGGGTGCACACCTTCGACGGCCGCACCGGCCGAGAGCTGTGGGACGCCGCCCCGCCCGGCGGCGACGCGCCCCGCCTGGAGGCGGCCACCGGCTCGGTACTGGTGACCGCGGCCGGCGAGCGGCTGCACGGCCTCGACGCGGCGACCGGGGAAACCCGCTGGAAGGTGACCGTTCCCGGCCTCGTCTTCGCGCGGCGGCTCAGCCCCTCGGGCCACGTGATCGCCGAGGGCGACGCGGCGGGAGAACCCGGCCTCGCGACCCGCCACCACGCCCTGGACCCGGCCACCGGCCGCACGGCGTGGACGGCCGACCTGCTCGGGCTCCACAGCCCCGCCGAGGGCCGATTGGTGTACGGCCTCGACGACAAGATGAGGGTTCTCGCCCTGGACGCCGCCACCGGTGAGCGACGGTGGCGGGCGACCGACCGGCTTCCTCCGGCGCTGGGCCTGCCGGTGTTCTACGGAAACGCCCTGAGCGTGGACGACGAGGCCGGCATCCTCTTCTGCCACCCGGCCGGTGCCAACGAGGGAAAGAACGGCTACCTCGCCGCCTTCGACACACGCGACGGGGAGTTCCTCTGGCGCGTCAGGAGAAGCCTGCCCGCCGGGGTCGGGCAGCACGCGCGAGCGGGCACCACGGTCTGCTACCTGGACAGGAAGACCCTGCACGCCGTGGACTCCCGGACCGGCAAACGCCGTTGGACCGCCGACGGCCTCGGCGAGCCCGACTCGCTCAGCGCCTCGGGCGACCTCCTCCTCACGTCGACGAGGGGCGGCCTCCACGGCCTCCACGCCGACACCGGTGAGCGCCTCTGGCACCACCCCGTCAGCGGCGGCGCCGACGACCCGCTGTGGACGGTGAACGCCGGCGACCGGCTCTTCGCCACCAAGTCGGGCACGCTGATGTGCTTCTCCCTCCCAGGGGAGGGCTGATCCCCGGGGACGGGCTCACGGAAGGGTGCCGAGGAGGATCAGGAGCAGCAGGCCCGCGATGATCAGGCAGTAGAGGAGCTGCGCGGCCAGGGAATCCTCGATCCGGCGCCGACGGCGTTTCATCGGTTGTCCTTCGTGTCGTCGGCGAACGCCCAGCGGAGCAGGTCGGCGGCGAGGGCCACGCCGAGCGCGTACTCCAGCTCGGGGTTCGGGTCGTGCCAGGTCTGACCGATGGCGTCCTCGTGCGGCCCGTCGTGGCCGGTCGGCAGCGCGCACGGCAGGCGCGACGCGACCAGCGGCGACGTCTGCATGGAGCGCGGCCGCTGCCGCCCGCACGGCCAGGCGGAGACGCGAACGCGCGGGCTCACCGCGCGGCTCCCCGCGTCAACGCCCAGGGGCCGCGTCGGCCGCCGGACAGCGAGACCCAGCGCGGCGTCGGCGGCTCGGCGGGGACGTAGGGACGCACGAGGCGGGAGGCGTCGCCGTCCAACGGCCCGGTGTGGTCCGGGCGCGCCCCTGTCGGCCACCCGGACCGGGTGACGAGCAAGCGGCGGCGGCTCATCGTGCGGTAGGACCCTCCGGGTCCGGTGCACTGTCCGATCACGCGGACCGTCCGCACGGACGGCTCCGCGCGCTCGCAGTGGTGGCAGTGGTACACGCTCACCGATCCGCCCCCGGGACGTTCGGTCCGTCCAGCCGAACGATGAAGACGCCGTGGGTCGAGGCACAGTCGGCGAGTTCGGCGGCGTTGTCGTCGGGAAGATGGCCGTCGAGCGTGACGACGCCCTCGGCACGCCGGGCCAGGACGGCGTCGGCGACACGTGGCCAGAGCGCGCGCTTGCGGAGCGGCACGCTTGAGGGATGGCGGTCGGCGATCAGATCGGTGATGTCCCAGTCCCGCGCCTCCGCATAGCGCCGGAGCGGGGCGAACAGGGATGCGTCCGCGCCCGGTTCGGCGAGACAGACGTAGAGCACCACGGAGGTGCGGCCGGTGGCGGCGTTGGCCAGGGCGCGGCGGCGCTGGCGTTGTTCGCGTGACCTCGATGCTATACCGCTACCGTCTCGCTACTCCGCGTACACATCCAGAGGCGTTGTGTACGAGTGCGGGAAATGCTCGGGCCCGGAGTCGTACACGACGTACGACCCCGGCCCGAGTGAGGCCAACTCGGCCGTACAAGAACCCAACTGAGCGGGGGTCAGAGGCTGGCCTGGCGCGTCGCGGTCGGATAGTCGGCTCCCCACGCGGGCCGTCCGACCAGCTTCGCGACCCGTCGCAGGCGCGCGGTGCTGCCCTTTCCGACCTTCTCGAGGATCACCCTCGGCAGCTGCTGGTAGCGGGCCCATACCGGCGACGCCGTGAGCGCCGCCTCCAGTGTTTCCAGCGACCGGTCCCACAGCCGTGCGTCGGCCAACGCCATGGCCTTGTCCAGCTCGTACCGGCGTTGCGACGCGTTGGACAGCGCGGACGTCGGCCCGATGGTGTCGATCAGTCCGAGCGCCTTCCCCGTCTGGCCCAGCGCCACATGGATGCCAACTGCCTGCGTCGCCGCCGTAGTCGGCCCGAACAGCGTCCCGTGCGCGCGTTCCTCTCTGCCCATCCGGGCGCCGGTCGCGTGCGACTGCGACAGGTAGTCGCCTGCTCGGTCCGCGTCGCCCATGCGGGAGGCGACCACCGCCGCGAAGTTGATGTGGCTGCCGTAGGCCGTCAGCTCGCCCACGGTGGCACGGGAGAACCGGGGCTCGATCGTCAGCGCAGACTTCTCCGCCAGTGCCAGGGCCTCGGGGAGACGCGCGTCCCGCAGGTAGACCCATGCTCGCCCCGACTCGACGAGGGCGCGCCGCAAGTCGTCCGCCGCCTGGGACGCCGCGAACGCCGCGTGTCCGATGGCCGCGTACGCCAGGTCCCGCACGCCCATGAGGTTCGCGCTGTAGGCGGCGACCCGGTAGGCGTCGGACAGATGTCCCCACGCCTCGGCTCGCTGCCCGTCCGGTTGTGCGTGCAGGCATACGGCGGCGTCGCCCAGCAACGGTGCGGTCAGGCCACCGGCCTCGGTGTAGCGGCCCTGCCAGTAGAGGTCCCAGGCCCGCCGGCACGTGGCGCCGACCTCTGCCGGGGTCGGGGCCTCGTCCGCCTCCGGGACGAGGCCCGCCGATGTGTCGTGGACAGCCAGCGACAGCGCCCGCACGGTAGCCAGGTCCGACCGTCGCGCGCTGCCGCGCGGAGGTTGCTGTCCAAGCACCACGGCGGTGTCGACGCACAGAGCGTCCGCCAGCCGCATCAGCGTGGGGAGCGTCAGTCGTCTGTTCTGTTCGGCGGACTGGACGGTGTGCAGCGACAGTCCGGTTCGTTCCGCGAGCGCCTGCTGCGTCAGCTCCCGCCCCCGCAGAGCCTTGATCCGTTCACCTGTACTGAGGTCAGACCACGCCCATGAGGTTCGCGCTGTAGGCGGCGACCCGGTAGGCGTCGGACAGATGTCCCCACGCCTCGGCTCGCTGCCCGTCCGGTTGTGCGTGCAGGCATACGGCGGCGTCGCCCAGCAA
>NZ_VJYK02000211.1 GCF_007097205.2 Streptomyces alkaliterrae
ACCACCCCCCACCCCGCCGCCCGGCTCCCCGCGCCGGGCGGCGGGTTTCGGAACCACAGGACCATGACCCAGGCACTCGACTCACTCCTCGACCTGCTCGACCTGGAGCGGATCGAACAGGACATCTTCCGGGGCGTCAGCCGCCCCTCGCTCGTCCCCCGCGTGTTCGGCGGGCAGGTGGCCGCGCAGGCGCTGGTGGCCGCCGGCCGCACCGTGCCGGACGACCGGCCGGCGCACTCACTGCACGCCTACTTCCTGCGTCCGGGCGACGCCGGGGCGCCGATCGTCTACACCGTCGACCGCATCCGCGACGGCCGCTCGTTCACCACCCGCCGCGTGGTGGCCGTGCAGCACGGGCAGCCGATCTTCCACCTGTCGGCGTCGTTCCAGACGTACGAGGAGGGCCTGGAGCACCAGGAGCCGATGCCGCCGGCCCCCGACCCCCGCACCCTGCCGGACGCCGAGGAGATGCTGCCCAAGTACGCCCATCTCTTCGGCGATCCGGAGGTGCCGCGCCGACTGAGCGAGGCGCGTGCGGCGGTGGACCTGCGGTACGTGAACGAGCCGCCGTACGCGGCGGCGGTGAGCGGGCCGAGCGAGCCGCGCTCCCAGGTGTGGTTCCGGACGAACGGCCGGCTCGACGGCGAGCGGGACCAGCCGATGCTGCACATCTGCCTGGCGACGTACGTGTCCGACATGACGCTGCTGGACTCGGTGCTGCTGGCGCACGGCCGGGGCGGCTGGGCGGTGGGCGACGTGGTGGGCGCGAGCCTGGACCACGCGATGTGGTTCCACCGACCGTTCCGGGCGGACGAGTGGCTGCTGTACGACCAGGAGTCGCCGACCGCGCAGGGCGGCCGGGGCCTGGGCAAGGGACGGATCTTCACGGAGGACGGCCGACTCGCGGTCTCGGTGATCCAGGAGGGCGTGGTGAGGGTCCCGCACGGCCGAACCGCCGGGTAGGTCATATCGTCATGAATGTGTCCATTCCACGGTTGGAAGGAGGGCACGACCATGACCACCCATCTCGAACCGGAACAGCAGGGGTCCGGCCTGGACGAGCGCCGCATGGAGGAGTTCGCCGGCAAGCTGATCGACACCTTCTCCGGCGGAGTCCTGACGCTGATGGTCGACATCGGCTACCGGACCGGCCTCTTCGAGACGCTGGCCCGGGGACCGGGGACCAGCGAGGAGATCGCGGAGCGCGCCGGACTGCAGGAACGCTACGTCCGCGAGTGCCTGGGGTCGCTGGTGACCGGCGGGATCGTCGAGTACGACCCGGACGACGGCCGGTACACGCTGCCGGCCGAGCACGCGGCCTGTCTGACCGGTGGCGGCTCGCAGAACATGGCCTCCCTGAGCGAGATCGTGACGCTGCTCGCCCCGCACATGAACGACACCACACGGGTGTTCCGCGAGGGCGGCGGCATCCCTTACGAGGAGTTCCGTCCGGACTTCACCAGCGTCATGGACGCCATGAGCCGCGGGCTCTACGACGGCCAGTTGATCGACGGCATCCTGCCCCTGGTGGACGGCCTCACCGACCGGCTGACCACGGGCTGCCGGGTGGCCGACGTGGGGTGCGGCACCGGGCACGCGATCAACGTGATGGCCGCCGCGTATCCGGCGTCGACGTTCGTCGGCTACGACATCAGCGAGGAGGCCATCGAGTCGGGGCGTTCCGAGGCCGCCGCGTCGGGGCTCGCGAACGCGGAGTTCGAGGTCCTGGATGTCGTCCGGCTGCCGGCCGACCCCGGCTTCGACGTGGTGTTCGCGTTCGACTCCATCCACGACCAGGTGGATCCGGCGGGCGTGCTGGCCGCGGTGAGCGCGGCGCTCCGGCCGGACGGGCTGTTCGTGATGATGGACACCAAGTCCTCCAGCAGGCTGGAGAAGAACATCGGCAACCCGCTCGCCCCGATGATCTACGGCGTGAGTGTCATGCACTGCATGACCGTGTCGCTGGCCCACGGCGGCGCCGGCCTGGGCACGGCCTGGGGTGAGGAGTTGGCCCGGAGCATGCTGGCCGACGCGGGCTTCACCGACGTGCGCACCCACGACGTCCCGGACGACCCGATGGACATGGTCTACGTCTGCCGCCTCTGACGACGGCGAACCGTGTCCGGACGGCGGCGATGTGTGACGGTTGAACCTACTCGTCCGTAGGGGGTGGGTTGTGCGCTTGTGAGGGGCATATAGCTGGAACACGCGCTGCCGGAGGCGGAGGTGACGGTCTGCTTCCGGCGGCTCTGCGCCGGCGTAATGGGCGACGCCGGCAAAGGGGAGGCGGCCCCGGTACGCGTTGGTGGCACGCGTTCCGGGGCCGCCCGCCCGGCGTCCGGGCCCCTCACACCACGGTGACGGCACTCCACACCACGGTGACGGCACTCACTCCACGGTGACGGACTTCGCCAGGTTGCGCGGCTTGTCGATGTCGCGGCCGAGCGCGAGCGCCGTGTGGTAGGCGAGCAGTTGGAGCGGGATGCCCATCAGGATCGGGTCCAGCTCGACCTCGTTGCGCGGCACGACGATCGTGTGGTCCGCCTGCTCCTGCTCGCCGTGGGCGACGGCCAGGATGCGTCCGCTGCGGGCCTTGATCTCCTCCAGCGTGGCCCGGTTCTTGTCGATCAGTTCGTCCTCGGGGAGGACCGCCACGGTCGGCACGGCCGGCTCGATCAGGGCGAGCGGCCCGTGCTTGAGCTCGGAGGCCGGGTAGGCCTCGGCGTGGATGTAGGAGATCTCCTTGAGCTTCAGGGAGGCCTCCAGCGCGACGGGGTAGCCGCGCACCCGCCCGACGAACATCATCGACTTGGCCTCGGCGTACTCGGCGGCGACCTTCCGGATCTCCGGTTCGAGCTTCATGATCTCGCCGATCTGCTCCGGCAGGCGGCGCAGTCCGCTGATGATCCGCTTGCCGTCGGCGACGGAGAGGTCGCGGATGCGGCCCAGGTGCAGGGCGAGCAGCGCGAAGGCGACGGCGGTGTTGGTGAAGCACTTGGTGGAGACGACGCAGATCTCCGGCCCGGCGTGCACGTAGACACCCCCGTCGGTCTCCCGCGCGATGGCGCTGCCGACGACGTTGACGACGCCGAGCACCCGGGCGCCCTTGCGCTTGAGCTCCTGCACGGCGGCGAGCGTGTCGTAGGTCTCGCCGGACTGGCTGACCGCGATGTACAGGGTGTCCGGGTCCACGACGGCGTTGCGGTAGCGGAACTCGCTGGCCGGTTCGGCGTCGGCGGGGATACGCGCCAGCTCCTCGACGAGCTGGGCGCCGATCAGCCCGGCGTGGTACGCGGAGCCGCAGCCGAGGATCTTCACCCGGCGCACCGAGCGGGCCTCGCGGGCGTCGAGGTTGAGCCCGCCGAGGTGCACGGTGGCGAAGCGGTCGTCGATGCGGCCGCGCAGCACGCGGTCGACGGCGTCCGCCTGCTCGGTGATCTCCTTGTGCATGTACGTGTCGTGGCCGGCCATGTCGTAGGACTCGGCCTCCCACTCCACGGTGGTGGGCGACGCCGTGGTGCGGCTGCCCTCGGTGGTGTAGGTGCGGTAGTCGTCGGCCTTGAGGGTGGCCATCTCGCCGTCGTCCAGGGTGATGACCTGGCGGGTGTGCGAGACGAGCGCGGCGACGTCGGAGGCGACGAACATCTCGTGCTCGCCGATGCCGAGGACGACGGGCGAGCCGTTGCGGGCGACGACGATGCGGTCGGTGAAGTCGGCGTGCAGCACGGCGATGCCGTAGGTGCCCTCGACCAGGCGCAGGGCTTCGCGGACCCGCTCCTCCAGGCTGCCGGCGGTGGAGCGGCCGATCAGGTGGGCGAGGACCTCGGTGTCGGTCTCGGAGGTGAAGACGACGCCCTCGGCGGTGAGGCGGGCGCGCAGTTCGGAGGCGTTGTCGATGATGCCGTTGTGCACGACGGCGACGCGGCCCTCGGCGTCCTGGTGCGGGTGGGCGTTCTCGTCGCTGGGGGCGCCGTGGGTGGCCCAGCGGGTGTGGGCGATGCCGGTGGTGCCGTTGAAGCGGGCGGGGACGCGCTCCTCCAGCTCCCGTACGCGGCCCTTCGCCTTCGCCGTGCGCAGTCCGCCGGCGCGGCCGGGGCCGTTGGCGTGGATGGCGATACCGGCCGAGTCGTAGCCCCGGTACTCCAGGCGCTGCAGCCCCTCCAGCAGCAGCGGGGCGACGTCCCGCTTGCCGATGTAACCGACGATTCCGCACATACCGCTCTCTCTTTCCCTCGCACTGCCCAACCGTGGACGACTCGGCAGCGGGCCGACTCAGCCGTGCCCGACTCAGCCGTAGACGACGCGCCGCAGCTGGCGCAGCGACAGCGCCGGCGGGGCCACCGCGCGGTGCGGCAGCTCCTCGCTGATCCGGTCGAAGATCGCCGGATTGGTCAGCCCGCGCGCCTGGAGTTCCCGGTGCCGTCGACGCACGTACTCCTCGGTGGTCTCGTCGAAGTACGCCAGCACGTCGAGCACCACGCGAGCCGCCTCGCCGCGCTGGAGCGCGGTGGTGCGGACGAGGTGGTCGACGAGGTCGTCGTGGGACGGCGTACGGCGATCGAGCACCCGTTGATACTGAGGGTCGGGCGAGCGTTTCGCAAATGTCCTGCCCGGAATCGGGCAGGAGCCCGGATGATCCCCGCCGTCGGTGATCATCCGGGCGGCCTCAGGGCCTCAGGGCGCCCCTGGCACTCCCGACTCAGTCCACCGGCGGCAGCCGACGGGTGCGGATGAGCTCGGCGTACCAGCGGGCGGAGGTCTTCGGTGTGCGGCGCTGCGTCTCATAGTCGACGTGGACGGCGCCGAACCGCTTGCCGTACCCGTAGGCCCACTCGAAGTTGTCCAACAGGGACCACAGGAAGTAGCCGCGCACGTCCACCCCCTCGGCCCGCGCCCGGGCCACCTCGGCAAGGTGGTCGTGCAGGTAGGCGACGCGTTCGGGGTCGTGCACGCTGCCGTCGGCGGCCGGCCGGTCGTCGCGCGCCATGCCGTTCTCGGTGACGTACAGCGGTACTCCGGCGGCCTCCTTGGCCAGTCGGCGCAGCACGTCCCGCAGCCCGGTGGCGTCCACGCTCCAGCCCATCGCGGTGAGCGGCCCCGGCGGCTGGTGGAAGGCGACCCTGTCCGCGCCCGGCCACGGCGTCTGCTCGCCCTGACCGTGGCCGTCCCGCCGGTCGGCCGCCGCCCCCTCCGGTACGGCGGAGACCAGCGTGGGGGTGTAGTAGTTGACGCCGAGCGCGTCCAGCGGCTGGTGGACGGCGGCCAGGTCACCGTCCTTCACGAAGCTCCAGTCGGTGAGGTGGTCGGTGTCGGCGATCAGGTCCTCGGGGTAGGCGCCGTGCAGCAGCGGACCCTCGAAGACGCCGTTGGAAAGCGCCTCGACCCGGCGCCGGGCGTCGAGGTCGGCGGTGGTGTCCGAACGGGCCCGGACGGCCGCCGGGTTGAGGCTGATGCCGACCTTGGCGCGGCCCGGCAGGTTCGCCCGCAGGGCCTGGGTGGCGAGCCCGTGGGCCAGGTTGAGGTGGTGGGCGGCGCGCAGGGCGGCGACGTGGTCGGTCCGGCCGGGGGCGTGGACGCCGGAGCCGTAGCCGAGGAAGGCGCTGCACCACGGTTCGTTGAGGGTCGTCCAGTGCTCGACCCGGTCGCCCAGCGCCTCGGCGACCAGTACGGCGTACTCGGCGAAGCGTTCGGCTGTGGCGCGTTCCGGCCAGCCGGCGCCACCGGTGGCCGGGTCGCCCTCCAGTTCCTGCGGCAGGTCCCAGTGGTAGAGGGTGAGCCAGGGGGTGATGCCGCGTTCCAGCAGCGCGTCGACGAGCGCGCGGTAGAAGTCCAGGCCGCGCTGGACGGCCGGACCGCGCCCGGTGGGCTGCACCCGGGGCCAGGAGACGGAGAACCGGTACGCCTGGAGGCCGAGGTCGGCCATCAGGGCGACGTCCTCCGGCCACCGGTGGTAGTGGTCGACGGCGACGTCCCCGGTGTCCCCGTCGCTGATCCTGCCGGGGGTGCGGCAGAAGGTGTCCCAGATGGACGGCGTGCGGCCGTCCTCGTCGACGGCGCCCTCGATCTGGTACGCCGAGGTGGCCGCGCCCAGGAGGAAGTCGGCGGGCAGGTCGGGCCGGGCGGCGGTGCCCGGCTGGGTCTGTGACATGGCGGAGTGCTCCCTGGGGTCGAGGGTGAACGCTCGGTGTGGGGCCCGGTGGTGACCGGAGGGGCGGGTCAGCCCTTGACGGCGCCCTGCATGATGCCGCCGACGATCTGCCGGCCGAACAGGGCGAACGCCACGAGCAGCGGAAGGGTGCCGAGCAGCGCGCCGGCCATGATCACGGACTGGTCGGGGATGTAGCCCCGGCCCAGGCCGGTGAGCGCGACCTGCACGGTCGGGTTGTCCTGGGTGAGCGCGATGATCGGCCAGAAGAACTCGTTCCAGGCCAGGACGAAGGTGAGCATGCCGAGCACCGCCATGGCCGGTCGGGCGGCAGGGAAGACGACGTGCCAGATGATGCGCAGGCTGTGCGCGCCGTCCACCCTCGCGGCCTCGACCAGCTCGGTCGGCAGCGCGTTCACCAGGTACTGGCGCATGAAGAACACGCCGAACGCGCTGGCCATCATCGGCAGGATGACGGCCTGGAGCTGGTTGGTCCACTGGAGTTCGGCGATCGCCATGAACAGCGGTACGACGCTGAGCTGCGGCGGCACCATCATCGTGCCGATGACCAGCACGAGCAGCACGTTCCGGCCCCGGAAGCGGAGCTTGGCGAAGGCGAAGCCGGCGAGCGTGGCGAACAGCACGGTGGAGACGGTCACCGTGCCGGCGACGAACACCGTGTTGACCAGGGCCTTGCCCATGTTGGCGTCGCTCCAGGCGATCTGGAGGTTGTCCAGCAGGTTGGCGCCGAACCAGAGCGGCGGCGGCGTCTCGGCGAGCCGCTGGTTGTCGTGGGAGGCGGCGATCGCCGTCCACACCAGCGGGAAGAGCGAGCCGACGGTGAACAGCACCAGCACGGCGTAGGTGAACAACCCGGGCCGCAGATGGCGGGCGGCCCGCTGGGGTGGTGGTGGGGTGACGGTTGTCATCGGACGCCCCTCAGTGGCTCTTCTGCAGACGCCGGGCCACCAGGAAGTAGACCAGGCCGACGAGGATGAGGATCAGGAACATCGTCCAGGCGATCGCCGAGGCGCGGCCCAGGTGGTAGTTGAACCAGCCCTGCTCGTACAGGTAGAGGCCGAGGGTCTGGTACTGGTGGGACGCGCCGCCGGTCTGCGAGCCGCCGAACAGCAGTGGTTCACCGAAGAGTTGGGTGGCGCCGATGGTCGAGACGACCACGGTGAACAGGATCGTCGGCCGCAGCGACGGGATCGTGACGTGCACGAACTGCTGCCAGCGGGAGGCGCCGTCCAGCGCCGCCGACTCGTAGAGGTCGTTCGGCACGGACTGCATGGCGGCCAGGTAGATCAGCGTGTTGTAGCCGGTCCAGCGCCAGATGACGATCGTGGACACGGCGAACTGACTGGTCCACGTGCCGCTCTCCCAGTCGACGTGGTCCACGCCGACCAGCCCGAGCGCCCAGTTGACCATGCCGAAGTCACGCCCGTAGAGCATCGCGAAGACAAGCGTGGCGGCGGCGACCGAGGTGGCGTACGGGGTGAGCATGGCGACCCGGAAGAACATCGAGCCGCGCAGCCGGTAGTTGAGCAGATGGGCCAGTCCGAGTGCCATCAGCAGCTGCGGCACGGTCGACAGCAGCCCGATGGTGAAGGTGTTCCCCAGCGCGTTCCAGAAGTACTCGTCCTTCAGCAGCCGGGTGTAGTTGTGCAGGCCGGCCCAGTCCATCTCGGTCGGCGTGTGCAGCGAGACCCGGTGGAGCGAGGCCCAACCGGTGTAGAGCAGCGGAAAGAGGCCGAAGGCGGCGAAGAAGAGGAAGAAGGGCGCGATGAACGCGTACGGGCTCCACTTCGTGTCGCGCCGGTACCACCGGCTGCGGCGGGCGGCCCGGCGGTGGGCGCGCCTGTCGGCCGGGGCGGCCTTGCGGGGCGGGTCCGCACCCTCCGCCGAGGCGGAGGGCGCGGACTTCAGGGAAACGGTCATCGGCGGGGCTCCCGGGGAGGGCTCAGTCGGCGAGGGCGTCTAGGGCCGGCGGATCGACCCGCCGGACAGGCCCTAGTCGGCGAGCGCGTCGTCGATCTTCTTCACGGCCGCGTTCCAGGCGTCCTTCGGCGACCGCCCCTGCTGCTCGACCTGGAGGATGCCGACGTCCGCGAGGTTCTGGCCGATGATCTGGTCCTTGGGACCGAGGATCGCCGTCGGGATGCCCTTGGCCGCGTCGGAGAAGATGCGGCCGATCGGGGCGGCGGCGAAGTACTCGTGGGTGGCGTCGGCGACCTCCGGCAGTTCCAGCGCCCGGCTCGAACTGGGGAAGCTCGCCTGCTTCCGGAAGAGCCTGGCCTGCTGCTTCGGCGCGGTCAGCCAGGTCGCGAGCTTGACGGCCTCGTCCTTGTTCCGCGAAGCCTCCGGCACGGTCAGGAACGAGCCGCCCCAGTTCGCCGGGCGCGGCGCGGCGGCCACGTCCCACTGGCCGGCGTTCTTCTCGCCCGCCTTCTCCTTGATGTAGCCGAGCATCCAGGAAGGGCAGACGACGGTGGCGAACGTGCCGTTGGCGTAGCCCTGGTCCCAGGCGGTGTCGAACTGCTTGAGGCGGCCCGTCATCTTCCCCTCGACGGCGCGCATCGCCAGGTCCCAGGAGGTTCGCACCGCTTCGCTCTTCTTGTAGACGAGGGTGCCGTCGGCGGCGTAGTTCTTCTCGGCGTAGCTGGAGACCGACCCGTTGTAGAGCCCGGTGGCGCCGTCCATGAAGGAGGTGCCCTTCGGCGCCTTGGCCGTGTACCGGGCTCCGACGTCGACGTACTTGGCCCAGTCGCCCGCCCACAGCTTGCCCACCTCGGCGCGGTCGGTGGGCAGCCCGGCCTTGGCGAACAGGTCCTTGCGGTAGCAGACGCCCATCGGCCCGATGTCCGTGCCCAGTCCGATGACCCGGCCGTCGGCGGCCTTGGCCTGGTCCCACTTCCACGGCAGGTAGCCGTCCTGGTCGACCCCCTCGGCCTTTGCCATGTCGACGAACTTGGCGGGCAGCAGGGTGGCGAGTTCGTTGATGTTGCTGACCTCGACGGCCTGGATGTCGGCGAGTCCGCTGCCCGCGGAGAGCCGGTTGAGCAGCGCGGGGTAGTAGTCCTCGTTCCGTTCGGTCGAGTTCTCCTTGATCTTGATGTGCGGGTTCTGCTTCTCGTACTCGTCGTACAGCCCGGCCTGCTTGTAGCCGAACACCCCGAACACGCCGACGGAGAGGGTGACCTTCTTCTTGCCGTTGCTCGCGGTGGCGTCCGCGTCGTCCGGCGAGCAACCGGCGAGCAGTCCGGCGCCGAGCGCCGCGGTCAGGACGACGGCGAGCCGCGCGGTCGCCCGCCGACGGCGGAAGAGCCCTCGACGAACGTCGGCCGGCTGGGTTGCGGGTCTTGCGGTGGCGGCGGACGGCAGCACCATGTGGTCCTCCCCGAGCGTACGGGATTTGGGATGAAATGTGCGTTGGGAGCGCTCTCAGTCGTGACGGGTTGAAGGTTCGCGGACCCCCTTCAGGGTGTCAAGACACCGTGCGACAACCGGTACGAAACACCAGACCGCCCAAGAGTCACCCACCAATGCCGACCAGGAGCACGCAACCGGCGAGCACGCCGCATTGATTACTTGAACGATGATCACGCCACGACGTTCCCGGCGGCACGTTCCGCCGACACATTTCCCCGCCTGCGGGCAGGAACCGGAACGAACCGCCGCCCGTTCAGCCGGCCCACACCGCCCCCACCTCCCGAGC
>NZ_VJYK02000212.1 GCF_007097205.2 Streptomyces alkaliterrae
GTACCGGGGAGACCGTCTTCGGCGGGGGCGCCACGGGCTGCCGCCGCCCATCCGGCAGCACCGCCGTGTGCGGGACGTCCGCCGCCGGTACGTACGCGCTCTCGAAGACGCCGTAGGGCGCGGCGTTCCCAGGCGGTGCGGTGAGGTGGAAGCCGGGGTAGCTGGCCAGCGCCAGTTCCACGGCGGCCGCACCGACAGCCCGTCCGACGCGTTCGGCGTCGCTGTCGCGCACCACCAGCCGCAGCAGGGCACTCGCCTCCTCCTGCACGGCGGCGTCACGGTGGTCGGTGCGGGCCAACGCCCAGCGCATCTCGGCTGGTTCACGTCCCCGCAGGGCTTCGGAGAGCTGCGCTTTCACGAGCTCGGCCTTGCGTTCGACGTCCAGCCCCGTGAGGACGAAGACCACCTCGTTGCGGTGGCCGCCGAGCCGGGTCAGGCCGACCTTGAGCGTCGGCGGCGGCGCCTCGCCGCGCACCCCGCTGATCCGCACCCGGTCCTGGCCCTGCTGGTCGAGCCGCACGGTGTCGAGCCGGGTGGTGACGTCGGGGCCGGGGTAGCGCGCACCGGCCGTCTCGTAGAGCAGTTGGGCGGTGACCGTGCCGACCGTCACCGCGCCGCCCGTGCCCGGGTGCTTGGTGATGACGCTGCTGCCGTCGGCGTTGATCTCGGCGAGCGGAAAGCCGGGGCGAAGGGGGTCGGATATCTCTTCGAGGAAGGCGTAGTTGCCGCCGGTGGCCTGGGTCCCGCATTCCAGTACGTGACCGGCGGCGGTGGCTCCGGCGAGCGCGTCCCAGTCGTCGGCCGCCCAGCCGTGGTGTGCGGCTGCGGCGCCGCTGACCAGTGCGGCGTCGCAGACCCTGCCGGTGATCACCACGTCCGCGCCCTCCCGCAGACAGGCGGCGATGCCGGCGCCACCGAGGTAGGCGTTCGCGGTGAGCACCCCGGCACCCCAGTCCCGCCCGGTGAGGTCGTCCCCCTCGACGTGGGCCACCCGGACCGGCACGTCGAGGCGTTCCGCCAGCGCGCGGACGGCGGCCGCGAGCCCGGCGGGGTTCAGCCCTCCGGCATTGCTCACCAGCCGGACGCCGCGCTCGTGCGCCAGGCGTAGTCCGCGTTCCAGCTGCCGCGCATACGTCTTCGCGTAGCCGCGGGACGGGTCCTTCAGCCGGTCCCGACCGAGGATGAGCATGGTCAGCTCGGCGAGATAGTCGCCGGTCAGGACGTCGAGCGGGCCCCCGGTCAGCATCTCCTCGAGGGCGTCGAAGCGGTCGCCGTAGAAGCCGGAGGCGTTCCCGATGCGCAGCACGCCGGTCCTCCCTTGTTGGACTCGGCGTCAGCGTGGCACGGTCGACGAGAACAATCAAGCATGCCTGCATGTTTTTCGCCCAGGGCCTGTTCCCCACCTGAACCCCGACTCGTCCGAGGCACGGTTTTGCCGGAACAGCACCACTCTTTGCCATCCGGCGTCGACCAGCCGCACGGTGGCGGCATGGACAACTTCGACATGACAGAAGCCGGCGACCGCACCTGGGACGTCGTGGTGGTCGGCGGCGGCGCGGCCGGCCTCTCGGCCGCCCTCAACCTGGCCCGCGTCCGCCGGTCGGTGCTGGTGATCGACGCGGGCGAGCCCCGGAACGCCCCGGCAGCGGAGGCCGGCATCCACGGAATCCTCGGCCGCGACGGGATCTCCCCGCTGGAGCTTCTGCGGCGGGGGCGCGAGGAGGTCACCGCCTACGGCGGCCGGGTCGTCCCCGGCCGCGTCACCGGCGTCCACCGGGACGACAAGGCGTTCGCCGTCACCACGGAGGACGGGCGCCGGGCGCGGGCCCGGCGACTGTTGGTGACCACCGGCCTGGTCGACGAACTGCCGGCGGTGCCGGGACTGGCCGAGCGATGGGGCCGGGACGTGCTGCACTGTGTCTACTGCCACGGCTGGGAGGTGCGCGACCGGCCCATCGGCATCCTGGGCACCTTCCACCAGGCACTGCTGTTCAGCCGGATGTCCGAGGACGTCACCCTGTTCCGGCACACCGGCCCGGACCTCACGGACGAGCAGTGGGAGCAACTCGCCGCGCTGGGCGTCGCCGTGGTGGACGGCGAGGTCACGGGACTGGAGGTCGACGAAGCCGACCGGCTCGCCGGAGCGCGGCTGGCATCGGGCGTCGTGGTGCCGGTGCGGGAACTGGTGGTCACCCCGCGGTTCGTCGCCCGCGCGGGCTTCCTCGACGACCTGGGCGTGAAGGTGCGGGAACATCCCACGGGCGCGGGAGAGCACCTTCAGGTCGACGCGTCGGGCTTCACCGGCGTACCCGGCGTGTGGGCGGCCGGTAACGTCACGGACCTGATGGCGGGCGTCCCCGTTGCCATGGCAGCCGGGATCACGGCGGCGGCAGCCGTCCACCGGGATCTGGTCATGGCCGAAACCGAGGCAGCCGTCTCCCGTAGGACGGCCTCGGAGTGAGGTGCCGCCCGCCGCGCCGGCGGGGGCTCAGGGGGTGCGGGCCCTGAGGTGGGCCCGCTCGCCCTGATGCCCGAAGAGGACGAGGAGTTCGACGGCCCGGTTGTCGTCGGGTCCGAGCCAGTGCGGTACATGAGTGTCGAACTCGGCGGCCTCGCCCGGCTTCAGCACCAGACGCTGGTCTCCCAGCAGCAGACGCAGCCGCCCGGCCAGCACGTACAGCCACTCGAAGCCCTCGTGCGTCGCCAACTCCGGCTCGACCTCGGGCCTGGGCGGGATGAGCAGCTTGTGCGCCTGCACGCCGCCGGGCTGGCTGAGCGGCACGTAGGTCAGGCCGTCCCGGGTCACCGGGCGCAGATGGATGCGCGGGTCCCCGGTGCGGGGCGCGCCCACCAGGTGGTCCAGCGGTACGGCGTAGACCTCGGCCAGCGGCAGCAGCAGTTCCAGGGTCGGCTTGCGCTGCCCGCCTTCGAGCCGGGACAGCGTGCTCTCGTTGATCCCGGTCCGCGCGGAGAGCTCGGCGAGCGTGAAGCCGCGTCGCCGCCGAAGCTCGCGCAACCGAGGCCCGACCGCCTCCAGCACGTCCTTACTCGTCCCACCCATCTCCCCAGCTTGCCGAATCAGCAAGAAGCTTTGCAACCGCGGCGACCCGGGGCGCACCGTCGACACGGCGTCCTCACCACCGCAAAACAGACAAGGAGCTGCACCGATGCACACCGACACCGATTCCACGACCTTCTGGGAGAACCACTACTCCCGCCTCGACGCGCGACTGGGTACCAAGCCCAACGCCGTCCTGGCGGACCTCCTCACCGCGCTCTCTCCCACCCCCGGCACAGCCCTCGATCTCGGCTGCGGCCACGGCGGCGACGCGCTCTGGCTCGCCGCCCACGGCTGGGACGTGACCGCCGTCGACGTCTCCCAGACCGCACTCGACCGCGTGGCCGAAGGAGCGCGGGCCGGCGACGTGGCCGACCGGGTCCACCCGGCCCGCCACGACCTGGCGGAAACCTTCCCCCCGGGCCGCTTCGACCTGGTCAGCGCCGTCTACTTCCACACCCCCGTCGACATCCCGCGCACCCGGGTTCTGCGACACGCCGCCGAGGCCGTGGCGGCCGGCGGACTGCTGATCATCGTGGAACACGCCTCGGTCGCACCCTGGTCCTGGCAGGCCGGCGAGGACGTACGCTTCCCCACTCCCGAGCAGGTCCTCGTCTCCCTGGAGCTGGACGACGACGCCTGGCACGTCGAGCGTTGCCACGCACCCCAACGCGTCGCCACAGGCCCCCGGGGCCAGACCGCAACCGTCACCGACAACATCCTCGCCCTACACCGCCTGCTCTGACCGGCGCCCCGACAGGCCCTAGCTCTGGAGACGTTCGGCCAGGACCTCGGCGAGGTGTCGGCTGCGGACATCGGCGAGCTGGCTCAGTTGCGTGCGGCAGGAGTAGCCGTCGGCGAGGACCACCGCCGAGGGGTCGGCGGCCCGCACGGCGGGGAGGAGCACGTCCTCGGCGCACGCCTTCGAGACCTCGAAGTGGCCTTTCTCGAAGCCGAAGTTGCCCGCGAGACCGCAGCAGCCCGCCGCCAGGTCGCCGTCGAGGCCGGCTCGCTCACGGAGGCGGCGTTCGGCGGCGTCGCCGAGGACGGCGTGCTGGTGGCAGTGGGTCTGGCCGGTCACCGGACGGTCCACGCGCGGCGGCTCCCAGTCCGGCGCGTACAACTCGATCGTCTCCGCGAACGTTCTTACGAGACGGGCGAGTCGGCGGGCCCGTGGGTCGTCCGGCAGCAGCTCGGGGAGGTCGGTGCGGAGGGCGGCCGCGCAGGGCGGCTCCAGCACGGTGACCGGCAGCTCGGCGCGGATCGCCGGCTCCATGCGGTCGAGCGTCCGGCGCATCGTGGCGCGTGCGCGGTCGAGTTGCCCGGTGGAGACGTACGTCAGCCCGCAGCAGACCTGCCGCGGTGGCACGGCGATGCCAAGGCCCGCGGCGTTGAGCACCGCCACCGCCGCCGAGCCCGCTTCGGGTGAGAGGTAGTTGGTGAAGGTGTCCGGCCAGAGCACCACGCGCCGGCCTTCCGGTTGACGGTGCCGGTCCGGCTGCGCCCGCCACCACCGGGTGAACGGCACGGGTGCCAGCGGAGGGATGGCCCGTTCCGGTGCGATGCCGCCGAGGCGCTTGGCCAGGGCCGCCAGCGGCGTCACGCTCGCCGCCGCGTTCAGCACCGGCGCGGCGCGCGACACGTCCGCCAGCCGCAGCCAACGCGGCAGGCCGCCCATGCTGTGGTGGGCGGCCGGCCGCCGCCGCCCCTTGTAGTGGTGGTGCAGGAACTCCGCCTTGTATGTCGCCATGTCGACACCCACCGGGCAGTCGCTTCGGCAGCCCTTGCAGGAAAGACACAGGTCAAGCGCCTCCAGCACCTCGGGTGAACGCCACCCCTCGGTCACCACCTCCCCCGCCAGCATCTCGTGCAGCAGCCGCGCCCGGCCGCGCGTGGAGTGCCGCTCCTCGCCCGTCGCGCGGAACGACGGGCACATCACGTTCGGCCCTGCGGCGGTGTCGCGGCATTTCGCGACGCCCACACACCGCCGCACGGCCGCCGAGAAGTCGCCGCCGTCGTGCGGATAGGCGTACTCGGTGGCCACCGGCTCCTTCGGCAGCACGGCGAAGCGCAGGTTCTCGTCGAGGCGCGCGGGCCGTACGAGGATGTCGGGATTCAGCATGCCCGCCGGGTCCCACAGATCCTTGAACCGGCCGAAGACGCCCACGAGTTCGGGACCGTACATCGCCGACAGCAGTTCCGCCCTGGCCAGCCCGTCGCCGTGCTCGCCGGACAGCGAGCCGCCGTGCGCGACGACCAGCTGCGCCAACTCCGTGGAGAAGCGCCGGAAACGGGCCACCCCGTCGCGGGAGAGCAGGTCGAAGTCGATGCGTACGTGGATGCAGCCGTCGCCGAAGTGCCCGTACGGCAGCCCACGCAGACCGTGCTCGGCCATCAGCGCGCGGAAGTCCCGCAGGTAGGCGCCCAGTCTGACCGGAGGCACGGCGCAGTCCTCCCAGCCGGGCCACGCCTCGCTGCCGTCCGGCATCCGGGTGGCCGTGCCGGAGGCGTCCTCCCGCACCCGCCACAGCGCCCGTTGGGCGGCGGACTCGGTCAGCACGGTGGAGTCGGTGACGCCGTCGGCGGCCGCTCGGCACAGCTCGTCGGCGGCGGACCCGGCGGCGGCCGGGTCCGCCCCGCCGACCTCCACGAAGAGCCAGGCGCCGCCGCGCGGCAGCAGCAGCCGGGCGGCGTCGCTGACCAGGTCGTCCGCCATGCCCTCCACGGTCAGCGGGCCGAACCGCAGCAGCTGCGGCGCGGCCTCGGCGGCGGCCGTCTCGTCCGGGTAGCCGAGCACCGCCAGCACCCGGGCGGCCGGCGGTTCGACGAGGGTGAGGGTCGCCTCGGTCAGCACGCCGAGCGTGCCCTCGCTGCCGGTGAACGCCCGCGCCCAGTTCTCGCCCTTCTCCGGCAACAGCTCGTCCAGCGCGTAGCCGGAGATGCGGCGCGGTAGCTCGGGGAAGCCGGTGCGCAGCCGGGCCAGTTCCTCCCGGACGAGCGCGCGGACCGGGTCGCGGAGGGCCGCCGGCACATCGCCGCCGCCAGGGGCCAGGCGTACGCGCTCGCCGCCGTAGGTGAGCACGTCGAGCGCGCGGACGTTGTCGGCGGTGGTCCCCCAGGCGACGGAGTGCGAGCCGCAGGAGTTGTTGCCGACCATGCCGCCGATCGTGCAGCGGCTGTGGGTGGACGGGTCCGGGCCGAAGGTCAGTCCGTGGCGGGCAGCGGCCCGGCGCAGGTCGTCCAACACCACGCCCGGTTGGACGACTGCCCGGCCGGCCTCCGGTTCGAGGGAGGCGATCCGGTTCATGTGTCGGGTGAAGTCCAGCACCACACCGGTGCCGGTGGCCTGCCCCGCGATGCTGGTACCGCCGCCACGCGGCACGACCGGTGTGCCGTGCGCACGGCACACCGCGAGCGCGGCCGCCACGTCCTCCGCGTCGCGCGGTGCCACCACACCGACCGGCACCCGGCGGTAGTTGGACGCGTCCATGGTCATCAGCGCGCGGCTCGCCGCGTCGAACTCGACGTCCCCGCGCACGCTCCTGCGTAGCTCAGCTGCCAGCTCCATCCCTCCAGCCTGCACCCTGCGGGCCGACGACGCGGGCAGCACACACGCACCGGGCGGCTACGCGAGGGGGAACGGGACGCCGTGCTCCTGCTGCGGGCGCGGCCCGTGGATGCGGCGGTCGGCGGCCGTGATCGGCACGTCGTTGATGCTCGCCTCCCGCCGGCGCATCAGCCCGGCCTCGTCGAACTCCCACAGCTCGTTGCCGTAGGAGCGGAACACGCGGCCGCGCGCGTCGTGCCACTCGTACTGGAAGCGCACGGCGATGCGGTTGTCCCGGTAGGCCCACAGCTCCTTGCGGAGCGCGTAGTCCAGCTCCCGCTCCCACTTGCCGCGCAGGAAGTCGACGACCTCGGCACGGCCGGTGAGGAAGGTGTCGCGGTTCCGCCAGACGGTGTCCGCCGTGTAGGCGAGCGCGACGCGTTCGGGGTCGCGGGTGTTCCAGGCGTCCTCGGCGGCCTGGACCTTCTGCCGGGCGCTCGCCTCGTCAAACGGCGGGAAGGGCGGACGGGAGGTCATGCGTACTCCTCGGGGTCGCGTCGACGAAACTCAGAGAACGGGCGTTCTCCCTACCTTCACCACTCTAGAGAACGATCGTTCTCGCCGGTAGTGTCCTCTTCCGTGAACCCGGAAGAAGCCCGCGACCGACTACTCGACGCCGCCGAGCGGCTGTTCTACGAGCGCGGCGTGCAGGGCGTCGGCATGGACGACCTCCGGGCCGCCTCCGGCGTCTCGCTCAAGCGCCTCTACCAGTGCTTCGCCACCAAACGCGACCTCGTCGAGGCCTACCTCCGCCGCCGCGACGAACGCTGGCGCGCCTCCCTCTTCGACCACGCCGCCGAGCACGGCGACACCCCGCGCGCACAACTGCTCGCCCTGTACGACTGGTTGGCCAGCTGGTTCGCCGAACCAGACTTCCGGGGCTGCGCCTTCACCAACTCCTTCGGCGAACTCGGCGGCACCGAACCGGGCGTCGCCCGGATCGCCCGCGACCACAAGGACGCCGTCCGCGAGCAGATCACCGAACTGACCTCCCGTCTCGGAGTGCCCGAACACCGTGCCTTGGCAGACCAGTTGAATCTTCTGGTCGAGGGCGCCATCATCACCGCCGCGATCAGCGGCACCCCGGAGGCCGCCACCCATGCCCGCGCCGCCGCCGACACACTGCTGACAGCAGCAGGCGCGCGCCCGACCGGCAGCTAGGACCTGCCCGAAGGGCGCAGCCGGATCAGCGCGCCGAGCCCATCGGGCCCGCCTCGGGCGTGGTCAGCAGGACGCGGGCCAGGCCGGCCTGCGTCGCGGTGAGCGCCCGCAGTACCGGGACGGCGGTGAGCAGCAGCGCAACGCCGATGCCCGTGTGCAGGCCCATCTCCACAAGCCGGGACGACGTGCCGAACATCAGCTCCGCCAGCCCCTCGTTGTCCTCCCCGCGCGGCAGCGACCACGACCACAGCGCGTACGTCAGCCCACCGGCGCCACCGACCGTCCACACCATCGCCACCACAAAGCCCACCACCCGCAGCGGGAAGGCGAGCACCATGTGCAGCAGGTCCCGCCAGGCCTGCGGATCGAGCAGGAGGCGCAGGTGGCGCGCCGGACCGTCGCCGGCCACCCGGCGGTAGACCGGTGCGGGCAGCGGTCTACCGGTGGTCGATGCCACTCTCCAGCGCTCCGTCGCCGCGAACCAGCGCGCGACGATCAGCGTCCCCGCCAGCACCGGCAACCCGATCCAGACGACGACGGTGCCCACTCCGAAAGTGAAACCGGTCAGCGCGAGAACAAAGGCGGCGATGCCGATCGGCAGCCCGCCGAGCAGATAGGCGACGTCACGCCAGAAGCGCCCCGGGGGCGAAGCGGCGCGAGTTCGGACGTGGGGTGCGGTGCCGGCAAATGCGGTGGTCTCAGCCATACCCCGAGGCTGTCACCGGCCGCCGCTCGGCTGAAGCCGGTCGACTACCCATTGCCGGGTGGGGCTAGCCCCACCCCCGGAGCCTTCCGACCGGCCACCGCCCCAGGACCCCCGCTCACCCGACGGCCACGCGCACGATCCGGCCGGACGCCTCCGTCACGAAGAGGTCCCGATCCGCCCGGTACTCGCCGAAGCCGCGCGCGACCCGGACGCTCGTCGGCATCCGCAACCCGGACGCCAGCACACACGCCCGGCCGGTACCCGGCGCCACCCGGACCAGCTCGCCGTGCCGGAAGCTGGTCACCATCAGGTCCCCGTTGAAGTAGGCCAGATCGTCCAGCAGCTTGGCGTCGAGCAGGCCGCCGCTGAGAACGGCCACCGTCGTGTGCCCCGCCGGATCGTCCAGCGGGATCCGCACGACGGGTGAACGGGTGCTGGTGATGACGCTCGCGTACAGCTGGTCGCCCACGATCTCCAGCCCGTTGGTGCCGAAGACGTTCGCCTTCCGTGTCCACTCTTCGTCCCGCGTACCGTCCGGCCGCACCTTGAGCACACCGGTGGCCAGCTCGCGGCTGAGGTAGAAGTTGCCGTTGTCGTCGATGGCGAGGCCGTTGATGCCCGGCGTCCCCGTGACCACCTTCTCGGCCTGCGGTCGGGCGGCGGCCGGGTCGAAGCGCATGACGCCACCCGTGGTCGCCAGCGGGCTGACGCCGAAGTTGACGTACATCATCCCGTCGGGGCCGCGCCGGATGCCGCCGGGCCCGGACACAGGGAAAGTGGCCGCCAGCTTCCCGTCCGACGTGTAGCCCTCCACCCGGTTCCTGACCGAGTGGGAGACCCACAGCATCCCCCGCCCGTCGAACTCCAGGTTCTCCCGCCAGTCGAGCAGGGGTGGTCCGCCGTCGCGGAACACCGTCACGTTCACTCGTTCAGGGCAGTGCCCGGTCCGCGCGGCCGACGAGGAGTCGGCGGCACTCGCGGACGGGACGAAGACGGTCACCATCGCCACCAGCGCCGCCACGGTCATCGCTAGACGTGTTCGCATGCGTACGGTTCTACCGACCGGTAGCCACCCGGTCCACGCACCCACATGCCAATTGCGGTCCCCCTACACCTGGTGGCGCGTCGCCCTCGTCGCGACGATGGCCGCCGGCTTCCTCGTCGTCATGATCACCCCCGTTCTCCAGGAGTTCTTCCGCCTCCGCCTCGTCGGCCTGACGATGCCCCTCACC
>NZ_VJYK02000213.1 GCF_007097205.2 Streptomyces alkaliterrae
CGTGGGTGAGGAGGGGGCCGGGGAAACGGGTGAGGACAAGTGGGAGAGCCGCGCCGAGGGCGGCGGCGGCGAGCGTCCAGCCCTGGTGTTTGACGGTCTCGAAGGCGGCGAAGGCGAGGGTGAACACGGCGAGCAGCAGCCACCCCGGCCCCCAGGCGGTGGAGGGACGGGCAGGGTCCCGCCGGGCGGTGCCTCCGGCGGGACCCTGGTCGTCGGGTGGTCCGACGGGTGGTTCGATGTTCACCGGGCGAGTTCCGGCTGGAGTTGGAAGTAGGCCGAGCACAGGACGCGCTTCTGGAGGTAGCGGCTGCGGTTCATGACGCGGTAGAGGGTGGAGCGGCCGGCGACGGCGAGCTGGTTGCCGTAGGTGAACGCCTTCTCCTGGCGCATCTGGAGGCCTCGGGAGATGCGGACGGCCTGCTCTCGCTGGTGCTGGAAGCGCAGGGCGGCGGTGTGGAGGAGTTCGTCGCCGCGGCGGCCGGTGGCGCGGAGCGGGCGGTCCAGCAGACCGGCGAGGGTGTGGCCGTCGATGAGGGCGTGGTTGACGCCCTGACCGAGGATGGGGGTCAGGGTGTGCGCGGCGTCGCCCATGAGGGTGAGGCCGGGCCGGGACCACTGCGGTGTGGCGACGGTGAAGATGTCCAGCACGGTCGTACCCGACCATCCGGTGACCGACTCGCGCAAGCCGTTCGAGAGTTCCGGCGCGATCTCGTCGATGCGGCGGTGCAGTTGCTCGATTCCTCCCTTGCGCAGTTCCTTGAGTCCGCCCTTGGGGATGTTGAAGCCGATGCGGATGTCGTCGGGGTGTGTGGGGATGAACAGGCCGTGGCGGGCGCCCTGGAGTCGGATGCGGTAGCAGGCGCGCGGCCAGCCGTCGGGGCGGGGCATGCGGAGCCAGACCACGTCGCGTTCGAGTGGCTGCTTGTCGTAGGCGAGGCCGGAGAGTTCGCGGGTCTTGCTGTAGCGGCCGTCGGCGCCGACGACAAGGCGGGCGCGTAGTTCGCGTTCGTCGCCGTCGGCGGTGCGGTAGCGGACGCCGGTGACGCGGCCGTCCTGCTCGATCAGGCCGGTGACCTTGGTGCCCTGGCGGAGGTCGTGGCCGGGATAGGCGGCGCCGGCCTCGGCGAGGGTGGCGAGCAGCGTGGGCTGCGGTATCTCCATCGGGTAGCGCTGGGCGTAGGGGTAGTCGGCGAAGTCGGCGCTCATCACGACACGGCCGTTCTCCGCGATCTCCAGCCGTTCCACGACCAGGGCGCCGCGTTCGACGATGTTGTCCAGTACGCCGAGCCGGTCGAGCAGCCACACCCCGTCGGGGGACAGCGACTCGCCGCGGAAGCTGCGGTCGAAGCGGGGGCTCTGTTCGAGGACGACGACCTCGTGGCCGTCGCCGGCGAGGCCGAGGGCGAGCGCGAGTCCGGCGGGGCCGCCGCCGACCACGCAGACGTCTGTGGTGTCGGTGTTCACTGTGTGCGGGCCTCTCACTTCGTTGGGACGGTGGGAGCTGGGGGCGCGCCGACGGTCCGGGGCGTGGTAAGGGCGCGGGTGAGTCGTCGGCGCAGGGCCGGCAGCAGTCCCGCGTGGGGTTCCTGGACGAGGAAGTGGCCGCCGTCGAGGATGTCGCAGCCGAAGTCGCCCGCCGCGTGTTCGCGCCAGCCGCGGAGCTGTTCGACGGAGACGATGGGGTCGGTCCGACCGCCGAAGACGTGTACGGGCATGGGGAGTCGGGGTGCGGCCACGTAGCGGTGGGCGGCGCACAGCCGGAGGTCTTCGCGGACGGTGCCGAGCAGCAGCCGCAACCACTGCGGGCGGGCGAGGAGTTCGGCGGGGAGACCGCCGGCGGCCCGCAGCCGTTCGGCGAGGGTGACGTCGTCGAGCGCGTCGACGGCGTCCTCGCTGGTGACTCCGAGCAGGGAGCCGGCGAGGTGCGGGGCGGCGTAGGCGGCGGCGAGGAACAGTTCGGGCAGTGGTCCGCCGCGTGCCATGCGGCGTTGGACGAGCCAGAAGGCCAGCATCGCGCCCATGCTGTGACCGAACACCGCGTAGCGCCCGGTGACTTCGTCGGCGAGCTGGTCGTCGAGTTCGCGGACGAGGGCGGCCAGGTCGGGGTGGCGGCGGGGGGTGGTGACGGGTCCGTCGCGGCCGGGCAGCCGGACGGGGTGCACGGCGAAGCCGTCGGGTAGCGCGTCCCGCCACTCCCGGAAGGCCGACGGGTTTCCGCCTGCGTGGTGGAGGCAGACCAGGGTGAGGGGGGACGCGGTCGGGTCGGGTGAGGCGGCCGGACGCGTGAGGGCGGGGATCGTCATGTCCGGCTCCGCTCGCCGTGGTGGGCGGCGTGGGTGCGGGTGGTGCCGCCCCGGTCGGCGCGGCCGCGCACCGCGAGCAGGGCGGCGAGGGCGCGGGCGCGGCGGTCGCCGAGGGCGTCGAGCACGCCGTGCAGCAGCCACAGCCGGGTGTCGGCGAGGTGGGCCGGGGAGCCGTGCACGTCGTCGAACTCCACCCAGGTGAAGTCCGGCAGGTGCTCGGCGAGACGTTCCCATTCCCGGCGCGGGATGATCTCGTCCCGCCGGCTGGCCACGTAGCGGACGGGGACGCGCACCCGGGCCAGAGCCTGCTCGTCCAGCGCGAGCGTGGCCAACTCCTTCTCGAGCTGCGGTGGTTCGCGCTGGGCGAGGTGTGCGAGCGTGGCGGTGGTGGTCCGCGGAAGGGTCGCCCACACGGCGGGGTCTCGGAAGACGCCGTCGGTGGGTGCGCCGACGGTGTGCACGGCGGTGATCCTCGGGTCCTCGGCGGCCGCGCTCAGGGCGAGTTGCCCGGCGAAGCTGAGGGCGACGAGCTGGACTCCGGCGGCGCAGTGCGCCGCGCCGAGTTCGTCGAGGAGTTCGGGGATCATCTCGACGCTGTGCGGGCCGTAGCGGTGGGCGTTCTCGCCGACGCCGGGCATTTCGGTGACCACGACCGCGACGCCGAGCCGTCGGGCGGCGGCGAGGAAGGGCGCCCACTGCTCCTTGACGCTGATGATGCCGCCCATGACCAGCAGCAGCGGGCGTCCGGCGCGTGGTTCGAGACCGGCGGCCCACGCGGTCAACGTGCCGCTCGACAGCGTCAGTTCGAGACGTCTGATGTCACCGTGTGAGCGGCGCCAGGTGTCGAAGGCGCGGACGGCGAGGTCCCCGGCGGCGCGGCGGTGCTCGTCGGCCGGGTAGGGGAAGCGGGCCAGGACGTGGGCGCGGCAGGCGTGCAGGGGCCGGTCGGCGCGCTGGTGGTGGGCGGCGAGGCGGTTCCAGGTGCGCGGCCAGGCGTCGGGGGTGCCGTCGCGGCGGATGGCGGCCAGGCCCTGCCGCAGTTCCGTGCGGGTGATGCCGAGCGCCTTGGCGTGCAGGGCGGCGAAGCCGGCCAGTTCGGCGAGCGGCGGCGTCGCGCCGGCGGGGGTGCCCGTGGTGCCCGTCATACCGCTGTCCCTTCGCGCAGGGCGGCGCCTATCCAGTACCCGGCGGCGGTGCGGCTGCTCGGCAGTCGGCTGGTGGCCAGCCGCCAGCCGGGCGGTGGCACGTCCGCGCGGACGGTGGAGAGGTCGAGCAGCAGTCCGCGACCGTCGGCCTTGGCGACCGCCTCCTTGCAGACCCACAGCCTGGCGACTGCCTCGGTCCGGGCCTGGCGGGAGAGTTCGGCGAGGGCGTCGCGTTCGCCGGGGTGGCAGACGCGGGCGAGCATGCGCGGGCCGGGGGCGATGTCGCGGTCGGCGCGTTCGACGTCGACGCCGATGCGTCCGTTGCGGCTGACGCCGAGGAGGAAGAGGTCGTCGGTGTGGCTGAGGTTGAGGTCGACGGGGAGGCGTCTCCCGGTCTCCCGGTCGACGGGGTAGGGGCGGCGCCGGTGGTCGCGTTCCAGCGCGACCCGCTCGGCGGGCAGCTCCAGCAGGTGGCCGACGGTGGCCGCGACCAGGGCGCGGGAGCCGGTGCGGCCGGTGCCCCAGCACGCCTCCTCGGCGTGGCCGACGACCACGCCGCACCGTCGCCAGCGTGCGGTCAGCCGCCGCCAGCCGGGGGCGTCGGGGTCCGGGAGCAGTTCGAGCGGTGGTTCAGCGAGCGGCATCGTCGGGCTCCGGTGTGGGTGGTTGGCACAGGGTCTCGACGAGGTCGTCGAGGACGTCGGCGGCTTCGGCGCCGTCCAGGACGCGGTGGTCGAAGGTGAGGGACAGCGGCAGGACGGGCGCGGCGGCCAGTTCGCCGTCGCGGACGACCGGCCGGGTGGTGATCCGGCCGACGCCGACGGTGACCGCCGTGCCGCCGTGGCTGAAGAAGCGCTGCACCCGGCGGTGGCCGAGCGAGGTCACGGCGACGGTCCCCAGGTGGTGGTGGCGCCGGGTGGCGCGGTTGGCGGCGGCGAAGGCGAACCGGCCTACGGGGTACGGCAGTCGGCGGAGCGCGCGGACGCCGTCGAACTCGGGCAGGTGCTCCGGGTCGGTGGTCGCCAGCCTGGTGATGCGGGCCTGGAGGAAACTCCGCGAGGCCCGGTCGGCGTCGGTGAGCACCGAGGAGAGAACGACGCGGGTGCCGTCGACGACGCGGTCCAGGGTCAGTTTGACGTCGACCCACGGGTAGCGGACGAGTCGGGGCCGCAGTCCGCCGCCCCCGTACGCGGCGTTGGCGTCGGGGTGACGGGCCAGGACCCGGCCGACGGCGTGCACGACGTGGGTGACGACGGAGACCGGGCGGGCGGCGGCGGCCCGGTGCCGGAGGAGTTCGGTCGCGTCGACCTCGGCGTCCAGGTGCACGGGGGCGGCGCCGCGGGCGTGGTGGAGGAAGTGCAGGGTGTGGCGGCGGGCCCGGGGCACCGGGGTGGTCGGCGGCCTCACCGGACGATCGCGGTGTGCACCGCACGCAGGTTCCGCGCCTCCAGGACCTCCAGCATGGGTGCCGGGCCGCCGGTGGCCTGCTCGACGGCGGTGAGCAGCTTGAGCAGCATCACCGAGTCCCAGCCGGGCAGTTCGTCGAAGTCGGTGTCGAGGTCGTCGGCGTCGACGGCCAGCCCGGTCTCGTCGCGGAGGAGAGTGAGGAACCGGTCGGTGTCCAGGACGGCGGTGTTCATCGGTTCTCCTCGGTGTGGGCGCCGACGGGTACCGGCGCGGGTAGTTCGCTGACGACCGTGAGGTGTTCGACGGCCGACGGCAGGGTGGTCAGGTCGTGGTGGTAGCGGTGGAGGCCGTCGCCCCGGTCGGGGAGCGGGGTGAAGCCGTGGTCGGGGTAGAGGGTGGCGACGCGGCCGTTGCGCGGGCTGGGCCGGTAGCCGGCGGTGACCTCGGTGGCGTCGTGCGCGGCGGCCCAGCGCAGCAGTTCGCGCAGCCAGGCCGACTCGATGCCGCGGCCGAGCACGCGGCACGACATGACGAGGTTGTCGATCTCGACCCGGGTACCGGTGCGGCGCAGGAACGCGGCGCCGATGACGCCGTGTTCGCCGAACCTGTCGCCGACCCGGACGGGGCTGACGAGTACCGCCGGGTCGGCGAGCGCGGCACGTACCGCGGCCTCGTCCAGGCGCAGCGTGGTCAGGTTGAACTGGTTGGTGCGCTGGGTGAGTTGGGCGAGGCGGTGGACGTCGCCCGGGCCGGGGGCGAAGAGGGTGAGGGTGGTGTCGAGCTCCTTGAGGTAGTCGGTGAGGGAGGAGAACCCGGCGCGGAACTCGGCGCGGCGCCCCTCGGTGCGGTAGCGGCCGGCGCGGGCGCGGTCCTCTTCGGTGATGGCGGTGCTGTCGAACCAGCCCTCGGCCAGCAACCGGTCCGCGTGCGTGGCGGGTTCGCGGGCGTCGACGTCGATGACGGCGATCTCGGGCCGCTTGAGCCGGACGAGGCCGGTCTCGGTGGCGCTGTCGTCGACGAAGACGAGGCTGTCGCTGCCGATGCCGATGCGCTCGGCGACCTGCCCGACCGTGTCCACCTTGGGTGCCCAGTCGGCGACGACGGTGACGAAGTCGTCCCGCCGCACCAGCAGGTCGGGGTGGTCGCGCAGCACCTCGTCGACCTCGGCCGGGTCGTTCTTGCTGCATACGGCGAGCAGCACGCCCTGGCTGCCGAGTTGGGCGGCGACGCGCTGGAAGCGGCGGTGGGACTCGCCGCGGAAGCCCTCGGCCATGTCGAGGCCGGAGCCGCCGGACTCGGCGAGCGTGCCGCCCCACAGCGTGCCGTCGAGGTCGAGTACCAGGCACTTGCGGGGGCGGCCGCGCAGCGCGCGCACGAGGTGGGCGACGCGGCGGGCGAGCGCGCCCAGCAGGGCGTCGCCGTAGGCGACGTGGGCGTAGATCTCCAGCCGGGGGTCGCGGGCCGGTCCTGTGGTGGCGGCGATCGGGTCGAGATCGACGACGTGCACACCTTCGATCGCACCGGTGCCGAGTTCCAGCAGCGCGGCGTTGAAGCGGCGCCATACCGCGCCGAGCCGGGCGCGTTCGCGGAGATCGAGGATCTGGTCCGCCCACAGCGGCCACAGCGGCGCGGTGGTGAGGACGAGCACCCCTCCCCCGGCGGTGTACGAGCGGGCCAACGCGCTCAGGTGTGCGAGGAGTTCGTCGCAGGCGACGCTGACGTCGTCGACCGTCCACACGGTGTGCGGCACCCGGTCGAAGACGGCGGAGGCGTCCAGCAGGCACAGGGTGACGTCGGCCGCGCCGGGTGCGGCGAGGGCGAGGGCGTAGCCGCCGGGGTCGCCGGCGGTGACCCGGCCGACGACCTGCTGGCGGGCCAGCTCCCCGGCGAGCCGGGGCACCAACGGGGACACCGTGCCGCTCCCGGTCAACAGCACGTCGACAAGCGGGAGTTCCGGGTTCGCGCGGTGGGCCGCGTCGTGGTCCGCAGCGGCCAGCAGGGCTCCGGCGCGGCCGGTCAGCTCGACGTCGGCCGTGGCCAGGATCGTCGACAACTCCGGCCAGCGCGCGGCCAGTTCGCCCGCGTCGCGGATCGCCCGTACCGCGTCCAGGGCGGTGTCGGCGCTCACATTCCCTCCAACGCGAAGCCGGTGCGTATCCACTTGCTCGACTCGATGGCGATCGCCAGCGCCCGGTCTCCCGGGTCCAGCGGGAAGAGCCGGTCCAGTTGGAGGAAGGGCAGCGCGTTGCCGTTGTTGCCGGTCTCCGCGACGCAGCTGACCTCGGTGGCGGTGAGGCCGAAGCGTTCGACGAGGCCGCGGGTGATCTGTTCCGTCATCCGGCCGCCGAGCTGGGGCGGCAGCAGGTGGGTGATCGAGTCGGGCGCCCAGCCGGTGCGGTCCAGGAGATCCGCGAGCACGTCGGCGGCCAGAGCGGGCACGCCGGCCTCGATGGCCTTGTAGTCCTCGGCGACGGGCTGCTCGCCGCTGTCCCTGTCGGCGGCGCCGAACCAGCGGATGACCTGGCCCGGGTCGCGGCCGACGCCCACGAAGCTGTTGCGGACGGGGCCCAGATGGGTGCCGGGCGCGTCCGGCTCGTCGGCCAGGCCGAGGACGGCGGCTCCGGCGCCGTCGCCGAAGATCACGTAGTTGACCAGTTCGCTCGGCGGCAGGGCGGCGAAGTCGTGGTCGAGGACGAGGTGTTTGGCGCAGCTGTCGGCGCCGACGACCAGCGCCGTGCGGTGCTCGTCGTCGAGCATGCGACCGGCCAGGGAGAGCGCCTGCACGGCGCCCGCGCAGCCGGACTGGAGCTGGTAGGTGGGCACGGCCTGGAGGCCCAGCCGGTCCGCGACGAGGTTGACCGAGGCGGGCATCAGGTGGTCCGGGGACGCGGTGGCCAGCACGAGTACGTCGACGTCGTGCGGGGCGAGGTCGGCGGCGGCGAGGGCCGCCTCGGCCGCCTCGGTGGCCAGGTCGACCAGGGTGTGGGTCGGCTTGCCGGTCTCCAGGTCGACGCCGAGGTGCCGGGTGCGGGTGCCGATGAAGCGGTCCACCCAGCGCGGGTCGGTGCCGAACCGCTCCTTCAGCCGCGCGTTGTCGATCGGCTCGCCGGGCAGCGCGCTGCCGGTGCCGAGCAGGAGGTGAGTCACGACGGGACTCCTTCCGGAGCGGGGTGAGCGTGTCGTAGGTGGTCGATCAGTTCGCCGACGGTGGTGAGCTTCGGTAGCAGGGCCTCCACGTCGACCGGGCCGACCACCTGCTCGATCTCGTCGACGAGGCGCATGAGCATGATCGAGTCGAAGCCGAGTTCGGTGAGGTCGGCGTGCGGTTCCAGGGCCGCCATGTCGTGCCCGGTGACCTGGTGGATCGCGCCCCGGACCAGCGCCGCGAGATCGACGTCGGCGGCGGTGTCGGCCACGCGTCCGGCGGGCTCGGCGGTCGGCGCCGACTTGGCGGCGGCCGGCGCGGGCTCGGCGGCGGTCGACGCGGGCTTGACGGCGGCCGCCGTCTCCGTCGTCCACCAGAAGCGGGAGGAGTGGTCGAAGACGTAGCCGGGCAGCGGCCGCCTCACGCGCTGTTCGGGCCCGTACCAGCGGGAGAGGTCGAGGTCGGCGCCGTCGCGGTGCAGGGCGGCGACGACGCCCGCCAGCTCGCCGCCGGTCGAGCGGGGGCCTGCGGAGCAGGCGAGCGCCGTGTGCTCGCCGAGCCTGGCGCGCAGCAGTCGCAGCAGCAGCGGGCGCGGGCCCACCTCCACCACGTGCGTGGGCGCGGCCTCGGCGAGTCGCCGCGCGGCGGCGTCGAAGCGTACGGGCGCGCAGATCTGCTCGGTCCAGTAGTCGCCGTCGAGCTTCCTCGGCTGCTCCTCGCGGACGGTGGAGTACAGCGGGACGCGGGCCTCTCCGGGCGGCACCCGGGCGGCGAGCGCGGCGAAGCCGTCCGCCATGGGCCGCATCAGAGCGGAGTGGAAGGCGTGTGACACGCGTAGCGGACGTGCTCGGTGGCCCGCCTCGCGCAGCAGCGCGGCGGCCCGTTTGACGGCTTCCGCGTGTCCGCTGAGGGTGACGGCGGCGGGGCCGTTGACGGCGGCGATGTCGAGCACCCGGCCCCGTCCGGCGGCGGCGACGATCGGGGTGACCGCCTCCTCGCTCGCCTCCACCGCCAACATGGCTCCGCCGCGCGGGAGTTCACCCATCAGCGCGCCGCGGGCGCGGACCAGGTCGGCGGCGTCGGAGAGTTCGAGTGCGCCCGCGGTGACGGCCGCCGCGAACTCCCCGACGCTGTGGCCGAGTACCGCGACCGGCCGCAGGCCGACCTCCAGCAGGGTGGCGGCGAGCGCGTACTCGACGGCGAACAGTGCGGGTTGGGCGTAGCGGGTGTGGTCGAGGTCGGCCGGGCGTTCGCCGGTCAGCAGCCGTTCGACCGTGGTGTGCGGGCCGCCGCCCAGTTCGCCGAGCGCGGCCGACGCCTCGGCGAGGTGCCGCCGGTAGGGCGCGCAGTGGCGGAGCAGGGTCGCGGTCATCCCGGCGTACTGGCTGCCCTGGCCGGTGAAGACGAGTGCCACGCGGGGGCGGCCGCGGCGTGCCGCGGCGGCCGGCGGGCGGGGGCTGTCGGCGGCCTCGCGCAGCCATTCGTCGCAGGCGTCGAGCAGTCCGTAGCGGCCGAGCCCGGCGAGGGTCGCGCGCTGCCGCAGTCCGTCCTTGACCACCGTGCTTGACCAGGCGAGTTGGGCGGTACGCCGGGGGTTCTCGGTGGTCGAAGGTGAGGGACAGCGGCAGGACGGGCGCGGCGGCCAGTTCGCCGTCGCGGACGACCGGCCGGGTGGTGATCCGGCCGACGCCGACGGTGACCGCCGTGCCGCCGTGGCTGAAGAAGC
>NZ_VJYK02000214.1 GCF_007097205.2 Streptomyces alkaliterrae
ACCCACGCCGCCGCGCCCCCGCGAGCGGACCGGCCGCCTCGAACTCCACCTCCCCGACGGCGGCGACGGCCCCGCGCCCGCGATCCTGTTCGTCCACGGCGGTCCACTGCCGCCCGACGTGCGGCCCTCGCCGCTCGACTGGCCGACCCTGCGCGGCTACGGCCAGCACGTCGCCGCCCTCGGCGCCGTCGCTGCGACCGTGCACCACCGGCTCCACGACCTCGGCGCGTTCGGAACGGCGGCGGGCGACGTCGCGGAGGCCGTCGACCGCGTCCGGGCCGACCCACGCGTCGACGCCGACCGCATCGCGCTGTGGTTCCTCTCCGGCGGCGGCCTGCTGGCCGCCGACTGGCTCGCCGCGCCGCCCCCGTGGCTGCGCGGCATCGCGCTGACGTACCCGATCCTGGCCCCGCTCCCCAACTGGGGCCTCTCCGACTCCCGCTTCCGGCCCGCCGCCGCCCTACGCACCTCGCGCGGCACGACCCCGCCGATAGTCCTCACCCGCGTCGGACGGGAGATGCCGCAGATCGCCGAGACCGTGACGGCGTTCCTCAGCGCCGCCGAGCAGAGCGGAACGACCGTCGACCTCATCGACCTACCGGATGCCCCCCACGGCTTCGAGACGGTCCACCACACCGACCCCGCCCGCGAAGCGGTACACCGCGCCGCCCACACCATCCTCCATCATCTGACCACCACCCACCCCTGATCTCTGCAAGAGATTCCACCCGCAGATTCCGCCCAGGACCTACATCTCGCCCTCTTTGCAGACCAGTTGACTGAAAACAATTGCAAGCACTTGCGCAAGACGCGGGCACCTCTGAGGATCCTCGCCATGAGCAACCTCCTGTCGCGCATATCGCACCCGGCCGCCCTCACCGCCACCACAGCGGCGGGCCTCCTGATGGCCCTGACCGCCACCCCGTCCGCCGCTGCGGCGGTGAACACCGCGCCGCCGGAGTGCGTGCAGTACCACTCGAGTTGGCGCTACACGCACGTGGCCAACGGCTGTGACGCCGCCGTCGCCGTCACGGTCGAGTACACCAACGGCCAGGACGCCCCGTGCCGCGTCATCCAGCCCGGCGAGTGGGCGACCTTCTCCGGCTACGGCACCCAGTCCAACTACGTCACCGCACTCCGCTCGTGCGACCCCACCCCGGCCGCCGGCGTCTGACGCCGCCACCTCCCCGGCGCGGTGCGGCGTAGAGCATCACCCCTACGCCACACCGCACCGCCCGTCCGAGTTCCACCCGGTCAACGCGGTTGAGGAGCTTCTGATCCCGAGGCTTGCCCGTCGGGTGACGCAGGCCGCCGCCGCCAGGACACAGGGCCGACCGCTGTACCTCGAACACGGCGAGCGGCCTACGGGGCCGTAGGCGCGTCAGCCGTAGAGGCGCTTGGCGTAGTCGGGGCCGTAGTGGGTTTCGAGTTCTTCCAGGGTTTCCGGGCGGCGTTCCAGGAGTTTGGCGATCCGGACGCGCGGCGGAGCCAGGTCCGGGTTCCAACTCTCCGGCTTCCAGAGCTCGGAGCGCAGCAAGGCCTTCGCGCAGTGGTGGAAGACCTCGTCGATCTCGACCAGCAGGGCGAGCTTCGGGCGGTTTCCCTTCACGACCATCCGGTCGAAGAACGGGGCGTCCTCGAGGATGCGGGCTCTTCCGTTGATGCGGAGGGTGTCTCCACGACCGGGGATCAGGTAGAGCAGTCCGACGTGCGGGTTGCCGAGGATGTTGCGGAAGCCGTCGCCGCGCCGGTTTCCCGGCCGGTCGGGTATGGCGATCGTCGTGTCGTCGAGGACGAGGGTGAAGCCGGCCGGGTCGCCCTTGGGGGAGGTGTCGCACGTGCCGTCTGCGGCGGAGGTCGACATCAGGCACAGCGGCGAGGCGGCCAGCCACTGCTTGTCGTACTCGTGGAGGGCGCTCCGCGCCTTGCCCGCCGCCGACGGCGTCGGCTCACCGAGCAGTTCGCCCAGCCGCTCGACCGACTTCACCTCGACCAGGTCCGTGAGATCCACGGCCCCCACCCCCTCTGTTCGACACGTGATCTCCCGATCGAGCGTAGACGTGCCCGTCCGGCCATGGCACGTGCCCTCAGCGCTGAGTGCAGGCGTGGAGAGAAGAGCAGGAGGCCACGGTTGCCGTCGAGTGGGCCGCCTGCTGGCCCGGGTGGCGGCCCTCCGGCCACCAGCGACAGGTCGACGCGCTCGCGCCGTCCGGCTCCCGTCGAGATGCGGCGGCGCCGGGGCTGGCAGATCGTGGAGTTGAGGCAGGGAGCGGTCACCAGCTTGAGAAAGTGGGTTCTGCCATGGCAGCCACGCCCGTCATGCAACTTCCGGTCATCAGCGAATGCGCGGCGGAGGGCTGCGCCTACAACCAGGAGCACACCTGCCACGCCGTGGCGATCACGGTGGGAGATGTCAGCAACCCGACCTGCGACACGTTCGTGAGCGCCGACATGGAAGGCGGGGAGCCGTCCGTCACCGGCCGCGTGGGCGCGTGCAAGATGGCCGACTGCCGGCACAACAGCTCGCTGGAGTGCCACGCGCCGTCCATCAGCGTCGGCTACGAGCAGGAGCAGGTCGACTGCCTCACCTACGCCCGGGCGTGAGATCGGCGGCACGCTCGGCGGCGGCACGCTCAGCGGCGGCACGCTCAGGGGCGGCACGCTCAGGGGCGGAAGGTGCGGCGGTAGGTGTCGGGCGGGACGCCGACGCTGCGGTGGAAGTGGCGGCGCAGGGTGGCGGCGGTGCCCATGCCGGTGGCCGTGGCGATGGTGTCGACCGTGGCGTTGGTGGTCTCCAGGAGTTCCTGCGCGTGGCGGACGCGTTGGGCGTGGAGCCACTGCAGGGGCGTGGTGCCGGTCAGCTGTCTGAAGTGGCGGGCGAGGTGGCGTGAGCTCATGCGGGCCTGGCGGGCCAGGTGCTCCACGGTGAGCGGCTGGTCCAGCCGTTCGAGGGCCCAGGGGAGCAGTTCGCCCAGGGGGTGGTCGCCGGGCTCGGGCACGGGGGTGGAGATGAACTGGGCCTGCCCGCCGTCGCGGTGCGGTGGGGTGACCAGACGGCGGGCGACCTTGTTGGCGTTGGCCGAGCCGTGGTCGAGGCGGACCAGGTGCAGGCACAGGTCCATGGCGGCGGCCTTGCCGGCGGAGGTGAGGACGTCGCCGTTGTCGACGTAGAGGACGTCCGGATCGACGGTCGCCTGGGGGTGGCGCCGGGCCAGTTCCCGCGTGTGAGCCCAGTGTGTGGTGGCGCGCCTGCCGTGGAGCAGTCCGGCCGCGCCCAGTACGAAGGCGCCGGTGCACAGTGAGGCGACGCGGGCGCCCGCGGTGTGGGCGGCGCGTACCGCCTCGACCAGGTCGGCGGGCGGTTCGCGGTCCGTGTCGGCCCAGCCGGGGACGATCACCGTGTCCGCGTGCGCGAGGTGGTCGAGTCCGTGGTCGGGTTCGAGGCGGAACCGGTCGAGGCGCACCGGGCCGTTTCCGCAGACCGTGAAGTCGTACCAGGGCTCCACGAGGTGGGTCAGGTCGGCGCCGAAGACCTCGACGGCCAGGGACAGTTCGTAGTGGAGCATGCCGTCGGTGACGGCCAACGCGACAGCGGGCATGTCCGAAACTGTACGTGCCATGTCGTTTCCGACTCTCCTGCGGGATGCCGCCGCGAGGCCAGGATGTGGTTGTCAGGCCGCGGAGGAAACGGCAGCGCGGCGGTGTTCGCTTACACGGGAGCGGTCTCATGGGGCCAGGTCGGCTGGTGGCGGTGTTCGGCGCGTACGGTCACACCGGGAGGTTCGTGGTCGCGGAGCTGGTTGCGCGCGGGTTCGTCCCCGTGCCCTCCGGGCGCGACGCGCAGGCCCTGGGGAAGCTGGCCGACGAGCACGGCCTCGAGCCCCGGCCGGCATCGGTCGACGATCCGGCCTCGCTGGACCGGGCCCTGGCGGGAACGGCGGCGGTCGTCAACTGCGCCGGCCCCTTCGCGACGACCACCGGCCCCGTGATCGAAGCCGCACTCCGTGCGAAGATCCCCTACCTGGACGTGGCCGCCGAGCTCGAAGCGAATCTCGACACCTTCGCCCACTACCGCGAACGGGCCAAGCGCGCGGGAGCGGTGATCGTCCCCGCCATGGCCTTCTTCGGAGGGCTCGGCGATCTGCTGGCCACGGCGGCGATGGGCGACTGGGCCGCGGCCGACGAGGCCCACATCGCCTACGCGCTCAGCAGCTGGCATCCCACCGCCGGCACCCGCCTGTCCGGTGCCGTCTCCCGTGAGCGGCGCGGCGACGTCCGCCTGCGCTATCGCGGCGGACGGTGGGAGCGGCGCGCGGACGCCGCGCCCGCTCTGCGGTGGACCTTCCCGGAACCGGTGGGGCCCCGGGACGTGATCGGCGAGTTCACGATGGCGGACGTGGTCACCGTCGCCCAGCACCTGTCCATCGCCGATGTGACCACCTACATGACCGTCGAGGCGGTCCGCGACGTCGCCGCCCCCGGCACCCCGGCCCCGACCGCGACCGACCCGGGCGGGCGCTCCGACCAGACCTTCCTGGTCGACGCCGTCGTGCGCTCGGGCCGAGCCGAGCGCCGGGCCACGGCGAGCGGCCAGGACATCTACGCCGTCACCGCGCCGCTGGTCGTCGAAGCCCTCGAACGCGTCCTGACCGGCCGCACCAGGACCGTGGGCGTCGCCTCCGCCGGCGAGATCTTCGACGCCCCGGACTTCCTTCACGCCCTCGCCCCGCACCTCGCACTCGACCTGCGTCCGCGGTGGTCGCGGCGGACCTCGACGAACGAGCGCGTGAGCTGATCACGGCCGCACAGTACGCACCCGGCCCGCCGGTACGGGAGGTTCCGTACCGGCGGGCCGGGTGCGTGGTGGACGACGATCCGGCGCCGGAGGGTCAGTCAGCCAGCGGCAGGTAGACGCGGTTGCCCGACTCGGCGAACTCCTTGGACTTCTCGGCCATGCCGGCCTTGATCTCCTCGGCGCCGAGGGCGGGGCCGCCGAGGTCGCCGCCGTGTTCGCGGCGGATGTCCTGGGAGATCTTCATCGAGCAGAACTTCGGGCCGCACATCGAGCAGAAGTGGGCCGTCTTGGCGGGTTCCGCGGGCAGGGTCTCGTCGTGGTACTCGCGGGCCGTGTCCGGGTCGAGGGCCAGGTTGAACTGGTCCTCCCAGCGGAACTCGAAGCGGGCGTCGGACAACGCGTCGTCCCAGTCCTGCGCGCCCGGGTGGCCCTTGGCGACGTCGGCCGCGTGCGCGGCGATCTTGTAGGTGATGACGCCGGTCTTCACGTCGTCGCGGTTGGGCAGGCCCAGGTGCTCCTTCGGGGTGACGTAGCAGAGCATCGCGGTGCCCCACCAGCCGATCATCGCTGCGCCGATGCCCGAGGTGATGTGGTCGTAGGCGGGCGCGATGTCTGTGGTGAGCGGGCCGAGCGTGTAGAACGGGGCCTCCTCGCAGATCTCCTGCTGGAGGTCGATGTTCTCCTTGATCTTGTGCATCGGGACGTGACCCGGGCCTTCGATCATGGTCTGCACATCGTGGGCCTTGGCGATGCGGTTGAGTTCGCCGAGGGTCTGGAGTTCGGCGAACTGCGCCTCGTCGTTGGCGTCGGCGATGGAGCCGGGGCGCAGGCCGTCACCGAGCGAGAAGGTGACGTCGTAGGCGCGCAGGATCTCGCAGAGTTCCTCGAAGTGCGTGTAGAGGAAGCTCTCCTTGTGGTGGGCGAGGCACCAGGCGGCCATGATGGAGCCGCCGCGCGAGACGATGCCGGTCTTGCGGCGGGCGGTGAGCGGGACGTACCGCAGCAGCACGCCCGCGTGGACGGTCATGTAGTCGACGCCCTGCTCGCACTGCTCGATGACGGTGTCCTTGTAGACGTCCCAGGTCAGCTCCTCGGCGCGGCCGTCGACCTTCTCCAGCGCCTGGTAGAGCGGGACGGTGCCGATCGGCACGGGGGAGTTGCGCAGCACCCACTCGCGGGTGGTGTGGATGTTGCGGCCGGTGGAGAGGTCCATGACGGTGTCGGCGCCCCAGCGGGTGGCCCACGTCATCTTCTCGACCTCCTCCTCGATGGAGGAGGTGACGGCCGAGTTGCCGATGTTGGCGTTGACCTTCACGAGGAAGTTCTTGCCGATGATCATCGGTTCGATCTCGGGGTGGTTGACGTTCGCCGGGAGCACGGCGCGCCCGGCGGCGATCTCGTCGCGGACGAACTCCGGGCTGCGGTTCTCCCGGATCGCGACGTACTCCATCTCGGGGGTGATCTCGCCCCGGCGGGCGTACGCGAGCTGGGTGACGGCGAGGCGACGGCCGTCGGCGCCGGTGCGGCCCCGCCGCGGGAGGCGGGGGCGGCCGGGGAAGACGGCGTCGAGGTTGCGCAGCCCGCCGCGCGGCGAGGTGTGCCGGATGCCGTCGTCCTCCGGCTGCGGCTCGCGGCCGGGGTACTCCTCGGTGTCGCCGCGGCTGATGATCCAGTTGTCCCGCAGCGGGGCGAGCCCGCGGCGGACGTCGGTGTCGATCTGGGGGTCGGTGTACGGACCCGACGTGTCGTAGAGCGTCACGTCCTTGCCGTTGGTGAGGTGCACGCGGCGGACCGGCACCCGGATGTCCGGGCGCGAACCGCTCACGTAGCCCTTGTGCCAGCCGATCTCACGCGGCTGACCCTCTTCGGGCATGCGTGCATCCTGCATGGTCATGAGACCCACTCCCTACGCCGGCATTACCCGGTAACAGGTTCGGCGGTCGACGCAGCGATGTCCGTACGTTTCCGGATGTTTCCGGTGTACGGAAGGTCAGCGCCCTCTCAGCCCCGTGCTCGGAGCTCCCGCGATGTGCAAAAGCACCCCCACGCTAGCGGTTCGCCCCTTCGTCGCGCCAGGGGGTCTTGCGATGATCGGTCCGTGGACCAGTCACACAGCGAGCACCAGGACGGCCGGCGGCGACCGGAGCGGCACGGCGGCGACGCGTCGGCGCGCGGAGGGGAGGAGGGGCGGGACCACGGCGGGCACGGGCACGGCGAGGGTGATCACGGGCACGGCGGGAGCGGCGGGCACGGGCACGGCGGGAGCGGCGGGCACGGGCACGGATACGGCGGTCCGCCGCCGGAGCACGGCGCGGTGGCGACCGGGCACGGGCACCTGCACAGTCACGCGCACGCGCACGGCCCGGCCGCGCCCGTCTCCCGGCATCTGCGGAAGGTGATCGCGGCGGTCCTGATCCCGTTCGCGACGGCGGTGCTCGCCGGGCTCGTCCTGCTGTGGCCGGGCGGCGCGCCGGAGGGTGAGGGCGGGCGCACGGGCGTCGGCTTCGACCGGCAGATGGAGCAGGCCCGGGTGACGCAGGTGGTCGAGGTGGACTGCCGGGACGTCAACGTCGAGCAGGCGGAGGCGGACGCGTCGGCGCGCGGCCGCTGCCAGCAGGCGGAGGTGGAGGTGACGACCGGTCCGCACGTGGGGCGGAAGTTCACCGAGATCGTGACGCCGGACGCGACGCGGCGGCTGTCGACGGGTCAGGACGTGGTCGTCGCGTACGCGCCGCAGGCTCCGGAGGAGCTGCAGTACAGCGTCGTAGACGTGAACCGCACGTTCCCGATGGTGGTGTTGGCGGCGCTGTTCGCACTCGTGGTGGTGGCGATCGGACGGCTGCGCGGGCTGCTCGCGCTGGTCGGTCTGGTGGTGACGTTCGCGCTGCTTGTGCTGTTCATCCTGCCGGCGATCCTGCAGGGCTCGAACCCGCTGGTGGTGGCCGTGGTCGGGGGCAGCGCGATCATGCTGGTGACGATGTACCTGTGCCACGGGTTCTCGGCGCGGACGTCCGTGGCGGTCCTCGGCACGCTGATCTCACTGGTGCTGATCGGGCTGCTGGGCTCGCTGTTCATCGGCTGGGCGAGCCTGTCGGGGAACACGGACGACCAGACGGCGCTGGTGCACAGCCTGTATCCGGACATCGAGATCCGGGGCCTGCTGCTGGCGAGTGTGCTGATCGGTTCGCTCGGCGTGCTGGACGACGTGACGGTGACCCAGACGTCCGCCGTGTGGGAGCTCAAGGAGACCGATCCGTCCGCGAGTTGGCGTCGGGTGTACGCGTCCGCGATGCGGATCGGGCGGGACCACATCGCGTCGGTGGTGAACACGCTGGTGCTCGCGTACGCGGGCGCGGCGCTGCCGCTGCTCCTGCTGTTCTCGATCGCGGAGGCGAGCGTGGGTACGGTCGCGACGAGTGAGCTGGTGGCCGAGGAGATCGTACGGACGCTGGTCGGCTCGATCGGCCTGGTGGCGTCGGTGCCGGTGACGACGGCGCTGGCGGCGCTGGTGGCGTCGGCCGGGCTGGGCAGGCCCGACCCGGCGCCTGTCGGCGGCCGCGGCCGCCGACGCCGCAAGCGCTGACGCGCGGTGCCGCCCGACGCGATGAGGCGTCAGGCGCGGCCGCCGGTGAGGATGCGGTCGAGTTCGGCGTCGATGTCGTTCTCCGCGCTCTCGTGACCGAGCGGAACGATTCGGTCCGTGCGGTCGAGGAACGCGACGAGCGGCGGCGCGCTGACCCGGAAGACGGCGCGCTCGGCGCCGGCGTGGAGCTGGATGTGCAGGTCGGCGAGGTACTCGTCGTCGACGGGCCCGATGTGCACGTCCCCCTCGCCGGCCTGCCCGGTGATGCCGTCCACCAGGAGTTCGCGCCCGAAGACCCAGCTGACGGGGGCGTCTCCCGGCAGGCAGAAGGTGAAACGCACGGCGTAGGGGTCCTGCGCCTCGTAGACCAGTTCCACCGGGATTCGGAACGCGAGCTCCTCTGAGGCCAGGAAGCTCATCATGACGTGCGCCTGAACTGTCTCACCCATTGCGCTGCCCCCGATTTCTCGTGCTCGGCCGTGATGGGTATCGGTGAACCTCTGTGGTGAATCGTCCACCAAGATCGACAAACCCCACAATCCCGGGAGGTTCAAAGTCACCCGTTTGACAACGGGGTTGAGTCCGCTCGGGGCACGGCCGCGTCCGAACGCACGTCCCGGGCGGGCCTACCAGCCGCTTCCGGACGACGAGGAGGAGGACATGAACTTCCGCACGACGAAGAAGAGCACGGCCACGATCGCGGCGAACAGCAGCAGCTTGAACAGCAGCGTGAAGACGACGGCGAGCAGCCAGGTGACGGCCTTGAAGACGACGAGGGCGACGACGATGATCGCGACCCACTTCAGCCACGACGGCATTCCGGTGAAGGATTCCTTGACGCTCATGCTGTTTCCCTGCCTCCCGTCGGCCGCCGTCGGTCGGCGGCCTCCCTGCGTACGTGTGGTCGATACGTCACCGATGCTAGGCGGCCCGCGGCCGGGCCGGGAGTGCTCCCGCCCCCGGTCCTCCCCTGAACGGACCCTGACGTATCCCTGAGTGGAACGCTCCGACCAGCGGCCGAGTGCCCGGTTCGGACGGCTCGGGCCGGTGGCGCTGATCACGGTCGGAACGGCGGGCGG
>NZ_VJYK02000215.1 GCF_007097205.2 Streptomyces alkaliterrae
CCAGTGACCACCCCACCCCGGCGTGGGGGAATTCACTGGCACGCGGGCACGCCGCTGCCTCAGCCTTGCCCCATGACCGACACACATCTCGGCGGCGGGGAGCCGAAATACCGTGTACGAGCCGTCCATTCGGCGGAGACCGTCACCGTCTACCAGGCGTACGGGCCGCGCATCGGCCTGCCTGCGGCGCGTGACGGCCGCTTTCCGGCCGCGTGGAAGCGGGAGCGGATGACGTGGATCAAGCCGTCGTTCCTGTGGATGATGTACCGCTGCGGGTGGGGAACCAAGTCCGACCAGGAGACCGTGCTCGCCCTCACGATCACCCGGGCCGGGTTCGAGTGGGCGATTCGGAACGCCTGCCTCACCCACTACTCCCCCGCCGTCCACGAGTCCCGCGAGACCTGGCGGGAGGCGCTGCGCACCGCTCCCGCGCGCGTCCAGTGGGACCCCGAACGGGACCTGCGGCTGCGGCCGTTGGAGCACCGCTCGCTTCAGCTCGGGCTCTCCGGGGAGGCCGCCCGGCGCTTCGCCGACGAGTGGATCACGGACATCAGGGACGTCACGCCGCTCGCCTCGCGCGTGCGGGGCCTCGTACGGGCCGGTGACCTCGCGACGGCGGCGAGCCTGCTGCCGGAGGAGTCCCCCTACCCCGCTCCTCCCGGCCTCCTCTCCCATCTGGTTCCGCGCGTCAACTCCAGCGGCTCCGAGGCCGCTTGACGGGGATCGTCAATTGAGTGGCGGGGGCGACGAACGCGCCCGTAAGTTGCGTACTCCCAGATCACCGCTTACACGCTCGGGGAGTCGACGTGCCCGCACCACCACCCCTCCGCCGGTTCGTCGACGCCACCCGGGGGAGCGTGTCGGGCCTGCCCCGGCAGTTCTGGTGGCTGTGGACGTCGACGCTCGTCAACCGGCTCGGCGCGTTCGTCGCCACCTTCCTGGCGATGTATCTGACCGCCGAGCGGGGGCACTCCGCCACGTACGCCGGGATGGTCGCCGCCCTGTACGGCGCCGGGGGCGCGGTCGCCGCCATCGGCGCGGGGGTGCTCACCGACCGGCTCGGACGCCGCCCCACCCTGCTGCTCTCGCAGTCCGGCACCGCCCTGTCCGTGGCCGCGCTCGGCTTCGTCGAACACCCGGTGGCGATCGCGGCCGTCGCCGCGCTCGTCGGCATGTGCAGCAACGGCTCACGGCCGGCCGTGCAGGCCATGATGGCGGACATCGTCGCCCCGAAGGACCGCATCCGCGCCTTCGCCCTCAACTACTGGGCGATCAACATGGGCTTCGCGGTCTCCGCCGCCGCGGCAGGGCTCATCGCCGAGCACGGCTACCTGTGGCTGTTCCTCGGCGAGGCCGCACTGACCCTGACCTGCGCCGTGCTCGTGTTCGTCAAGCTGCCGGAGTCCCGGCCGGAACGCCCGGCGCAACCGGTCGGCACGGCGTCCGGACCGAGGCCCGGCTCGAAGGGCCGGAGCGCCGACGTCTCCATGCTGACCGTGCTGCGCGACGGGCGGTTCATGGCCGTCACCGGGCTGAGCTTCCTCATCGCGACCATCTTCACGCAGGCGTACGTCTCCCTCCCCATCGCCATGGCGAACCAGGGGCTCACCAGCGCCGACTACGGCATGGCGATCGCCGTCAACGGCGTGATCATCGTCCTCCTCCAGATCCCCGTCACCCGGTTCATCGAACACCGCGACCCCGCGAGGCTGTTGGTCGTCTCCTCCCTCCTCGTCGGCTATGGCTTCGGCGCGATGGCCTTCACCGACGCCGTCGGGCTCTACATGCTGGCCATCTGCGTCTGGACACTCGGCGAGATCATCAACTCGCCGACCCAGATGGGCCTGGTCGTGCGGCTCTCCCCGACCCACGGGCGGGGGCGCTACCAGGGCATGTTCACGCTGTCCTGGTCGCTGGCCGCGCTGTCCGCGCCGCTGGCCGGCGGCGCGGTCATCGACCGCTGGGGCGCGAACACGCTCTGGGGCGCGCTCGCCGTCGTCGGCACGCTCGCCGCCATCGGCTACGGCACGCTGCTGCGCTCCCTGCCGCCGCCGACGACCGCCGCGAGCGGCGACGAAGGCGGCGACGAAGGCGGCAGCGACGCGAACGCCGGACCGGCGGCCGCCGGCCGGCCCCGGGCCCAAGCCCAAGCCCGGGAGCACTGAGCGGGCGCGCGACCGGGCCGACGGCGGCTCAACCGCCCTCGGCCGTCCCGGCGGCCGCGTGGGTCGACGCTTCCGCGCCGGACCCGTCCTCGCGGCCGAACCAGTCGGGGAGGTGGGCGCGCAGGTCCTCCTGGTCGTCCCCGACCCACGCCACGTGCCCGTCCGGCCGCAGCAGCACGGCGGGCACGTCCAACTCCTCGCTGACGTCCACGACGTGGTCGACCCGGTCCGCCCAGCCGCCCACCGACAGCAGCCCCGTCTGGTCCAGCAGCAGCCCGCGCCCGCCACGCGTCAGCTCGTACAGGCGCCCCCGCTTCTCCAGCGTCACGTCCCGCAGCCGCCGACCGAGCAGTTCGTGTCCCTCACCGAAGTCGTACCGGACCAGGAAGCCGGAGATCTTCTCGATCAGATGGCGGTTCACCTCCTCGATGTCCATCAGCTCCGACACCAGGCGGCGCACCGCGCGGGCGCCGGAGTCGGAGAGCAGCAGTTGGGTCTGCGCCCGGGTGAGATCCAGGACGTCGGCGGCGACCGGACGCCGTTCGGACTCGTAGCTGTCCAGCAGGCCCTCGGGCGCCCAGCCGGCGATCCGGGCGGCGAGCTTCCAGCCCAGGTTGAAGGCGTCCTGCATTCCCAGGCTCAGGCCCTGCCCGCCGGTCGGCGGGTGGACGTGCGCCGAGTCCCCGGCCAGCAGCACCCGGCCGACGCGGTAGCGGTCGGCGAGCCGGGTGGCGTCGCCGAACCGGGAGATCCAGCGCGGCGAGTGCAGCCCGAGATCAGTCCCCGTCAACTCGCAAACGCGAGCAGTCAGTTCCTCGAAAGTGGGCGGCACGGCGCGGTCCTCCGCCACCTCGGCGGCGGGCACGATGAAGCGGTACCCGCCGTCTTCGAGCGGCATGGTGCCGAAGCGCCCGTGCCGCTTGCGGGCCTCGGCCATCACCACGTCCAGCGTCTCCCTGGAGACGGTGACCTCCACCTCGCCCAGCATCCACTCGTTCCTGGCCGGCTCGCCGGGGAAGCCGACGCCGAGCAGCTTGCGGACCGTGCTGCGCCCGCCGTCGCACCCGACGAGGTAGCGCGCACGCAGTTCCTTCCCTCCCCCGGCGGACGCGCCCTCCGCTCCGGCCGCCTCGACGGTCACCCCGTGCTCGTCCTGCTCCAGACCGACCACCCCGCAGCCGCGCCGGATCTCCACGCCGACGCGGACGGCGTGCTCCTCCAGCAGCCGCTCGGTGAGGTTCTGCGGGATGCCCAGCACGTACGGGTGCGCGGTGTCCAGCCGGTCGGGCCAGGGCTTGTCGATCCCGGCGAAGAAGCCACCGACCGCGTACCGCTTCCCCAGCCCGAGGAAGCCCTCCAGCAAGCCGCGCTGGTCCAGCACCTCGACGCTGCGCGCGTGCATGCCCAGCGCGCGGACCTGCTCGCTGCGCTGTTCCTCCTTCTCCAGCACCGCCACCCGCACACCGTGCAGCCGCAGTTCGGCCGCCAGCATCAGGCCGGTGGGCCCACCTCCGGCGACGATCACGTCGAACATTCAAACCCCCCACTCACGAGACCGGTCGAAAAGCCAGTAACCCGCACAGACGTCGCCTACCCGCCATGTCGGCAGGTTTCTGGCTCGGAGCGAGCATTCTGCGCCACCACCCGGGCCTTGCCGCAAGGCCCCCCATCCGCTATATGTTGAGAGTGGCGAGGAGCGGGTCTCCTTGCCATTTGCCGTTCTGGGCAGGCGTTCCGCCCGCGGCCCGCGCCGCGCACGGCGCGTCCGCCGGCGGCTCAGCGGTCTCGCGCGGCGAGGTCTTCGAGGATGCGCCGCTGGTGCTCGTGGCCGACCGTCTCGTAGCCGGACACGGTGACGTAGGGAGCGAGCATCACGACGAGCAGACACACCGCGACGGCGACACCGGCCACCGCCAGCAGGACGGCCACGGCCAGGATGGTGAGGCTGAGCCCGACGAGCAGCAGGTGGTACCAGTCCCTCGCGGAGACCAGCAGGGCGTACAGCAGGTAGCACGTCAGCAGGTAGAGGCCGACCGGGAGGGCCAGGGACAGCACCACCGCGGTGTCGCTGATCCGCGAGTGGTGCTCCAGGTGCAGACCGGCCACGTGGAGGGCCGCGCCGGCACACGCGATGCCGATGTACAGGGGGATGTGTCCGTAGCCGAAGAGGTAGCCCCGGTTCCGGCGGTGGACGAGGACGTCACCGAAGGGGACGTTGAAGTACACCCACCACATGCCGAAGGTCAGCCCGATCCCGGCGACGACCACGGCAACGCCGTTCCCGCTCCACTGCGTTCCGTCCGCGCCGCCGAGCAGGCCGCCCGAAGAGGCGACGGTACCGACCACTCCCTCACCGAGCGCGATGATCGCGAACAGGCTGTACCGCTCGGCGACGTGATGCGGGTGCCAGGGCGTTCCGCCCGCGTCGCCCTGGGTGAGTGACGGCAGGAGCAGCTCCAGCCCGCCGACCACCAGGACGCCGCCGATCACGACGGGGAGCGGCAGATGCGCGAACCCGATGACGACCCAGCAGAGCTGGGCGACGACGGTCCAGCGGATGTTCTCCAGGCCCACCTTCCGGAAGCGCGGCGACTCCCGGGTGACCCGCCACCACTGGAGGACCAGCGCGACCCGCATCACGAGGTACCCGAGGACCATCACCCGCAGTTCGAGGCGCCCGCCCTGCTCGACGGAGTGGAACATCGCCGGGATGCCGAGCGCGAGGACGACAACGCCGATCATCTGGAGCATCGTCAGAGCCCGGTAGAGCCAGTCGTCGGTACCGAACGCGGAGGCGAACCACGTGTAGCCGATCCAGGCGATGACGATCGCGAACATCGCGAGGACAAACGCCAGGATCGCCTGCGTGGGATGCCCGGCGGCGAGCATCTCCGCGAACTGGAGTGCCGCCGTGCCGACGGCGACGACAAAGGTCAGGTCGAACAGCAGCTCCAGCGGGGTGGCGGTTCGGCCGTGCTCCGCCGGGTCACGGCCGGCCATCGGCACCAGGCGGCGGGTCAGCCCGCGCCCGCCGGCAGCGCCGCGGGGAGAGGAGTCGCTCATGCGCAGCATGATGCCCGATATGTCCGACTCCTCGCGGTGACGCCACGCACCGGCCGGACCAGCGACCGCATCCGGGCCGGCCGCGCCGGCGCGGCGCGCCGATCTCCGCGGGCACCGCTCAGCGCAGGCGCCGGATGTCCCCCCGGATGCGGTAGAAGCCGCCGGCCGCCGGGTGCAGCGCGTCCACGACGTACCGGGCGCCGGGCTCGCGTATCGCGCGCGGGAACTGCACGTTCCACGAACGGTCGTAGCCCTCCGACACCACGTGCACCCGCACGCGCCCGCCCTGCTGCACGCACTCCACGACCACCGATCCGGCCGGCGCCTCGGCCACGGCGGTGACCGCCGCGGCAGCCGTCGCCGGCTGGTACGTCGGCAGCGTCGCCGCGAGCTTCACGTCCCGCGCGACCGGGACCGTGCCCTGCTGCGCGGCCTCGACGGCCGACTCGCTCGCGTCCACGCACACCAGCGAGCCGTCCGTGGTCACCAGGTACAGCCGCTCGTCGTGGTACTGCATCGACAGCGCCGACCCGCCGCCCGTACCGAGCTTCCACAGCCGCGTGCCGTCCCGGTCGAAGCAGTAGACGGACGACGCCGCGTCCCCCGCGAAGACGTACCGCCCGCCGGGCGACGTCGCACACGAGTAGACCGACGCGTCGCAGCCGTACGTGGCCTCGACGCCACCGCTCCGCTTGTCCAGCCGCTGCACGGCGCGGTGCGCGGTGCCCGCGTAGACGGCGGTGTCCTCCTGCCAGCCGAAAAGGACCGGCCCCTTGGTGCGGGTGTGCCACAACTCGCGCCCGCCGTCGGGCGCATAGGCCGTCACGCCCCGGCTGTGGCCGTGGTAAACCGCCTTGTCGTCGGCACGGACCATCCACGCGTGGTCGCCCTGGCTGCCGCGCGACCACTGGTGCTCGTCCTCGTGGTCGATGACCGTCAGCCGGCCCTCGCGGTCTGAGACGTCCAGCACGCCCTCGTGGATGTCCAGCCAGAAGATGTCGACGTTCGCCGCGATGTCGTACGCGGCGAACGGCAGCTTCGAGGACAGGTCGTAGACCCGGCCGTCGTCGCAGCCCGCGTAGATCCAGAAGTCGTCGGCCACCAGGCACTTGACGCCGTCCGGCAGGTTGAAGTGGGCGAGCACGCCGCCCTCGTGGTCGAGGGTGTAGACGTCACCGGCCTGGTTGCCGACCCAGCAGCGGTCGTCGTCGACGTGGATGCCGAACGCGGAGGACCCCGTACGGAAACGCCACAGCACCGGCGCGACGGCTCGCGCCGTGGACGGCGCGGACGCCACCTGGCGCCGCGTCACCGGCCGCGGCGCGCGCTCGCCCTGCACCGCCGGGGCGTACCCCTTGCGGACCTTCTCCCCCACCTTCTTCGCGGCCGCCGCCCGCGCCTTCTCCGCCGTCGGGAACGTCGAGGTCGACGTCTGCCCGGCCGCCCCGATCCGTCCGTAACGGATCGTCACCACCGTCCCGGCGACGGTCACCTCGTAGAACTTGTGCGCGCCACCCCCGTCCTGCGACAACTCCAGATACGTCGTGGACGTCTCGGACCTCAGCAACGACATGGACAAACCCCTCCCCGAACCGGCCCGACACTCTCCCGCCGAACCCACTCCCCCGAAGCTAGACCCGACCACTGACAACGACTGTTCGGGCCGGTCACACCCACCGACCGACCCGGGGCGCACCGCCGCCGCTACCTCCGGTCGCGAAGGGTGAACCACACGACCTTGGCGTCAGGTCCGGTTCTCGTGTGGTCCCACGCGTCGGCCAGGCTGTCGACGAGGAGGAGACCGCGCCCGCCCTCCTCCCCGGCCCCCGCCAGACGGAGGAGTACGCGCACGCGGTGTTCCAGGAAGCGGTACCAAAGCTCAACGGCGCGACCCTTCTGCACCGCCTTTCACATCGGCTGAGGCGACGTGACGTACTCGACCGCGCCGATCCACTCAAGTGCACCTTCCTGATCCACGAAGCCGCACTGCGCATGGCCTTCGGGAGCCGAAAGATCGCCCAGGCACAGCTCGGCTGTCTACTGAAGCACCCCGAGCGGGACAATGTGACGGTCCATCAACGGCAACCGCTACCCGGGGGCCGACGCGACATCTTTGTCAGCAAGGTCTGGTGGGGCGGCCCCTGCCGCTGACAGTACGAATCCGGCTCGCCCCGGCAGTGCTGCCGGGGCGAGCCGGATTCGTGGGTCAGGCGCTCGGGGCGCCCGAGGTGGCGAGGACGTCCTCGATGGTGATGGGGAGTTTGGAGAAGTGATGGCCGGTGGCGTGGTGGATGGCGTTGGCGATGGCCGCGGCGGCGCCGGACTGGCCGATCTCTCCGACGCCCTTGACGCCGAGCGGGTTGACGACGGTGTCCTCGACCTCGATGAGGTCGATGTCGATCTCCGGGGTGTCGGCGTGCACCGCGACGAGGTACTCGCCGAGGCTTGCGTTGGCCCAGCGGCCGGTGCCCGGTTCCATGTGGCTTGCTTCCAGGAGGGCTTGGCCCACGCCCCAGATCATGCCGCCCATGAGCTGGCTGCGGGCGGTCTTGGCGTTGAGTACCCGGCCGGGCGCGAAGGCGCCGGCCATCCGCCGGACCCGTACCAGGCCGAGTTCGGGGTCGACGGCGACCTCGGCGAACTGGGCGCCGAAGGTCAGCATGCCGAAGGGGGCGTCGTGTGGCGGTGGGCCCCAGGAGCCGGTGGCCTCGACGTCGGGCAGGAACTGGCGCTGGAGGAGTTCACTGTAGGTCTCCCCGGTGCCGGGGTTGTCGGCGTGTGCCATCCGGCCGTCGGTGACGGTGATCCGGGTGGGGTCGGCGCCGTGCAGCGGGGAGGCGGGGTCGGCTACGGCGCGGGCGATCAGTTTGGAGCGCAGCTCCACACAGGCGGTGTGCACGGCGGCGCTGACCATCCCGGCGCCGGCGGAGCCGACGGCGGCGGCCGCGTGCGGCAGGTCGGTGTCGCCGCCTTCGAAGCGGCAGCGGTCCACGGGCAGGCCGAGGGTTTCGGCTGCGACCTGGGTCATGGCGGTGAGTACGCCGGTGCCGATGTCGGTGACGGCGGCCTGCACGGTGGCCATGCCGTCGGCGTAGATCCGGGCGCGGGCGCGGACCGGGTTGTTGGGGGCGTAGACGGGGTAGGCGGCTGTGGCCATGCCGAGGCCGAGCAGCCAGTGGCCGTCGCGGCGGGGCGGTTGGGCGCGGCGGTGCCAGCCGATCCGGTCGGCTCCGGCCTGGTAGCACTCGCGGAGGCCGTTGCTGCTCCAGGGGTGGCCGGTCGCGGGGTCGGTCTCGGCGTAGTTGCGCAGCCGCAGTTCCAGGGGGTCGACGCCGATGCGTTCGGCGAGTTCGTCGAGTGCCGTTTCGAGGGCGAACAGGCCGGTGGCCTCGCCTGGGCAGCGCATGAAGGTGGGGGTGCTGGTGTTGGCGCGGATCAGCCGGTACACGCCCTCGTAGTTGGGGCAGGCGTAGAGGTGCCCGGAGAGGGCGAGTGAGGGTTCGGCCCAGTGGTCGAAGGGGGAGGTCGGGGAGAGTTTGTGGTGGCGGACGGCGGTGAGCCGGCCCTGGTCGTCGGCGCCGAGCGTGACGTGGTGCTCCTGTTCCTCACGGTGTCCGCAGGAGGTGAACATCTGCTCGCGGGTGAGGGCGAGGCGTACCGGGCGGCCGACCGCGCGGGCGGCGAGTGCGGCCAGGGTGGGGTGGTGCCACACCATGGCCTTGGCGCCGAAACTGCCGCCTGTGTAGGGCGAGACGACCCGGACTCGGCTGTGCGGGATGCCGAGCAGGGCGGCGACGGTGTGCTGGGTCGCGGTGACGCCCTGAGTGGCGTCGTGGAGCGTGAGCCGGTCGCCCTCCCAGTAGGCGGTGGTGGCGGAGGTCTCGATGGGGTTGTGGTGGTTGGGGGCGAAGCTGTAGACGCGGTCCACCGTGGTGGTGGCCTCGGCGAGTCCGGCGGTGACGTCGCCCCGCTCCGAGCGTCCGGGGACAAAGCCGGCGAAGATGGCCTCCGGCTCGTACGCCTGGTCCCGGGCCTGGTCGAGGACGGTGACCGAGGGTTCCTCGGCGTACTCGACGCGGACCAGATGGGAAGCGTGGAGGGCGCGGTCGTAGGTGTCGGCGACGACAACGGCGATGTGCTGTCCGGCGTAGTGGACGCGGTCGCTCTGCATGGGGAAGAAGGTCTCCCCGGGGGCCGGGCCGCCGGCGAGGGAGGGGAG
>NZ_VJYK02000216.1 GCF_007097205.2 Streptomyces alkaliterrae
CCCTTCCCGCTTCCTGGGGCCAGCCCCCGGACCCCGGCCCTCGAACTCCCCCGGCCTTCGGCCGGGAGGCACCCCCAGGACGGGCTGCGAGACAGTCCGTCCCATACACAAAGGAACTTCGCCATGGCATCGGCATCTCGTACCGCCGTCGTTCGCTCGCTCGCCGTCCTCGCCTCGCTGACGGTGCTCGCCGGGTGCGGGGCGCAGGTGACCGAGTCGGAGCCCGACTCGGGCTCGGACTCCGCGAAGGGCGGGGGGTCGCACTATCCGGTGACCGTCACCAACTGCGGGGAGAAGAAGACCTTCGACAAGGCCCCGACCCGGGTCGTCACCAACGACGTCGGCATCACGGACATCATGTTCTCGCTCGGCCTGGAGGACAGCATGGCCGGCTACGTCACCCCCGCCTACCAGCGGAGCGACAAGCAGGTCCCGTGGGCCGACGCCTACGAGAAGACCAAGTGGCTCTCCAAGGGGAGGATCAGCAAGGAGATCGCCGTGGACAACAGGGCGGACCTGGTGTTCGCCGGCTGGAACTACGGCTTCAACGAGGCGGACGGTTTCACCCCGGCGACGCTGGAGAAGCTGGGCATCGACTCCTACCTGCTCAGCGAGTCCTGCCGGAACGGCAAGGGCAAGGCGCGCGGGGTGATGTCGCCGCTGGACGCGCTCTACACCGATCTGGAGAACCTGGGGAAGATCTTCGACGTCGAGGACCGGGCGGAGAAGCTGGTGGCGGACTTCCGCCGGGTGGTCGCGGACACCGAGGCGAAGGCGCCCAGGGGCAAGGACCGGCCGCGGGTGTTCCTGTACGACGACGGCAAGGACAAGCCGTTCACCTCGGGCAGGTTCGCCGGTCCGCACGACATCATCACCAAGGCCGGCGGCGACCACATCATGAAGGACCTCGACGACTCGTGGGTGACGGTCGGCTGGGAGACCGTCGTCGACCGTGATCCGGAGATCATCGTCATCAACAACTACGGTGACGTGTCGGCCGAGCAGAAGCGGAAGTTCCTGAAGTCCTTCGGCCCGCTGAAGAACGTGTCCGCGATCCGCAACGACCGGATCTTCGTGCTGGACTACGTCGACCTCGTGGAGTCGCCGAGGAACCCGGCGGCGGTGGCGTCGCTGGGCGAGTACGTCCGGAAGGTGGCGGACGGGGAGTGATCGCCGCCACCACCGGCCCGCCGCGTCGGACGTAGTCTTGTGGCATGCGTTACGCCAGTCCGCTGCTGTCGTTGCCCGGTGCCGTCCCGTCCGAGGGGCCTGACGAGGGGGTCGCCGCCCACTATGGCGACCTCTTCCGTGAGCAACGGGCCCTCGCCGAGGGGTCCGGCTTTGTCGACCTCTCACATCGGGGTGTGCTCACGGTCACCGGACCGGACCGACTCAGCTGGCTGCATCTGCTGATCACCCAGCACGTCAGCGAGCTGCCGCCGCACGAGGCGACCGAGGCGCTGGTGCTGTCCGCCAACGGGCACATCGAGCACGGGCTGTCCCTGGTCGACGACGGCGAGACGGTGTGGATCCACACCGAGCCGGGCGACCAGACGGCGCTGATGGAGTACCTGGAGAGCATGAAGTTCTTCTACCGGGTGGAGTTGGCCGACCGGACGGCGGACTTCGCGGTCGTGCAGCTGCCGGCCGGTTCCATCGCGGAGGCGCCCGAGGGGGTGCTGGTCCGGCAGACGCCGTACGGGCGGGAGCTGTTCCTGCCGCGTGAGCGGCTGCGGGAGTTCGCCGAGGACGGCCGGTACGGGCCGCCGGTCGGGGTGCTGGCCCACGAGGCGCTGCGGATCGAGGCGCACCGGCCGCGCGTCGGTCTGGAGAGCGACCACCGGACGATCCCGCACGAGATCGGGCTCATCGGTACGGCGGTGCATCTCCAGAAGGGCTGCTACCGGGGCCAGGAGACGGTGGCCCGGGTCCACAACCTGGGGAAGCCGCCGCGTCGGCTGGTGTTCCTGCATCTGGACGGCAGCGAGGTGACGATTCCCGGCCACGGTGATCCGGTGCGGCTCGCCTCGGACGGTCCGGAGGGGCGGCAGCTGGGCTTCGTGACGAGTTCGGCGCGCCATCACGAGCTGGGGCCGATCGCTTTGGCGCTGGTGAAGCGGAACGTTCCGCTGGACGCGGCGCTGCTGGCCGGGACGACAGCGGCGGCGCAGGAGCCGGTCGTCCAGCCGTAGGACGCGGGAGGACAGCCGGGCGGGAACGGCGACAGCCGGGCGGCGTCAGACGACGGCGGCGAGGGTGTCGGCCGGGCGGCGGCGGGCGGCGCGGGCCGCCGGCAGCAGGGAGGCGGCGACTGCGCCGGCCGTCGCGCCGGCGATCAGCAGGAGCAGTACCGCCGTGGACGGTGACTGCGCGATGCCCGCGCCGATGCCGCTGGCCCGGCCGTGCTCGTTGATCAGCCAGCGGCCGACGAGGGTACCGAGCAGGGTGCCGGTGAGGGCGGCGGCGAGGGCGGTCAGGCCGGTGGCGGTGACGATGACACCGCTGATCTGGCGGGGGGTGAGCCCGATGGCCTTCAGCGCCAGCAGGTCGCGTTCGCGGTCCCTGACACCGGCGCTGATGGTCGTCAGCAGTTCGGTGAGGCCGATCAGGGCGAGTACGGCGGCCAGGCCGGCGAGTACGCCGCGCATCACCGCGCGCCCCTCGTTGAGCCCGCCGACCTCGTGGATCTCCAGTCGTCCGTCGGAGGCGCGGGACAGCGCGGCGCCCACCGCCTTCGGGTCGGCGCCGGGCCGGAGCTGGACCTGGTGGAAGGCGGGTCGCAGGCCCGGGTCGCGTTCGGCGAGGGTGTCGAGGGAGGTGGTGACGACCCGGCCGCCCTGTTCGGTCTCGATCGTGCGGCCGACGATGTGGAGGATCTGCGGGTGGCCCTCGACGGTGAGCCGCACCCAGTCGCCGACCTCCAGGTCGAGCAGGTCGAGCAGGCCCTGTCCGGCGACCGCCTCGTCGTCGGTCGCCGAGGGGCTGGGGGCACGGCCCTCGACGACGGTGAACGGGTAGGGGCGGGCGTCGGTGCCCAGGCCGCGCAGGTTGATGGTGCCGGTCTGGCCGGGGGCGAGCGCGGCGACCTCGATGCCGGGGTAGACGGCGGTGACGTCCGGGTTGTCGGCGAGGAGGCGGGCGGCCTGCCGTTCGTCGAGCCCTTCGGTGGCGCGGGCGCTGAGCGTGGCGGCGGGGCCGGCGTCGCCGGCGCTGGACGGTACCCGGTCGAGGGTGGTCCACGCGCTGAGGGCGACGGTGATCAGCAGCAGCGGCAGCGCCAGCCGGGCGACGGCCGTCAGCGAGCGGCCCCGGCGGGCGAACGCGGCGCGCCAGCCGAGTACCAGGGCAGGCGGCACGCGTCGGCCGAGGGCGGCGCGTGCGGCGCGGGACATGCCGGCGGCCGGCGGTACGGCGCCCCGGGCGACGGGGACGGGCGGCACCCGGCCGGCTCGCCAGGCGGCCAGCGAGGTGGCCAGGCCGATGAAGAGCACGGCGGCGGCGGGCACGGCGAGGGTGGCGGCTGTGTGGTGGGGAAGGTCGCGCCAGATGGACACGGCCTCGCCGATGCGGCCGGGGAAGCGTCCGCCGAGGGTGCCGAGCAGGGCGACGGCGAGCGCCGCGCCCAGCAGCGCGAACGCCACGTGCTGCACGAGGAAGATCCGGACGACCTGGCCGGGGGTGAAGCCGACGGCCTTGAGTACCGAGATGTCCCGCAGGTGGCCGCGGACGCGGGTGCTGATGGCTCCGGCGACGGCGAGTGCGGCGGCGAGCAGCGCGCCGAGTCCGAAGGTGACGAGCAGCAGGCCGAGGAGCCGGTCGTCGCTCTGCGCCTCGGCTCGGGCCTGCTTCCAGTCGGAGACCTCGGTGACACCGTCGGCGCCGAGCAGGGTGACGGCGCGCTGGACGGCGTATCCGGTGTCGTCGGGGTCCGCGAGGCGCAGGCCGACGACCTGGCCGAGCCGGTCGGCGGGGGCGGTGACGCGGTCGAGGGCGCCGGGCAGGACCCAGCCGACGCCGGGGCGGTCGCCGGCACGGTGGTCGCGTTCGGCGGTGTCGGCGATGCCGAGGACGGTGAGCTCGCGGGGGCCTTCGGCGCCGCCGGGGACGGTGACGGTGTCGCCGGGCTCGGCCCACAGGGCGCGGGCGAGTCCGGCCTGGAGGACCACGCCGTCGGGGGTGCCGGTGTCGAGCCAGCGGCCTCTGACGACCTGGGGGCGGGCGGTGGGTCCGGGATCGGCGTCGGCGGCGCGCAGTTCGACGTCGGCGCGGGCGGCGTCGGTGCGGGCGGTGATGTGGGCGGTGCGGTGCGGGCCGGTGGCGGCGGTGACGCCGTCGAGGTCGCGGAGGCGTTCGAGGTCGGCGGGGTCGGCGTCGCCTCGGGCGTGGATCCACACGTGGGCGCCGTTGGTCTGGGTGAAGACCCGCTGCCAGGGGTTGGCGGCGTAGCCGAAGAGCGCGCTGGCGAGCAGGAGGGCGATGACGACGCCGGTGGTGGCGAGGACGAGGAACAGCGCCTCGCCGCGGTGTGTCCGCAGGTCGGCGTGTGCCCAGCGCAGTGTCGCCCGCACGGTTCAGTCCCCCAGGTCGACGAGGCCGCCGACGCCGCCGGGGCGGCCGGGGCGGGCCGGGCTCGTGGCGGCGCCGAGTTCGGCGTCGTCGGCGACGCGGCCGTCGAAGAAGCTGACGACGCGGTCGGCGACACTGGCGAGCCGGGCGTCGTGGGTGACCAGGACGATCGTCTGGCCGCGCTGGTGGAAGCGCTGCAGCAGGCGCATGACCTCGCGGGTGCCCTTGCTGTCGAGGCTGCCGGCGGGTTCGTCGGCGAGCAGCAGGTCGGGGTGGTTGACGAGGGCGCGGGCGAGGGCGACGCGCTGCTGTTCGCCGCCGGACAGCTCGGCGGGCATGCTGCGCTCGCGGCCTTCGAGGCCGAGTTCGGCGAGCAGGGAGGCCCGTTCGCTGCGGGCTTGCCGGGGGGTGGCGCCGGCGAGCAGCGCGGGCAGCTCGACGTTGTCGGCGACGGTGAGGTTGGAGACGAGGTTGAAGAACTGGAAGACGATGCCGACGCGGCGGCGGCGCAGTACCGCCCAGCGGGCCTCGCTGTAGCCGTCGACGCGGGCGCCGTCGAGCCACAGGGCGCCCTCGTCGGGCCGCTGGAGGCCGCCGAGGAGGTGCAGCAGGGTGGACTTCCCGGCGCCGGAGGGGCCGGTGACGGCGACGAACTCGCCGGCGCGCACGGTCAGGTCCACGCCGCGCACGGCGCGTGCGGGGGCGCCCTCGCCGTGGTGGGTCTTGACCAGGCCCTCGGCGCGGAGCAGCGGCACGGCGGCGCCGTCCGCCGGGCCGTTCCGGGCGGCGGGGCCGTTCCCGGGGGCCTTCGGGTCGTCGGGCGTGGTGGTGGGGCCGGGGTCGCTCATTCCAGCTCCTCCTGACAGCGTTCGAGCCAGTCGAGGTCGGCCTGTAGGTGCAGCATCGCACCTTCGATGAGCAGCTGGGCGATCCGGTTGTCCCGGTCCTCGGTGGCGCTGAGCCGGGACAGCTCGCGCATGCTGTTGAGGTACTGGCGGCGCTGCTTGTTGATGAGGGTGAGGCGGTCGGCGAGGCCGGAGTCGGCCGCGAGGGCGAGCTTCATGAAGAACTCGTCGCGGACCCGCGGCTCGTCGGAGGTCTCCTCGAACCAGGCGGCGACGGCCTCCCGACCCGCGTCGGTGAGCCGGTAGGTCTTCTTGTTGGGCCGGCTGGACTGGGCGATCTCCTCGCCCTCGATGAGGCCGGACTTCTCCAGCCGCCCGAGGGTGACGTAGATCTGTCCGACGTTCGGCTGCGGGTAGGCGGCGCCGAGCAGCTTCTCCAGTTCCAGCTTCAGCTCGTACCCGTGGGCGGGGCCCCTGGCCAGCAGGGCGAGGAGAGCGAGTCGCACACGCCTCTCCTTTCCCGTCCGGGCTCGTCGTCGCTGGTCGGCTCCGCGGTAACGGGGGCCTTCGGGGCGCGAGCCCTAGTATCCCTCATACCTAACAGGTATATATGGGTCAGGGCGTCCGGCAAAGACGATGGGCGCCGAAGTTCCAGGAGGCACGATGCGCTGGCTGATCGCCGGACGGGTTCTGCTCGTCTGCGCGATCCTTCTCACGGCGTACGCGGCGGCCGGGCCGCAGCGCCCGGAGCCGGCGGGTCGCGGCCCGTTGACGCTGGCCACGGCCGGTGACCTCACGGACTATCTCGGCCGGGTGCTGGAGGACTGGAACCGGGAGCGGCCGGGTGAGCGGGTGACGCTGGTCGAGCTGCCGGAGTCGGCGGACGAGACGCGCGCCCAGATGATCACCGAGCTGCGGTCCGGCAGCAGCCGCTTCGACGTGCTGAACATCGACGTCGCCTGGACGTCGGAGTTCGCGGCGGCCGGTTGGATCCGCCCGATCGACCGGCAGCGTTTCCCGCTGGCCGAGATGCTGCCGCCGGTGGTCGACACGGCGACGTTCGGCGGCCGACTGTACGCGGTGCCGTACGTGACGAACGCCGGATTGCTCTACTACCGCAAGGACGTACTGGCGGCGGAGGGTGAGAGCCCGCCGAGGACGTGGGACGAGCTGGCCCGGCAGGCGGCCGAGATCGCGCCGCGGCACGGCCTGCAGGGGTATGCGGGCCAGTTCTTCCCGTACGAGGGTCTGACGGTGAACGCCACGGAGACGGTGCTGTCGGCCGACGGTTCGATCCTCGCCGACGACGGGGCCAGGGTCACGGTGGACTCGGACGCGGCCCGCGAGGGGCTGGACTTCCTGGTCCGCGGGCTGCGCGAGGGGTGGATCCCGAAGCGTTCGCTGGACTTCAAGGAGGAGGAGTCCCGGCAGGCGTTCCAGAACGGCGAGCTGCTGTTCCTGCGGAACTGGCCGTACGTGTACGCGGGTGCCTCGGCTGAGGGCTCGGCGGTCGCCGGCCGCTTCGACACCGTGCCGCTGCCGGGGCCGGACGGGCCGGGCACAAGCGTGCTCGGCGGTTCGAACCTGGCGATCAGCACCCAGTCCCGGCACCCGGACTCGGCGGCGGACCTGATCGGCTACCTGACCGGCGAGCCGGTGCAGCGGCGGGTGCTGACGGAGGGTGCGCTGCCGCCGGTGCGCGCCGCGCTGTACGACGATCCGGCGCTGGTGGCGCGCTTCCCCTATCTGCCGACTCTCCGGGAGAGCGTGCTGGCGGCCGAGCCCCGGGCGAAGAGCCCGCGCTACGACCAGGTGAGCCTGGCGGTGCAGGCGGTGGTGGGGGACGCGCTGGCCCGGCGGCAGTCGACGGACGCGGCGGTGACCAGGCTGGCCAGGGAGCTGGAACGGATCGCCCGCCGGGACTGACGTCGCCCCGCGCCCTGGCACACCCCCAGAGGATCGATACCTAACGCGTAGGTATCGATCCTCTCTCGTTTTCCCACCTTCCCCACGGGTAACCCCTCGAATCTCCATGATCCTCGGGTCTTTACCGAGCGATCCATTGACACCCGTCGGACATCCCTACTTAACATGCATGTATAACCGCCGCAGCGGTCGGAGGGAGCCGGAGGAGGCTCGTCGCCCCACTCCACGACCTCCCCCACACCTCCCGAAAGCAGCGGCCGGCACCACGCACAGTTACGCCAGGGGCACGGCGTGCGGGCGGTCGGCGGCATCCAGCCTCCCGCCCGTAGAACGCCGGCACCACGTGAGAACAGGTCAATCGCGATGTCCACAGCACCGGCCGCAACCGGCCACACCCAGCGCACCAGCGACCTCTGGTGGCGCGACGCGGTGATCTACCAGGTGTACGTCCGCAGCTTCCTGGACAGCACCGGGGACGGCATCGGGGACCTCGCCGGCGTGCGTGCCGGACTGCCCTACCTGAAGAAGCTCGGCGTCGACGGCATCTGGCTGAGCCCGTTCTACCCCTCCCCGCAGCACGACCACGGCTACGACGTCGCCAACTACCGGGACGTCGACCCCGTCTACGGCGACCTCGAGGTGTTCGACCGGCTGATGGCCGACGCGCGCCGCATGGGCATCCGGGTCCTGCTGGACGTCGTCCCCAACCACTGCTCCAGCGAGCACCCCTGGTTCCGGGAGGCCGTCGCCGCCGGGCGCGGCAGCTACGAGCGGACCCGCTTCCACTTCGCCGACGGCCGGGGCGAGCGCGGCGAGGAGCCGCCGAACAACTGGCGCGCGATGTTCGGCGGCCCGGCCTGGACCAGGGTCACCGAACCCGACGGCACCCCCGGCCAGTGGTACCTGCACCTCTTCACCCCGCAGCAGCCCGACCTGAACTGGCGGAACCCGGAGATCCCCGACTCCTTCGACGCCATCCTGCGGTTCTGGCTGGACCGGGGCGTGGACGGCTTCCGCATCGACGTAGCCGCCGGCCTCTACAAGCACCCCGAGCTGCCGGACTCCGACGACCCGGAGGCCGACGAGCGCTCCCGCGACTCGGTCAACCCGCTCGCCTGGAACCAGCCCGAGGTGCACGACGTGTGGCGGCACTGGCGGTCGATCTGCGAGGAGTACACCTCGCGCGACGGCCACGACCGGCTGCTGGTCGGCGAGGTGTCCGTGCCGACCGCCCGCGAGCACGCCCTGTACGTGCGCCCCGACGAGCTGCACCAGGCGTTCTTCTTCGACCTGCTCGGCGCGCCCTGGGACGCCGACGCCTTCCGCAAGACCATCGAGGAGGCGATGCGGGACATCGCCGGCACCGGCTCCACGGTCACCTGGGTGCTCAACAACCACGACCAGGTGCGGACCGTCACCCGGTACGCCGGCGAGCCGGGCCCCGAGGGCAGCGGTCTCGGCTCCGCCCGGGCCCGCGCCGCCGCGCTGCTGATGCTGGCGCTGCCCGGCGCCGCCTACGTCTACCAGGGGGAGGAACTGGGCCTGCCGGAGGTCGTCGACCTGCCGGACGAGGTCCTCACCGACCCGATCTTCCACCGCACCGGAAGCCGCAAGCGCATCCGGGACGGCTGCCGCGTACCCCTGCCGTGGTCCGGTCACGCCTCCCCGTTCGGGTTCAGCTCCGGCGCGGAGGGCGCCCGGCCGTGGCTGCCGCAGCCCGACTGGTTCGCCGAGCACGCCACCGACCGCGCGCTCGCCGACACCCGCTCGTTCTGGCACCTCTACCGCGACGGCCTCCAGCTGCGGCGCGGACTGCCGCAGCTCGGCGAGGGCACGCTGCGCTGGCTGGAGTCCGAGCCGGAGGTGCTGGCGTTCGAACGCGGCGACGGCCTGGTCTGCGCGATCAACTTCGGCACCGGGCCGACCGCCGCCCCGGTCTCCGGCACCCCGCTGCTCTCCAGCGGGCCCTGCCCGGCCGGTGTGCTGCCCGGTTCCACCGCCGCCTGGTGGCTCACCGACGGCACGTCCTGACCCCTACGGAACCCGGAAACCCCATCC
>NZ_VJYK02000217.1 GCF_007097205.2 Streptomyces alkaliterrae
GTCCGGCGCGACGTGCGCGCCGGACCCCCGCCGGGAGCTCACGCCTGGCGGCGGACCTCCACCACCCGGAAGCGGTTCGCGACGAACGCGCCGTCGCACAGCGCCGCGTTCGCGGCCGGGTTGCCGCCGCTGCCGTGGAAGTCCGAGAACGCGGCCGTCTGGTTGACGTAGACGCCGCCGGTGAGGTTGAGCGACAGCTGGGCGCACTCGGTCAGGCAGGCCTCCTCCACCAGCCGCTCGGTGTCGGCGTCGGTGGTGTACGCGCCGACCGTCATCGCGCCCTTCTCCCGCACCGTGCGGCGCAGCAGTTCGACGGCGTCGGCGGTGGAGTCGACGGCCACCGCGAACGAGACCGGGCCGAAGCACTCGCTGAGGTACGCGGCCTCGGCGTCCGTCTTGCCGCCGTCGAGCTTGACGATGACCGGGGTGCGGACGGTGGCGCCGGGGAACTCCGGGTGCTCGATCTGCCGGGAGGCGAGCGCGACCTCGCCGAGCCCTCCGGCGGCGTCGATCCGGGCGCCGACCTGCGGGTTGACGATCGCGCCGAGCAGCGCGACGGCCCGGGCGTCGTCGCCGAGCAGCTTGTCGACGGCGGCGGCGAGGTCGGCGACCACCTCGTCGTAGGACTTCTTCCCGCCGTCGGTGCTGATGCCGCCGCGCGGGATCAGCACGTTCTGCGGCGTGGTGCACATCTGGCCGCTGTAGAGGGAGAGCGAGAACGCGAGGTTGGCGAGCATGCCCCGGTAGTCGTCCGTGGAGTCGACGACGACCGTGTTGACGCCGGCCTTCTCGGTGTAGACCTGCGCCTGGCGGGCGTTGGCCTCCAGCCAGTCGCCGAACTCGGTGGAGCCGGTGTAGTCGATGATCCGCACCTCGGGCCGGACGGCCAGCGTCGCGGCGATGCGGGAGCCCTCCTCCTCGGCGGCGAGCGCGACCAGGTTGGGGTCGAATCCGGACTCGGCCAGCGTCTCGCGGGCGATGCGCACGGTCAGCGCGAGCGGCAGCACGGCGCGCGGGTGCGGCTTGACGAGCACCGGGTTGCCCGTGGCCAGCGAGGCGAACAGCCCCGGGTAGCCGTTCCAGGTCGGGAAGGTGTTGCAGCCGATGACCAGGGCGATGCCGCGCGGTACGGCGGTGAACGTCTTGTCCAGGTTCAGCGGGTCGCGCTTGCCCTGCGGCTTCGACCAGTGCGCGCGCTCCGGGGTGCGGGTCTGCTCGGCGTAGGCGTAGGCCACGGCCTCCAGGCCGCGGTCCTGGGCGTGCGGGCCGCCGGCCTGCATCGCCATCATGTACGCCTGCCCGCTGGTGTGCATGACGGCCTGCGCGAACTCGTGGGTGCGGGCGTTGATCCGCGACAGGATCTCCAGGCACACCGCCGCCCGCGCCTCGGGCCCGGCCGCCGCCCAGTCCGGCATCGCCTCACGCATCGCCGGCAGCAGCACGTCCACGTCGACCAGCGGGTACTCCACGCCCAGGTCGAGGCCGTACGGGGAACGCTCCGCGCCGCCCCAGCCGACGGTGCCGGGCTGGTCCAGCTCGAAGCGGCCGCCGAGCAGCGCGTCGAACGCGGCCTTCCCGGCGGCGGCGTCGAGCGAGCCGTGCTCCTGGCCGTACGCCTTCGGATGCTCGGGGTGCGGCGACCAGTAGGCGCGGCTGCGGACGGTGTCGAGGGCCCGGTCCAGGGTCGGGCGGTGCTTCTCGATCAACTGCACTGTGGTGGGCGCGGCGGCCATCGGGGACCATCTCCTCGTCGAGAGTCCGGGGTGTGGACGAGCGGGACTGGGGCCAGGGTAACCGAACGATCGGTCGGGACAAGAGGGCCGGACCGGCCAGGACGATTCCCGACCCCGGGCCCCGGAGGGGCGGGAAACAGCCCTCCGGCGCTACAGTGACCGAACGATCGGTCGGCGCGCAACGACCGCAGACCGGGCCGTGAAGCCAGCAGCCAAGCGAGCAGGGGGCATCATGCGGGACGCCACAGGCACCGTCGCGGTGGTCGGTACGGGCACCATGGGCCAGGGAATCGCCCAGGTCGCGCTGCTGGCCGGACACACCGTCCGGCTGCACGACGTCGCCCCCGACCGGGCCGCCCAGGCCGCCGAAGCCGTCCTCGGCCGCCTCGACCGGCTGGTCGACAAGGGCCGCCTCGACGCCGAGGAGCGCGCGGCGGCCGCCGCCCGGCTGCACGCCCACACCGGCCCCGACGGCGTCGGCGACCTCGCCGACGCGGACGTCGTCGTCGAGGCGATCCTGGAGGACCTCGGCGCCAAGCAGCAGCTCTTCACCGCCCTCGAACAGGTCGTCTCCGACGAGACCCTGCTCGCCACCAACACCTCCTCCCTCTCCGTCACCGCCATCGCCGCCGCGCTGCGCCTGCCCGGCCGCTTTGTCGGCCTGCACTTCTTCAACCCGGCGCCGCTGCTCCCCCTCGTCGAGATCGTCAGCGGGCACGCCACCGACGAGGCCACCGCCGAGCGCGCCGTCAAACTCGCCACCGCCTGGGGCAAGACGCCGGTGCGCTGCGCCGACACCCCCGGCTTCATCGTCAACCGCGTCGCCCGCCCCTACTACGCCGAGGCCTTCCGCGTGTACGAGGAACGCGCCGCCGACCCGGCCACCATCGACGCCGTGCTCCGCGAGTCCGGCGGCTTCCGCATGGGCCCCTTCGAGCTGACCGACCTCATCGGTCAGGACGTCAACGAGTCCGTGACCCGCAGCGTGTGGGACTCCTTCTTCCAGGACGTGAAGTTCACGCCCTCGCTCGCCCAGCGCCGACTCGTCCAGTCCGGCCGGCTGGGCCGCAAGACCGGACGCGGCTGGTACGACCACACCCCCGGCGCGTCCCGGCCCGAACCGCACACCGCGCGCCCCTGCCCCGCGCCGGAGTACGCCGTCCCGCACGGCGGGCTCGGCCCCGCCGCCGCGCTTCCGGCGCTCGCCGCCGAAGCCGGCATCGCCCTCCGCACCCCGGCGGCGACCGCCGAGGGTCCCACCACCCCCGGAGACACCACCCGCCACGGCTGCCTCGAACTCCCCGGCGGCGCCCTCCTGCGCCTCGCCGACGGCAGCCAGCCCCGGGGCCGCGAGATCCACTTCGACCTGGCCCTCGACTACCGCACCGCCACCCGCGTCGCGCTCGCCCCCGCCGACGCCGCGTCCGTCGCCGACCTCGCCGAGGCCACCGGCTTCTTCCAGGCCCTCGGCAAGGCCGTCAGCGTCATCGAACCCGTCCCCGGCATGATCGTCGCCCGAACCGTCGCGATGCTCGCCGACTTCGCCGCCGACACCGTCGGCCGGGGCGTCGCCGGCGCCGGCGACGTCGACACCGCGATGCGGCTCGGCGTGAACTACCCCGTCGGCCCCCTCCGCTGGTGCGACGACCTCGGCGCCGACTGGGTCGCCGACGTCCTCCACAACCTCCACCGCGAGTACCCCACCGGCCGCTACGCCCCTGGCCGCTCGCTCCTCCGCCGCAAGGGGGCAGAATCATGACCATGCCCAAGCGCGACACGTACACCCCGGACAGCCTGCTCACCGTCGCCGTCCAAGTGTTCAACGAGCGCGGCTACGACGGCACCTCGATGGAACACCTGTCGAAGGCCGCCGGCATCTCCAAGTCCTCCATCTACCACCACGTACGCGGCAAGGAGGAACTGCTCCGCCGCGCCATAGCCCGCGCCCTGGACCACCTCTTCGCCATCCTCGACGAGCCGGAGGCGGTGAACGGCCGCGCCGTCGACCGCCTCGAACACGTCACGCGCCGCACGGCCGAGGTCCTGATGGCGGAGCTCCCCTACGTCACGCTGCTGCTGCGCGTCCACGGCAACACCGACACCGAGCGCTGGGCACTGGCCCGCCGCCGCGAGTTCGACCAGCAGGTCGCCGCGCTCCTCAAGCAGGCCGCCGCCGAAGGCGACCTCCGCGCCGACGTCGACGTCCGCCTCGCCACACGACTCCTCTTCGGCATGATCAACTCCATCGTGGAGTGGTACCGCCCCGAACGCGGCACCCTCGCCGCCCGCGAGGAAGTCGCGGAAGCCGTCGCCAAAATGGCCTTCGCCGGCCTCCGCGTCTGAGCCCGAAGGGCCCGGGACCCCGGGTCGCACCGCCGACCCTGACCGGGACCCTCTCAGCATTTTGATATCTCCTTTGAGTCTCATTTGATATCGTTGACGTCGTCGTCGAGCTGTGGAGGGATAAGTGATGGCCAGGACTGTGATCGATCTGGATGACGAGATCGTCGAGCAGGCAATGCGGGTGTACGGAGTGAAGACCAAGGCCGCCGCGGTGCGGGCGGCTATGGAGGAGGGCGTGAAGCTGCGGCTGCGCCGGGAGCTGTTCGATGCCATTGACGACGGCGAGTTCGAGGACGCGTTCGCGGAGATCCGTTCGCAGACGGGGCCGCGGAACCCGGACGGCTCGCTGAAGCGCGAAGGCGGGGCTTCCGCGGCGTGAAGGGGCGCTACCTCATCGACAAGTCGGCGCTGGCCCGCCGAGGCAAAGCGCCAGTGCGGGCGCGGCTGGATGCACTGGACCGCGACGGGCTCCTCGCTGTGTGCGCCCCGACCGAGTACGAGGTTCTGTACTCGGCGCGTGGAAAGCCCGAGGCGCTGCGACTGCGCACCCTGCTCCGTGGATTCGACTACCTGCCCTGCAATGACGAAGAGTTCGAGCGGGCGCTGGAGATCCAGGCTCTGGCCCTGAACGCCGCCTTTCACCGGGCGCTGTCGCTGGCCGACGTCCTCATCGCGGCAACCGCCGAGCGACATCGGGCCACGGTCCTCCACTACGACGGAGACTTCGACATGATCGCTTCGGTGAGCGGACTGCAAGCCGAGTGGGTAGTGGAGCCCGGCACCGCCGACTGAGCCGAAACGGCCATGACTCACCAGGGTTTGCCGATGGGTGAGGGCAGAGCCTGCTCGTCGTCAGCCACCGAGCACTCACGTTCCTAGGGTAGACCTGGTGCTTGCACTTGTGGCAGTGGGCCTTGCCGTCACGCTGCTCGATTCGGCTATGCGGACAGGACCGCTCGGCGCTCGGACCGCCGTCCCGGGCGTGGGCCTGGCTTCGGACCAGGTGGTCGAGTTCGGCGAGGCACGGCCCGCAGGCGTAGACGTCGCCCGTCGCGCCCGGCGTGGCGGCGGAGCCGATCCACAACACCGCCACACCCTCGCGTCGGCAGTACAGCCAACACGTGCCCGGTGCCCACCGGTTGCCGTCTCCCGGCTGCGTGACCAGCGGCCACGAGTCTCGCCAAGGCCGCTCGACGGCCGGAGTGAACATCACGCCGTACCGCCGCTCGTCGGCCCGAGAACGACGAGGCCCGCCGGGGGCCGCAGGACCGCGTAGTCGCCGAAGCTGCGACGGTAGCGGAGGTGCCCGGTCGCCTGCGTGTGCCGGCGCAGCCACTCCTCGACCGGGCCGGGGTGGCCGTACGAGCCGGACGCGGCGCCGCACTCGGCCTCGTCGCCGGAGACGCAGCACGCCTCGTACTCAGGCGCCGCGCTCTGGTCCTGCTCGATGGTGAACGGGACGAAGCGGAACACGCGCCGGGTCACCGCGCGGCCCCCTTCTCGATGACGGCCGCCAACTGGTGCGCCACGGCGGCGGCGCAGTCACCGAGGCTCACGAGCCCGTACCCTCGGCCGTCGGCGCGGGCCACCGGTCGCACATCCATCGCGGGAAGCTGGATTCCCGCACGGCGCAGGGCGGCGCCAAGTGCCTCGCGCGCCTCCTCGGCCTCCTGGATCCTTGCCAGCGTTCCATGCTCCGCCGTCACGTCTCTCACTCCCGAACGCCTCTTGTGCGCAACCTCGTTGCACAGGTAGTCACGTGCTGTGTTCCCGCCATCACGAGAATTGCCGACGTTGTCCTCCGGACGCACGTCGCCGCCGTCACCAAATGCCGCCAGTGGACAGGGCGCTGAGCGAATGGGAGTTCGACGCAGTGGAGTTGAACAGCGAGGAAGCCAGGCAGACGCCACGCGTCAGGTTGGGCAGGCGGTTGCGGCGGCTGCGTGAACGCAGATGCCTGTCACTCCGCCAACTCTCCGAACGCGTCGGCGGCTACTCGCACAGCTACCTGGGCCGCGTCGAACTGGGCGAACAGCTCCCCTCGGAGGCGCTGGTCCACACGCTTGACGAGTTCTTCGACACGGACGGCGTGCTCGCCGAGCTGCTGGAGCTGGCACACGACACGCTGATCCCCGACTACAGCCGGAAAACCGTCAACAAGGAAGCCGAGGCCGAACGGATCCAGGTTTTCAACAGCAGCGTCATTCCTGGACTTCTCCAGACTCCGGAATACGCACGAGCGTCGTTTCGGCGCTCGCTACTGGGAGAGTCCGAGGAACAGATCAACGAACGCGTAGCCGTGCGAGTGAAGCGCCAGCGAGTCCTCGACCGGGAGCAACCTCCCTACTACTGGGGCATCATGGATGAAGCGGCACTCAAGCGCCCAATCGGTGGCACACAGTGCATGGTTACCCAAATACAGCATCTGTTGCAGTTCTCCACCCGACCGCACGTCACGGTGCAGGTCCTCCCCTTCCACAAGGGAGCGCACCCGCTCCTCGGGGGAGCCCTTACCTTGCACACGATGTCTGATGGGGCGACCATTGCAGCGGTGGAGAGCTTCGACTCCGGAGCACCGACGGAGACTCCGCGAAAGGTACTGGAGCTGACACAGCGGTTCGACCTGGCCCGCTCCCTGGCCCTTACGGACGATGAATCATTCGACTTGATCCACAAATACTTGAAAGAGTACGAAGGTGAAGACGATTCCTAAGGCCTCGACTCTCCACTCGTGGCGCAAATCGACCTACAGCGAGAACATTTCGGGCGGCTGCGTCGAGGTGTCCGACGGGTACGCCGGGGGCGTACCCGTCCGCGACTCCAAGGACCCAGACGGCCCCGCCCTCGTCTTCGAGGCGGGCGCCTGGGCCTCGTTCGTCGGCGCGGTGAGGCGAGGCAGCCTCCCCGCCTGAGAGGCGGGTCGCCGGGGCTCGGTCAGGTGGTGGGGGTCAGGCCGGTGGGTACCTGCCACTGGTACCGGCGCCCCTTGTTGGTCAGGCGCAGGCCCTGCTTGAAGACGGCCAGGCCCAGTTCGTTGGACGCTTTGGCGAGGAGGGGGACCGTGTCACCGGCCTTGCCGTAGCCGAAGCTCAGCGGGGACTGGGCTGCGAGAGCGAGCTGAGTGAGGTCGGCCGGCGGGACGGAGACGATGTCGGCGGTCTCGTCACCCGCGAGATGGCGGATCAGCGTGGGGCCGACGCCGGCGAACAGGGGGGTCGGCAGGACCTCGCGGATGAAGTCCAGGACGCCCTTCGTCAGGAGAGTTCCCGCCTCGGACGGCCGCTGCTGTCGCCGTACGACGGCGTCCAGCAGAGCGGCACCGTCGTCGAAGGCGGAGGGGTTGATCTTCACGTCGACTCCGAGGACATGGCCGATGATCCGCCAGATGTGGAAGAAGGCGTCCCTGTCCTGGGCGGTGAGCTCGACACCGAGCCGGGACAGCCCGCGGGGGATGACAACGGAGAAGGTCATCAGGGTGGCGGCCAGGTCCTCCTGGTTGACGGGCACGCCCCAGGAGGCGTCCCAGTCCTCCTCCCGCGAAAGGTGGTAGCGCATCGTGGCGTGTAGCAGGCGGATCTTCTGCGCCGTGCGCACTCCGCGCGCCCCCGGCCCGAGACTGCCCGCCTCCAGGACGTCGACGACGAACTGCGCGGTCTCCATGAGGCGTCGAAAGACGCCCTGGGTGAGGCGGGTGGAGCGATGGAGGACCTGCGCCCCGTCGCCGCAGCTGTAGCACAGGGGCAAGGAGCCGCACAGAAGCGTGGTGGTGATGTGCCCCTGGTAGCGGCCGAGCAGGCCCTGGCCCTGTGCCGTCAACCGCGTGTCGGCCCACTCGGGCAGGACGGCGCTGCGGGTGAAGTACTCCTCCAGCTTCGGCGGCAGTCCGTCGGGTACGGCGTCGCTGTTGCCCTCCAGCACGAGGAGAGCCTCGCGGACCTGTTCCTGCCGGCCGAGGGCGTAGATCTCCTCGATTGCGGCGTCGGCCAGGGGGTCGCCGGTCTTCCGCAGGGGGTCCAGCAGTTCATCGGTCCACTTCATCGCGGGCACACGCATCTCCGTCTCAGCACCACGGCAAGCGGGTGGAGGGGTAAAGGTGGGAAGGCAGGCAGGAAGGAAGGGGGAGGCAGCCCGCCTGTCCGTGACGCCTTCACCCGGAGTGCGGACCACTCGGCCTCCGTTCTAGTGGCCTGCGTTCGGCCCGCACAGCCCGCACCCGGCGCTCCTCACCCGAACGGACGAGGCTGAATCGATCCGTCGTCGAGCCGGAAGCGCTGTGCCTGCCACGTGGCGGCTGACACGGTGGTCGCCGGGGAGGTCTGGTCAGGCGTCTCGCTTGGTCCACTCATCGCGGAGGAGGCCGTAGATCAGTTCGTCGACTCGGCTGCCGTCGCGCTGGACGCTCTCGCGCATGACGCCTTCGCGGACGAAGCCGACTCGTTCAAGTAGCCGCGCTGAGCGCGGGTTGTCGGCGAGGACCTCGGCAGTGATCCGGTCGAGGTCGAGGACGTCGAAGGCGTGGGTGACGGCGTGTGTCGCCGCCTGGCGTCCGTAGCCCCGCCCCCACATGTTCTTCTCGCCGATGACAAGGCCCAGGCGGCAGCGGCGGTGGGCTCGTTCGATGAGTGCCAGGTGCAGGAAGCCGATGGGTTCCGGGCGGCCGACGAGGTTGATCGCGAGGTGGACGATGTCGTCGCTGGGGCGCGTCCACCGCTGAAGCGTCGCGGCGACGTCCTCGCGCGTGTACGTGCGCGTCTCGCCGTCGCTGAGCCACTGGATCTCCACGTCGTTCTTCCAACGCAGCAGCGGTTCGAGACTCGCGGCGGTGTGGGGCCGCAGTTCGACCGTCCCCTGGGGCGCTTCCTCTCTCACGGGCGGCAGTCTTGCCCCGCGTGGCGGCGTGCGGCAAGTGCTCCGGCGCTCCGGGTCGCGCGGGGAAAGCCGTGGCCGCGTCCTTGGGAAACTTGGACACTCGGGTTCCCGGAGCATGGTCGAGGAGGGGTGTCGGTGGAGGGGTTGACGGCGTGGCTGGCGGCGAACGCCTGGCGGTTGGAGGGGGTTCGACCGGGTGGTCCGGTGGAGGATCTTCGGGCGTTCGGGGCGGCGTTGGACGGCGTGCGGGTCGTCGGGCTGGGGGAGGCGACGCACGGGACCAGTGAGTTCTTCCGGTTGAAGCACCGGCTGCTGGAGTTCCTGGTGGTGGAGGCGGGGTTCACCGCGCTGGCCATGGAGGCCAGCGTCGCGGCGTCGCGGGCGGTGGACGACTACGTGCGGGGTGGCGA
>NZ_VJYK02000218.1 GCF_007097205.2 Streptomyces alkaliterrae
TGCGCTGGACGCAGGACTTCTGGATGAGGCGCGCCGCCCCCGTCGACACCGAGAGCGGCCGCGGCCTCCACCTCATCGAGGCCCTGTCCGACCACGCCCGCTTCCGCAACCGCCCCGGCGACGGCGCGGTGGTCAGTTTCGACAAGATCCTCAAATGGCGCGAGGACGCCCTGCTGAAGGTGTCCTGAAACGCCGGCCCGCGGCGAAGGAGTTGCCCGCCGAAGAGCAATATCTGTGCTCGCCGAATGAGAAATAGGCGAGGGGGGCGACGAGTATTCCTCGACTGCCGGTCGGCACTGAATTGCCTTCCGTGCACCGCCGGTCGTGGCGTGCTACTGTCGACATCAGTTGCAGGTGTGGTTGCCAGAGGGTTCATTTTCCGACGGGTTAATCATCACGGCGACACGCGATTCGCAGAGAGTGAATTGCGCAAACCGTCTCCGAAGGAGAAGCGAACATGGCTACCAATGGCACCGTGAAGTGGTTCAACGCCGAAAAGGGCTTCGGTTTCATCGAGCAGGACGGCGGCGGCCCGGACGTCTTCGCCCACTACTCGAACATCGCCGCCCAGGGCTTCCGTGAGCTCCAGGAAGGCCAGAAGGTGTCCTTCGACATCGCGCAGGGCCAGAAGGGCCCCACGGCCGAGAACATCGTTCCCGCCTGACACCGGCGCTGACGCGTACTCCGCAGCCGGGGCCCGCACCTCTGGGGTGCGGGCCCCGGCTCGCCGCGTTTTCGCCACGCCGCGTTTCGGTCTCGCCGCGGAGAGGCCACGCCGCGGAAAGGTGCCCGCCGCATCGCCGACCGGTGACGCGCTCCTTTTTCCGTCACCCCGTCTCGGCCCTCATCGCATTCGGCTCGTCTCGAGATTCTCTGCGCCGCTCATCCGCTGCGGGAACCCCTTGCTACGCGCCCCGTCAAGGAAGGTTCCGCATGAAGCGTGCCCACACGTCCCGTAACCACGACCGCTTTTCAGGAGGCGCCGGCGCCAACCGCTCCGGTGGCCCGCGCCGCGCCAAGGCCTACGGAAACCGTCAGGTGGGACGGCCCGCCCAGGGCGAGTTCGCGCCGCCGAAAACGATCACACCGCCGCTGCCCGCCGTGGAGTCGTTCGCCGACCTCGCCATGCCCGCACGGCTGCTGGCCACGCTCGGCCACGAAGGCCTGACCGTGCCGTTCCCGATCCAGGCGGCCACCCTGCCGAACTCCCTGGCCGGTCGTGACGTACTCGGCCGCGGCCGCACCGGATCGGGCAAGACGCTCGCCTTCGGCCTCGCCGTACTGGCCCGGACGGCCGGTCGGCGTGCCGAGCCCAGGCAGCCGCTCGCCCTCGTCCTCGTCCCCACGCGCGAACTCGCCCAGCAGGTCACCGACGCGCTCACCCCCTACGCCCGCTCGGTGAGCCTGCGGCTGGCCACCGTCGTCGGCGGGATGTCCATCGGCAGGCAGGCCGGGGCGCTGCGCTCCGGGGCCGAGGTGGTCGTCGCGACGCCCGGGCGGCTCCAGGACCTCATCGAGCGGGGCGACTGCCGGCTGACCGACGTCGACGTCACGGTGCTCGACGAGGCCGACCAGATGGCCGACATGGGCTTCATGCCGCAGGTCACCGCCCTGCTCGACCGCGTGCGTCCGGGCGGGCAGCGGATGCTCTTCTCGGCCACCCTGGACCGCAACGTCGACCTGCTGGTCCGCCGCTACCTGACGGACCCGGTGGTCCACTCCGTCGACCCGTCGGCGGGCGCGGTCACCACGATGGAGCACCACGTGCTCCACGTGCACGACGCCGACAAGCACCGGACGACCACCGAGATCGCGGCGCGCGACGGTCGAGTGATCATGTTCCTCGACACCAAGCACGCGGTGGACCGGTTGGCCGCGCACCTGTTGAGCAGCGGTGTCCGCGCCGCGGCCCTGCACGGCGGCAAGTCCCAGCCGCAGCGCACGCGGACCCTGGACCAGTTCAGGAGCGGCCAGGTGACGGTACTCGTGGCGACCAACGTGGCGGCGCGCGGTATCCACGTCGACAACCTCGACCTGGTCGTCAACGTGGACCCGCCCGGTGACCACAAGGACTACCTGCACCGCGGCGGTCGCACCGCCCGGGCCGGAATGTCCGGCAGCGTGGTGACCCTGGTGACCCCCGGCCAGCGTCGCGGAATGAGCCGGCTGATGGCCTCGGCGGGCATCACGCCCCGCATCGCCCAGGTGCGTTCGGGCGAGGCGGAGTTGAGCCGCATCACCGGTGCACAGACCCCGTCCGGCGTCCCGGTCGTGATCACCGCGCCGGCCGCGGAACGTCCCCGTGGCGGGCCTTCCTCGTCCCAGGGCCCTCGGGGGCGGCGGAGCCGTACGGGCCGGGGCGGGGCCGGCGGTGAGGCGGGGCGCCGCGGGGAGCAGCGGCGGTCCGGTCTCGGCGCGCCCGCCCGGAGCCGCTGACACCACCGAGCCACACCCTCCTCCCGGCCCGTTCCCCTTCTCCTCTGTTTCTCCCCTGTGAGGCATCATGCGCTGTGTCATCGCCCGGTATCCGTTCGAGCTGACAAAAAGTGACGTACTGGCATCGATGAAGGGCGTCGCGCCCGAGCTCGTCACGGCAGAGTCCGTCACGATCGGACGTCGCCGCTACCCGGCCAAGCAGGTGGGCGAGGTCATCACCCGCCAGGACCGCCGTGACTTCTCCAGCGGCGAGGTCGTGCGGGCCATGTCCCGCCTCGGCTTCACCTGCCACGAACACCCCGAGGCCGTGCCGGTGGCCGCCCCCAGTGCGCTCCAGACGGCGTCGGCGCTGCTCGGGGGAGTCGCTGTCGCCCCGAAGGTGTGAGGCCAGGCGGGCGAACCGCCACAGGAGACCCGGTGAGGGCCGCTACCGACGCGCGTCGGTAGCGGCCCTCACCGGGTCTCCTGCTGTCCCACCGTCCGGTACCTCACCTCTGGCCACAGCCTAGCTGTGGCAGTCGAGCGGCAAAATCTACTCTTGTCAGAGTAGACATTGGCTCCTGTCATGGTTAGCCTTTTGCTCGTTGGCAACGTCAAGCGAGACCCGGCAGACATGAACTGGCGGGTAGTAGTACCTGAAGTTCGCAGGTCAGTGCGGCTCTGGAGCCCCGAAGCCAAGGTCTTCACGGAACGGCGACGGAGCTGGGAGTCGCACTGGGCGGCCCGCAGGTCGAGGGGCCGCCGAAAGCTCGACCAGCAGTACCGCAGTATCCGTTTCCGGTTGGTTCGAAGTAAGGACGGAGGAGCAGACGCCATCAGGATCGCCCGGCCTGAGTAGCACTCGGTCCGGGTACCGCAAGACCCCGATTGGATGGTGGTCCCCGGTCACGCAGCCGCGATCCCCGCATCCCTCCCCTTGCCGGGCCGGATAGCGGAAACAGAAGGTCGGCAGAGCATGAGTGCCGACAGATGGTGTTGTATTTCCTTCGGGGCCCTGGTGCCGTACGGCACCAGGGCCCCTCGACGCGTTGCACGACGAGGTGACATGGCAGCAGCTAACACTCCACTCAGCGATCGGCTGGACGACGACGACTACCCCGCGTACACCATGGGGCGGGCCGCCGAGATGCTCGGCACCACCCCGGGCTTTCTACGGGCCCTCGGCGAGGCCCGTCTGATCACCCCGCTCCGCTCGGGGGGCGGGCACCGCCGGTACTCCCGCTACCAACTGCGGATCGCCGCCCGCGCCCGCGAGCTCGTCGACCGGGGGACCCCGATCGAGGCCGCCTGCCGCATCATCATCCTCGAGGACCAACTCGAGGAGGCGCAGCGCATCAACGCCGAGTACCGCCGCGCGGCGAGCGAGGCGTCCGACGGTCCCGCTTCCCGGTCGAACTGATCACGCGGTGTGTGCGACTCGCCGAAGGGCGCTGGACCCGGGCATGCGCGACTCGCACGAGGACGGGCAACTGCTGAAGCGCCGGCCGGGTACTGGACGTGGGCCGACAAGATGTCGATGGCGTACGTCAGGGGACGGCCGGCGGCGACCGGCGTCACCCCGCCCAGTGGGTAGACGCTCCACCAGCTGGTGCTGAGCGGGGACGGTGTCACCCGACGCGAGGTGATCAGCGCGGAGCGGGCCCATCTCCGGTTGCCGTGTGAGGCTCCGGAGCGCGCCGCTCACGGGCGCGGCGCCGCGGAGGGGAGCCGCGCCGCGGAGGGGGCGCGGCGTCCCGATTAGGGCATGATGGGCGGGAAGTCGGTTTTGGCCCGGCTCCGCCGCGGGACGGTGTCGACGGAGGCGGGAGGCGTGCGGTGACGTTGGCGACGCTGTACCAGGTGCTGCTGGTGGGCGGCGTGGTGCTGCTGGCCAGCATCGCGGCCGCGCGCGTCGCGCACCGGGTCGGCCTGCCGGCGCTGCTGCTGTTCCTCGGCGTCGGGGTGCTGCTCGGCGAGGACGGCCTGGGGCTGCCGTTCGACGACATGCGGCTCGCGCAGGCGCTCGGCACGGCCGCGCTCGCGGTGATCCTCGTCGAGGGTGGACTGACCACACAGTGGTCGAACGTGCGGCGGCTGCTGCTGCCGGCCGGGGTGATGGCCACGGTGGGCGTGACCGTCTCCGTGCTCGCGCTGGCCACCGGCGCCCGGCTGCTGCTCGGCCTGGACTGGCACCTGGCGCTGCTGCTCGGCGCGATCGTCGCCTCGACGGACGCGGCGGCGGTGTTCGCGGTGCTGCGCTCGCTGCCGCTGCCGAGGCGGGTGACCGGCCTGCTGGAGGCCGAGTCGGGTTTCAACGACGCACCCGCGATCATCCTGGTGCTGGTGTTCAGCACGGCCGCCGCCGAGCTGCCGGCGCCCGGTCGGGTGGTGGCGGACGTCGTCTACCAGTTGGCGGTCGGGGCGGGTGTGGGTCTGCTGATCGGCTGGCTCGGCTCGGTGGCGCTGCGGCGCATCGCACTGCCGGCCAGCGGCCTCTACCCGTTGGCGGCGGTCGGCTTCGGGATCACCGCGTTCGCGGCGGCGGGCGCGGCGCAGGCCAGCGGCATCATCGCCGCCTACCTCTCCGCGCTGGTGCTCGGGAACTCCACGCTGCCGCACCGGGCGGCCACCCGGTCGTTCGCCGAGGGCGCCGGCTGGCTGGCGCAGATCGGGCTTTTTGTGATGCTCGGACTGCTGGTGACGCCCAGTGAGCTGCCCAAGGCGGTGCTGCCGGCGATCGGCGCGGGACTGGTGCTGCTGCTCGTGGCCCGCCCGCTGTCGGTGGTGCTGTGTCTGACCCCGTTCCGGGTGCCGTGGCGCGAGCAGACGTTCATCTCGTGGGCCGGTCTGCGCGGCGCGGTGCCGATCGTGTTGGCGACGTTCCCGATCGTGGCCGGGGTGCCCGGCGCGCGGGACCTGCTCAACATCGTCTTTGTGCTGGTCGTCGCCTTCACCCTGCTCCAAGGGCCCACTCTGCCGGCGGCGGCCCGCCTGCTGGGGATGACCCGCACGGACAACCTGCGGGAGGTGCAGGTCGAGACGGCACCGCTGGACGTCCTCGACGCCGACCTGCTGACGCTCACCATCCCGCCGCGTTCGAAGCTGCACGGGGTCACGGTCTTCGAGCTGCGGCTTCCGCCGCCGGCGGTGGTCAGCCTGATCGTGCGGGACGGGGTGCCGCTGGTGCCGCGCCCGGACACGGTGCTTCACGCCGGGGACGAGTTGCTGCTGATCGCCACCGTGCACACCCGGGCGGCGGCCGAGCAGCGGCTGCGGGCCGTCGGTCGGCGCGGCAAGCTCGCGCGGTGGTTCGGGGAGGACGGCCACCCGGAGTCGGAGCCGTGAGCCTGAGCCCGCGAGCCGGCGCTTCGGAATGACAAAAGCGGACAACGTGAACGATGTCCGTATTGCCCATCTATCGTTTGGTGAATGACCGGCTGGGCGTTGTAAGAACACTCACCGAAGTGAGCGTGGGCGGGGTCACACCACAATTCCCGCCGGTGCAATTGCACTTGCCGCCGAATTTCTGGCGTTTCGTCAACCCCGCAGGTCAGCGCGGAGATTGAAAACGGCGTTCCGGGTCACGCCTCACGCTCGGAACAGGATCAACCGCGTACCGTCCCGAAATCGCGTCGTGTTCATGTCCGAACGCCGGTTCCCGCACTTACCACTCCTTGTGTCGGCTTTTCCGTTGTGTTTACGTGGCCTCGCCACCGCACCCCATGGCGGTGGTCCACCACCGGCACGCCGAATCCCGCCGCCCGGTAGGTCGGAACGGACAGCAGTCTCGAAGCGGCGGGAGCGGGGGAACCAGGTACGTGCCGTGCCGCGGAGGTCCGCAGGCCGGCTTGGGGTGAAGCCACGCCCCGAAGCGCCGTGCGCGCTACGGGAGTGGCCGGGCAACTCCAGCCCGAATCCGACAGCTCACCTCGCAGGCGTAGGAGAGGACACACCTATGTCTCGTGGCCGTCACCGTCGCCCGCGTCAACCCCTGGTCTCCCGTCAGGTCTCCAAGGTCTCCATAGCCCTCACCGCCGGTGGCGCGGCCGCCGCGGCGCCGCTGATCACCGCCGGTACCGCCAACGCCGCACCGGCGTCCGTCGCCGCCCCGCAGGCCGTCGCCCCCCAGGCGGTCTCCGAGGCCAAGGCCGCCGCCGCGAAGGCGAAGGCCGCCAAGGCCGCGAAGGCCGCCAAGGAGAAGAAGGCCGCCGGCAGCTACACCGTCGCCAGCGGCGACACCCTGCACGGCATCGCCACCACCCACCAGGTCAAGGGCGGCTGGCAGAGCCTCTACCGGGCCAACAAGAAGGTCGTCGGCGACGACCCGGGCCTGATCTTCCCCGGCCAGCGCCTCAGCCTCAGCGCGAGCAAGGCGAAGGCGGCGGCCGACCGCGGCCAGGCCAAGCCGGCCGTCAGCCGCAGCGCCGCGCGTACCGCGCCCGCAACCGCCAAGAGCTACCCGAACAACCTCGACGGTTGGATCCGGGAGGCGTTGGACATCATGAAGGCCAACAACATCCCCGGCACCTACCAGGGCATCCACCGCAACATCATGCGGGAGTCCAGCGGCAACCCCCGCGCCATCAACAACTGGGACATCAACGCCCGCAACGGCGTGCCCTCGATCGGCCTGCTCCAGGTGATCAAGCCGACGTTCGACGCGTACCACGTGGCCGGCACCAAGAAGGACCAGTACGACCCGGTCGCCAACATCGTCGCCGCCTGCAACTACGCGGCGGCCCGCTACGGTTCGATCGACAACGTCAACGGCCCGTACTGAGCGTCACCCGGGCTCGTTCCGGAACGTACCGCTGTGCCGCACCCGCCGAATTCCGGCGAGTGCGGCACAGCCGTTTCCGGAGAAGTCCGACAAGTCGTGTCAACTCGCCCTGTTGGCGGCGAGGCCGGTGTTGCGCCTGCGTATCGATGGGGCGGAGGCGCACTCGAACCGCTTGACCGGCGGCTGTGATCGGCGAATGCTGCGGGGTTCACCCCCCGCGCAGTGTTCCCCTTTGACGTGAAGTTGGTATGCCCATGCGCACCCGCTCCTCGGTGGCCGCCGTCTCCGTGGCCACGGCGGCCTCCCTGCTGCTCGCCCCCGCCGCGTACGCCGCCCCAGGCGACAACGGCACCGTGAAGATCCACAAATCCTCCACCGGTGAGGAGTTCCGCAAGAACGAGCCCAAGGTCTGCGAGTTCTACCTCGACGCGTTCGGCTTCGACGCCGGCCAGGAGGTCAGCTGGCGGATCGTCGAGATGCCCCCGACCGGTGTCAAGGACAAGCTCGCCGAGGAGGGCCGGCTGACCCTCGACGACAAGGGCCACGGCCGCACCTCGGACCTCAAGCTGGACGCCGGCCACTACAAGCTGGTCTGGAAGTTCGAGGGCCAGAAGGGCAAGGCCAAGCACAAGGTGTTCTGGTCCGACTGCGAGAACGAGGACACGCCGGGCGGCGAGGAGCCGGAGCCCGAGCCCAGCGAGTCGACGCCGGGCGAGTCGACCCCGGGCGAGCCCACGCCGGGCGAGGAGACGCCGGGCGGCGAGACCCCCGGCGAGGAGACCCCGGGCAAGGAGACCCCGGACGAGAAGCCGACCCCGTCCGGCGAGCCCACGCCGGGCGCGCCCGCCGGTGACAAGCCGCAGGGCGGCGGAGGCGGCGACCTGGCCGAGACCGGCGCCGGTGCCCCGGTCGGCGCGCTTGCCGCCGCTGCCGCGGCGCTGCTCGGCGCGGGCGGCTACCTGGCGCTGCGCCGCCGCCGCGCGACGTCCGCTGTCAGCGACTGATCCACGGTCCGCGACCGACGCGGGTAGGGGAGGTGCCGTCCGCCGGCGCCTCCCCTATCCCCCTACCCCGTTCTGCTGTCGCGCGCGCCTCAGCGGTAGGCCTTGCCCGGTTCCGCCGACCCGGGCGCCAGCAGCTGCGGCACGGTCACAAAGGTGTAGCCGCGCTTCTTCAGCTCGCTGATGATGCCCGGCACCGCCGGCACCGTGCCGTCGTAGATGTCGTGCAGCAGGATGATCCCGTCCCGCTCGACCTGGTCGAGCACCCGCTTGCGTATCAGCGCCGAGTCGGTGGTCGAGTAGTCCTTGGCGGTGACGCTCCACAGGATCTGCGCCAGGCCCAACTCGCGGCAGATCTCCGAGACGTCCTTGTTCGTCCGCCCCTGCGGCGGGCGCATCAGGGTCGGCGTGACGCCCGTCAGGTCCTCGATCGCCTTCTGGGTGCGGGTCAGCTCGGCGCGCACCTCGTCCCCCGACACCTCGGTCAGCCTCGGGTGGTTCCAGGTGTGGTTGGCGACCTCGTGGCCCTCCTCGGCGATGCGGCGCACGGTGTCCGGGTAGCGCTCGATGTGCTTGCGGCCGAGCAGGAAGAACGTCGCCGGGACCTCCTCCCGCTCCAGCAGGTCCAGCAGCTCGGGGGTGTCCTTGCCGGGCCCGCCGTCGAAGGTGAGGGCCACGCACTTGGCCTTCTCGCAGTCGACCCCGCCGCCGGTGCCCCGCTTGCCGTCGTCGGCGGTGCCGGCCGCTCTCGCCTCGGCGGGCGAGATCTTGTCCACCCACCGGGCGCTGATCACCTGATAGGCGACCAGCGAGCCGACGCCGAGTACCGCCAACACGATCGCGGTGATCCGCAACCGCTTGCTCTTCCACCAGAACATGGTCAACCGCCCTTTCGCGGCCGGCGGTTCACGAGCCGTGCGGATCTGCCCCGGGGCACGGTCCGACGAGCGGCCCGGAAGCCGGGAGTTCGGATGCGCGCGTGGTCGGCGCGCGCAGACAGCGGCGGATGAGGTGGTGGTGCCGGTCTGTGATCCCCGTTCCGCGTGGCGACGCGGATGTCGCACGCCCCGCCCGCTGGCGGTATGACGATAGACGCGGCGAAACGCCCGGAAGTCATCCCACAGAACGACCCACCCCCCACCCC
>NZ_VJYK02000219.1 GCF_007097205.2 Streptomyces alkaliterrae
GGTCGTGGGGGAGGGCTGGCACAAGCGGGCCGGCGGCCCGCACGCCGAGATCCACGCGCTCGCCGAGGCCGGTGACGACGCCCGCGGCGGCACCGCCGTCGTCACGCTCGAACCCTGCAACCACACCGGACGCACCGGCCCGTGCGCCCAGGCGCTGCTGGACGCCGGGATCAGCCGCGTCGTCTACGCCGTCGCCGACCCCACCCCGACCGCCGCCGGCGGCGCGGCCACCCTGGCGGCAGCCGGCGTCGACGTCGCTGGCGGACTGCTCGTGGAGGAGGCCGCCGCCGGCAACGCGGCCTGGCTGACCGCCGCCCGGCTGCGCCGCCCGCACGTCCACTGGAAGTACGCCGCGACCCTCGACGGCCGGACCGCCGCCGCCGACGGCACCAGCCGCTGGATCACCTCCGCCGCCTCCCGCGCGGACGTCCACCGGCTGCGAGCCGAGTCCGACGCCGTGCTGGTCGGCTCCGGCACCGCCCGCGCCGACGACCCGCACCTGGCGGTACGCGGCGTCTCGGGCGCGACGCAGCCGCTGCGCGTCGTACTGGACACCCGGGCGGACGCGGTCACCCCCGGCGCCCGGGTACTGGACGACGCCGCGCCCACCGTGGTCTTCACCGCCGAGGACGCCGACGCCCGCGCACTCGAGGAGGCCGGAGCGGAGGTCCTGCGGGTGCCCAGGGCCGCCGAAGGGCCGGGGCTCGACCTGGCTGCCGTACTCGACGCGCTCCACCGCCGCGACGTGCGCTCGGTGCTGCTGGAGGGCGGCGCGACCCTGGCCGCCGCGTTCCTCGCCGCCGGCCTGCTGGACCGGGTGACCGGCTATGTGGCCCCGGTACTGCTGGGCGCCGGCCCCGCCGCGCTCGCCGACGCCGGCATCGGCACGATCGGCGACGCCCGTCGGCTCACCCTCATCGAGACCGTCCGTCTGGGACCCGACCTGCGGATCACCGCGGTCCCCCACACCACCGAGGAGCCCTGAGTGTTCACCGGAATCGTCGAAGAGCTGGGCGAGGTCACCGCCGTCACGGACCTCGGGGACGCCAGTCGGCTGCGCCTCCGCGGCCCTCTGGTCACCAAGGACGCCGCGCACGGCGACTCGATCGCCGTCAACGGCGTGTGCCTGACGGTCGTGGAGAACGTCGACGGCGAGTTCACCGCCGACGTGATGGCCGAGACGCTGCGCCGCACCGGCCTCGGCGACCTCAACCCCGGCTCCCCGGTCAACCTCGAACGAGCCGTCGCCGTCGGCGCCCGGCTCGGTGGACACATCGTGCAGGGCCACGTCGACGGCACCGGCACCCTGCTGGAGCGCACCCCCGCCGAGCACTGGGAGGTGCTGCGCTTCGCCCTGCCCCGGCGACTGGCCCGCTACGTCGTGGAGAAGGGCTCCATCACCGTCGACGGCGTCAGCCTCACCGTGGTGGAGGCCGGCGACGAGCACTTCACGGTGAGCCTCATCCCCACCACCCTCGAACTCACCACCCTGGGCCGCCGCACGGTCGGCGAGCGGGTGAACCTGGAGGTCGACGTCCTCGCCAAGTACGTCGAGCGGCTGGTGGGCGCGGGCCTGGCGGACGGCGTCGGGCGCGTGACCGGCGCCGCCGAAGACCCCGGCGAGGTGACCGGATGAGCGCGCTCGGGGCACTCAACGACACCGCGTTTGTGGTGTTCGGCCAGAAGGTCATCTGGTCGGACATGATCGGGAACCTGCTGGGGCTTACCGCGCTCGCGCTCGGCTGGCGCCGCTCCCGCCTCACCTGGCCGGCGCAGCTACTGGCCGGCGTGGTGCTGGTCGCCGCCTACCACTCGGCGGAGCTCAGCGGGGGCGTGGGCAAGCAGCTGCTGGTCATCGCGGTGGCCGTGTGGGGCTGGCGGCGGTGGCGCAGCGGCGCCGCCGCCGGGGAGGACGGCACGATCGCCGTCCGCTTCGCCACCGGCCGCGAGCGTCTGGCGCTGCTCGCCGGCACGGTGGCGGGCACCGTCGCCGTGGGCACGCTGTTCACCGTGTTCCCCACCCTGTCGTGGAGCCCGTGGGCGGACGCCTACATCTTCGTCGGCACCATCGCCGCGATGGTCGCCCAGGCCCGCGGCCTGGTGGAGTTCTGGTTCGCGTGGCTGCTGGTCGACCTGGTCGGCGTCCCGCTGGCCTTCAGCAGCGGTCTGGTCTTCTCCGGACTCGTCTACCTGGTGTATCTCGTCCTGGTGTTGTGGGGCATGCGGGCCTGGTGGCTGCGCACCCGCCGCACCCCGGCGTCGGCCCAGCCGACGCGCACAGTGGAAGGAGCGGTGGCATGACCGCGCTGAGCAGCCTCCGGCAGTCCGTCGCCGAGTTGTCGTCCGAGGACCTCACCCTCGACCCGATCGAGCGGGCGATCGCCGACATCGCCGCCGGCCGCCCGGTCGTCGTCGTCGACGACGAGGACCGGGAGAACGAGGGCGACCTGGTGGTGGCCGCCGAGAAGGCCACCCCGGAGATCATCGCCTTCATGATGTCCGAGTGCCGCGGACTGATCTGCGTGCCGATGGAGGGCCCGGAGCTGGACCGGCTGGGGTTGCCGCAGATGGTCGGCCGCAACACCGAGTCGATGAGCACCGCGTTCACCGTCTCCGTCGACGCCTCCGCCGCGCACGGCGTCAGCACCGGCATCTCCGCCGCCGACCGGGCCACCACCATCGCGCTGCTCGCCGACGCCACCGCCGTCGCCGACGACTTCGTGCGCCCCGGGCACGTCTTCCCGCTGCGCGCCCGGGAGGGCGGCGTGCTCGTCCGGCAGGGCCACACCGAGGCCGGCGTCGACCTGGCCCGGCTCGCCGGGCTTCGCCCGGCCGCCGCGATCGTGGAGATCGCCGACCGGGACGGCACGATGATGCGGCTGCCGCGCCTGGTGCCGTTCGCCCGCGAGCACGGGCTGGCCATCGTCTCGATCGCGGACCTCGTGGAGTACCGCCGCGCCCGGGAGGCCGCCGAGTCGACCGGCCCGGCCGAGCAGGGCTCCGAGCCCGCCGCCCGGCCGGTGGAGCTGCCCGCCGTACTGCGTGAGGCGGAGACCCGACTACCCACCGCCTACGGCGAGTTCCGGGCGTTCGGCTACCGCTCCACCTCCGACGGCGTGGAGCACATCGCGCTGGTGGCGGGGGACGTCGAGGACGGCGAGGACGTGCTGGTGCGCATGCACTCCGAGTGCCTGACCGGCGACATCCTCGCGTCCCACCGCTGCGACTGCGGCCCGCAGCTCGCCGAGTCGCTGCGCCGCATCCAGGCGGAGGGCCGGGGCGTCCTGGTCTACCTGCGCGGGCACGAGGGCCGGGGCATCGGCCTGCTCCCCAAGCTGCGCGCCTACGAACTCCAGGAACGCGGCCGCGACACCCTGGACGCCAACGTCGAACTCGGCCTGCCCGCCGACGCCCGCGACTACGCCGCCGGTGCCCGCATCCTGACCGACCTCGGCGTGCGCTCCCTGCGGCTGCTCACCAACAACCCGGAGAAGGCGCGCGCGCTCGGCGAGCACGGGCTGTTCGTCACCGCCCGCGAGGCCGTCGCCGTGCAGGCGGGCGAGCACAACCTGCACTACCTGCGCACCAAGCGCGACCGGATGGGGCACGACCTGCCCTGGCTGGAGGAGGTCACGGAGGTGGCCGGACCGCACCTCTCCGCCGCCCTCTCCGCCTGCCGCGGCTGACCGCACACCACCCCTCACTCCACCCCCCAGAACCCGAAACACCCGACAAACCACCCCCGAAGGAGCCGACCGTGAGTGGCAAGGGCGCACCCGAGCTGACCGTGAAGAACTGCCAGGACCTGCGTGTGGCCGTCGTCGCCGCCCAGTGGCACGAGCAGGTCATGGACGGGCTGCTCTCCGGCGCCCTGCGCGCCCTGGGCGAACTGGGCATCCAGGAACCCACGGTGCTGCGGGTGCCCGGCAGCTTCGAGCTGCCCGTCGTGGCGAAGGTGCTGGCCGGCCGCGGCTACGACGCGGTGGTCGCGCTCGGCGTGGTCATCCGCGGCGGCACCCCCCACTTCGACTACGTGTGCCAGGGCGTCACCAACGGACTCACCCAGGTCAGCGTCGACACCGGCGTCCCGGTCGGCTTCGGCGTACTGACCTGCGACACCGAGCAGCAGGCCCTGGACCGGGCCGGGATCGAGGGCTCCACCGAGGACAAGGGCCACGAGGCGGTGACGGCGGCGGTCGCCACCGCCGCCACCCTGCGGACCGTGTCCGAACCCTGGCGCTGAGCGGCGGGGCGGAGCGCGTAGGCTTAGCTCACCATGGCCAACAAGACATTCGAGGAGCTCTTCACCGAGCTCCAGCACAAGGCCGCCACCGGCGACCCCAGCACCTCCCGGACGGCCGAACTCGTCGCCGCCGGCGTGCACTCCATCGGCAAGAAGGTCGTCGAGGAGGCCGCCGAGGTGTGGATGGCCGCCGAGCACGAGGGCGCGGACCGCACCGCCGAGGAGATCTCCCAGCTGCTGTACCACCTTCAGGTGATGATGGTCGCCCGAGGGATCTCCCTGGACGACGTATACGCTCATCTGTGACCGGAGCCCGTCTCCGGTGACACACCGCCCGCCCGTCAGCGCAGACGGCCGGGCCAGGCCCTCCCCTCCCATCCCGTACACCACCCCGTTGCCCGGGGCTCACGTCCACGAAGGAAGACCTCATGCTGCGCATCGCCGTCCCCAACAAGGGTTCACTGTCGGAGCCTGCGTCGGAGATGCTGCATGAGGCCGGCTACCGGCAGCGCAAGGACCGCCGGGAACTCGTCCTCGTCGACGCCGCCAACGAGGTGGAGTTCTTCTTCCTGCGTCCGCGTGACATCGCGGTCTACGTCGGCTCCGGCAAGCTGGACATCGGCATCACCGGCCGCGACCTGCTGCTGGACTCGGGTGCGGACGCGGAAGAGATCCTGCGGCTGGGCTTCGCCTCCTCCACCTTCCGGTACGCGACCCGCCCCGGCACCGCCGAGCACGTCAGCGAGTTCGGCGGCATGACCGTGGCCACCTCCTTCCCCGGCCTGGTCGCCGCCCACCTCGCCGACCAGGGCGTGGACGCCTCCGTCGTCCGGCTCGACGGCGCGGTCGAGACCGCGATCCAGCTCGGCGTCGCGGAGGTCATCGCCGACGTCGTGGAGACCGGCACCACGCTGCGCAACGCCGGGCTGGAGATCATCAGCGAGCCGATCCTGGAGTCGGAGGCCGTTGTCATCCGCAGCCGCAAGGCGGTCGCCGACGATCCGAAGGTCGGCCAGTTCCTCCGCCGTATGCAGGGCGTCCTGGTCGCCCGCCGCTACGTGATGATGGACTACGACATCCGGGCCGAGCACGTGGAGAAGGCCGTCCAGCTCACCCCGGGTCTGGAGTCGCCGACGGTCTCCCCGCTGCACGACAAGGGCTGGGTCGCGGTCCGTTCCATGGTGCCGGCGGCCGAGGCCCAGCGGATCATGGACGATCTGTACGAGCTGGGCGCCCGGGCGATCCTCACCACCAACATCCACGCCTGCCGCGTCTGAGGCGACTCCTGTGTCCTCCACCTCCCCGCAGCCGCCGGCCCTGCCGGTCACCTTCCGCCCGACCCGGACCAGGGTCGTCCTGCTCAGCGTCGGCGCGGCGATCCTGGTCGTGCTCGGCGTGATCGGTCTCGCGCTGGACCTCGCGCCGGGCGAGCGGATCTCCTTCATCGCCGTCGGCCTGCTGTGCTTCGGTGTGCTCGCCCTCCTCAGCCGCCCCCGGGCGACCGCCGACGAGGACGGGCTGACCGTCGTCAACCTGACGAGGACGCGCCGACTGGCCTGGGCGGAAATCGTTCGGGTGAACCTGCGCACCGGTGACCCCTGGGTGATGCTCGACCTCTCCGACGGCACCACCTGGGCCGTGATGGGCATCCAGCCGGGCATCGGCAAGCACCGGGCGCTCGAGGACGCCGCCGCGCTGCGCACGCTCGCCGAGCGACACGGCAGCGGCCGCGAGGAGGGCTGAGCGCACACCGCCGGCCCGAGCGCACAACGTCAGCTGTGCCGACGACGTCGCTCCACACCGCCGCCCGCCGTGTCGCCACGGCGGGCGGTGTCTCACAGCGGCGGCTCCTGGCGCGGGCCCGCCGGTCCGCGCCCGCTCAGCACCTCCCCGTAGGCCTGCATCAGGTCCGGCAGCCGCAGGGTCGACAGGTCCTCCCTGCCGGGCTCGCCGCGGTACCCCGAAAGCCGCAGGTCGCGGTAGGCGCAGCTCTTCTCGTACAGCGTGCGCAGGAAGCGGCCGTTGCCCAACTCGTCGATCCAGCCCTGCTCGACCACGTGCCCGGCGATGCTGCGCAGCTCCTCCAGCGACTCCTCGTCCCACACGTCGTTGTTGTCCGCCGCCAGCACCTCCCCGATCGCCGTCAGCTCCAGCGGGCGGTAGCTGGGGAAGTCGATACGGGTCGTGAACCGCGAGCCGAGCCCCGGATTGACCGCCAGCAGCCGGTCCATGCCCTCCGGATAGCCCGCGAGGATGACCACCAGCCGGTCCCGGTTGTCCTCGGCGCGCTTGAGCAGCACCTGTAGGGCCTCGTCCCCGTAGGCGTCGCCCTTGGCGTAGCCGGAGTTGGACAGACTGTACGCCTCGTCGACGAACAGCACACCGCCGAGCGCCGAGTCGATCAGCTCGTTCGCCTTAACCGCCGTCTGGCCCAGGAACTCCCCGACCAGATCGGCGCGTTGGGCCTCCACCAGATGGTCGCCGCCGAGTAGACCGAGCGCGTAGAAGACCCGGCCGAGGATGCGGGCGACGGTGGTCTTGCCGGTGCCGGACGGCCCGGAGAACACGAAGTGCCGTTTCGGGGGCTGTACCGGCAACCCCTGCCGGGCCCGCAGCCGGGCCATCCGCAACTGCGCGGAGAGCGCCTTGACCTGGCGTTTCACCGGCTCCAGGCCGACCATGCGCTCCAGTTCCTCCAGCGCCTGGGCCAGCAGTACCGGATCGGTGGGACCGGACGGCCAGCCGCCCCCGCTCCGGCCGGCGGTGGCGCGGAAGCGCTCCCGAACCGCGTCCGCCTCGGCCGGTACGGACAGCGGGACGGACGCCTCGCCCTCCTGCTGGGACCGTCCCGCCTCACCACCGCTCGCGGTGGGCGCCGGGTCGGTGGCCGTGGGGGAGCCGGCGGTCGTCGCGGCGGGAGGCGTGGAGGAGCCCGCGCCGCCGGGGGGCGATCCGGGCGGCGGCCCCTCGGGAACCGCCTCGGTCAGTACCGCCGACGGCATGCCCGAGGAGGTGTTGACGCCGTCCCCCTCGGTGATCGCGGTCAGTCGGGCGGCGGTGTCCATGAACGCCGGATCGACCCGGTGCACCGCGCGGTACAGCGGCAGTGCCGCCGCGCTGCGCCCCGTCCCCTCCCGCGCCCGGGCGAGCCAGTAGCGCAGTTCCTTGCGCTGCGGCTGCTCGCTGCGGCAGCGCATCAGGGCCGCCGCCAGCAGGGGCTCGGCCTGGCCGTACATCTCCAGCCGGACCCGGGCCATGCCGGCGAAGAGCCCGGCCTCGATGCCGAGCAGGGGATCGCCGACAAGCGACTCGGTGTGCGCCACCAGCGCGTCCCAGTCCTTGGCCAGGTACGCGCGGCAGGCGTGCAGGAACCGCACCTGCGGGTCCGCGTCGGCCGGTGGGCACCCGGCCAGCGCCTGGTCCAGCTCGGCCAGATGCCGCCCGTCGAGCCAGTGGGAGGCGTGTGCGAGCAGCAGGTCACGGCCCGACTCCAGGACCGGTTGCACCCACCAGCCCAGCCAGTACCAGGAGTTCAACGTCCGGTGGTGGCGGGAGCGCTGCTCCCCGAAGCGGTGCCGGTGCTCGTACATCCGCAGGAGCGCCTTGGTGGTGTCCGCGCGCAGCGCGTGCAGCCCCAGCCAGGCGTCGGCCATGCCCGGGTCGAGGCGGACGGCGGTACCGAACTCCTCCTCGGCCTGCACGTAGCTGCCGACGGTGTACGCGTCCACGCCCCGCAGCCACGCCAGATCGGCCGGCGCGTGCGGCTCCAGCGGATCCTGCATACCGAAGTCCATTGACCTCCCCCACAAAACGTCCCTCTGCGAGGAGCTTGCCCGCGTCCGGACGTGACCACAACAGCTTTGCCGCGCAGGGGCGTTGCGGCCCTGAGTGGTTGTCAGCCGGACCACCCGCGGCCCTCGCATGCTACCCGTCGGCGCGGCCGGTCCGAAGGCGCTCGGGCGGGCCGGAACCTGGGCCTTCGGCCGACCGCATGTGCCCGTGGCATCGGTGGCGTACGGTCGCTGATCACTGTGGGTGAAAGACGTGGCACGGGGCCCGCGCGGGCGGGTGGTTCCGGGGCGCCCGGCGCACAGGACGAAGCCCCCGGTCACGGGGGAACAACCGGGGGCTTCGCGATCATGGAGGTCCGTACAGACTGCTCTATATGGAACGTAATCGCTCAATGCGGGCCCGGTCAAGCATCCCGAAAGAGTGAAGGCGTGGAACGTGTCGTCCGCCCGCCCCGGCCGACCGGCGGCTACGGAGCGTCAGGGGCGACCTGCTGTCGCGGATGGCCGGCTGGGCCCGGGAACACCCGGAACCCCACCCTCCCTTCGGGTGACTGCCGGACCAGCCAGTGGGCGTGCGGGCGCGTCGGATCGCTGTGGAAGTGCGCCTCCTCGGCGGCCATCCAGATCTGCCAGAAATCCGCCAGTTCGGGGCCGTCCCGGTGCCGGCCGCGTTCCCAGGCGGTCTTCCTGGGCAGCTCCGACCACAGCACGGCCGCCAGGTGCGGGCGCAGCGCCCGGCGCCCGGCGCCGACCCCCTCCACCAGGATCAGCGGCGCCGGCGGCAGCGGTCGGGTCCCGCTCGCGGTCCGGTTGCTCCAGTCGTACACCTCGTAGCGCGCCTCCCGGCCCTCCGAGAGCGGGTCGAGCACCTGTTCGGTCAGCCGCGGCAGCCAGCTGAACAGTTCGTCGTGACTGGCCACGTCGTCGAGGTGCAGTACGGGAGCACCACCGGTGAGCGCCGACAGCCGGGCGGCCAGCGTGCTCTTGCCCGAACCCGCGTGCCCGTCCACCCCGACGAGCCGGACCGGGCCGCAGGACGGAGCCAGGCGGGCCAGGCGGGTCGCGAGTTCGTCGAGGCCGCCTCCGGTGGCCGGCGGCCAGTTCGGTCCACTGCTCATCTGCTCGCGCTCCGGTTCGTCAGGCCCCTGGGGACTGTCCGCGCCGGCGCGGGGCGCCCTCCGCTCGCCGGGTGACGGACGGAGGACAACATACGGTGCCGCCCGCCCCGCCGGGAACC